>CAUFXR010000006.1 GCA_959596515.1 uncultured Oscillospiraceae bacterium
GCTGGATCCGCTTTAATTCCCGTTTGCTGTAATTCCCAAACAGGGAGGCTAATACATTCATGAAAAAACCGCCATTCTCCGCATGGTTAAAGTTGATTTTCCAAGAAAGCCGGGCGCCTTCATGCGGCAAGGACCGGGCCGAATGATTAAAAATACCCGCAATGCATATAAGCTTTACTATTATAGCATATATTTTTTGAGAAATAAATCATATTTTCCGGAAAACCCGGGGAAATGCAAGAAAAGTTTGCGGAAAATCGTCGGTATGCGGTTTGCTCCGGCGCGGAAGTGTCAGGCCAAGGCCGGAGGCTGTTCCAGGCGCTTGGAATAATTTCAGGTCTGCTCCGGTGCGGAAGTGTCAGGCCAAGGCCGGGAAAAAATCGGACCGGAATTCGCAGAATCGCAAGAAATCTATGGTGCTTTTTATTCCGGAACATGCTATAATAAAGGCAAAGTCCTGTGCGGACGAAATTCTCGCGTGAAATACCGCGGCCCGCCGGGAAGGCTGAACGCGAAGGACCGGTAAGGCGGAAAACCCGTTCCCTTAGTCGGGCTTCAGAACAGCCCGCCGCATCCCTGCCGGCTTCCGGATACCCCGGTTTAAGGCCTCACTAATTTACAGAAGGGAAGGATCATCATGAATGAAGCCATGAAGAAAAAAATCGAAAATGGAGAAGTGTTCCTGGGTATGGAGCTGGGTTCCACCCGGATCAAGGCGGTCCTCATCGATAACACCTACGCCCCCATCGCTTCCGGCGGCTACAACTGGGAAAACCGTCTGGAGGATGGTTACTGGACCTATCATCTGGACGACGTTTGGACCGGTGTGCAGACCAGCTTCCGTGAGCTGGCGAAAGATGTCAGCGAAAAGTACGGCGCGTGCCTGACAAAGGTGGCGGCGATGGGCGTTTCCGCCATGATGCACGGTTATCTGGCCTTTGATAAGGACGGCAATCAGCTCTGCCCGTTCCGCACCTGGAGAAACACCACCACCGAGGAAGCCGCCAAAAAGCTGTCTGAGAAATTCAACTTCAACCTGCCCCTTCGCTGGAGCGTAGCCCATCTTTATCAGGCCATGCTCAACAAGGAAGCCCACGTGAAAGATGTGGACTTCATCACCACCCTGTCCGGTTATGTGCACTGGAAGCTGACCGGCAAAAAGGTCATCAGCGTAGGCGACGCTTCCGGTATGTTCCCCATCGACAGCGAGACCAAGACCTATCATGCCGGTATGATGGAAAAATTCGACGCTTTGGTGGCTGAGGATGGCTACAGCTGGAGACTGGGCGAAATCCTGCCTGAGGTACTAGTAGCGGGCCAGCAGGCCGGCACTCTGACCGAGGAAGGCGCGAAGCTGCTGGATCCTACCGGAAAATTTGAGGCCGGAATTATGATGTGCCCACCGGAAGGCGACGCGGGTACCGGCATGGTGGCTACTAACAGTGTGGCGGAGCACACCGGCAACGTTTCCGCCGGCACCTCCGTGTTCGCCATGATCGTGCTGGATAAGGACCTGTCCAAAGTATATCCGGAGATCGATATGGTCACGACCCCTGCCGGTAAACCGGCGGCCATGGTTCACTGCAACAACTGCACCTCCGATCTGGACGCCTGGGTTTCCCTGTTCCGGGAGGTTTCCGAACTGCTGGGCGGCGACACCAAGAAGCCCAAGGTGTACGACGCGCTGTATTATAAAGCCCTGGAAGGCGATCCTGACTGCGGCGGCCTGATTTCCTACAACTACGTTTCCGGCGAGCCGATCACCGGCTTTGACAAGGGCTGTCCCATGTTTGTCCGCACCCCGGACAGTCACATGACACTGGCCAACTTCTTCAGAGCCCAGCTGTTCTCCACCATGGCTTCCCTGCGGATCGGTATGAATATTCTCACCGAGCAGGAGAAGGTTCGTCTGGATGTGCTGATGGGGCACGGCGGCCTGTTTAAGACCAAAGGCGTTGGCCAGCGGCTGATGGCGGGCGCTATGAACATCCCTGTGGCGGTCATGGAAACCGCCGGAGAAGGCGGCGCCTGGGGCGTTGCCCTGCTGGCCGCTTATTTAGCGGAGCAGAAGGGAGAATCTCTGGAGGATTACCTGAACGAAAAGGTGTTCGCGGGCAACGCCGGCGAGCGTATGACCCCCGACGCCAAGGACGTGGAAGGCTTTGCCGGATTTATGGATCGGTATCAAAAGGGTCTGGCGGCCCAACGCGGCGCGGTAGACAATTTGCTGTAAGGCTTTCTGGTCTGGCATATGGCTATGGTTTCGGCGATTGCTCGCATGGAACACGAAAAGATGATGGAAGTCCCTCAGGAAACACGCTATAGATTGTTTTTAATGATGGACGAAGAATCGAGGTAAAATGTTTCAGAGAGCAGGCTGCTTTTGGAGGACTTTTGGAAAACCGCGAAATGTTACCTGAAGGAATCGTTCGTCACAGGTCCTGACGCGTTTTGATACTGTCTGTTCAGGGAAATTGGTCTTACCATTGACGAAACCGGTTTTCTTCGACAGCGCCGGAGCATATTCTGCTAGAGCGTATGATACAAAGCCTAATGATATAAAAAGTAAAAAGGTAAAAAGAGAAATCAAACTAAGGCGGGGGAGCCAAGAAAGATAGTCTTTCTTGGCTCCCCCGCCTTGACTTCAATTTGCAGGTGAATTATACTTAAATTAAGTTAATAGAAAAGTTTCGGGAAAACCCAAGAAACGGTTTTCTAAAATTAGCAGCGATTGGAGGAATCTGGCTATGTGGATTCCCATTATTACCTGCCTGGTGTGTTTCGCGGTAGCGACGATCTTGTTTACGCCGCCGCTCAGGAAATTTCCTTTTTACCAGGCGATTTCCTTTTATTTTCTCTTTGAGGGTGCCTGGACGCTGTTCAATACCCTGATTACCGCTATCTGGCCTTACGCGGATTTTATGATTTGGATCCACCACGTGGGGATTATTCTCTTTGCCGGATACCTGTTCTACAAGATCTACGTATATTACTGGCGGCAGAAGCGGGAGGAAAAAAAGGAGACCGAGCAGACGGACAAGGAAGCGCAGAAGCTTTCCGGGAAACAAGGTGAAGTGAAAAAAGGCGAAGTAAAAAAAGACGAAGAGAAAAAGGATGAGAAGACAGAAAAATGATGGAATATGTTTACGCGGGAATGTGGTTCCTCATCGGCTTGCTGCTGATCTGGAAGCTGCGGAAGGAAAATCAGATTTTTGTGTTCGCGGGCGGTATTTTCCTGTTTATGGGAGCCTGGTGGCTGGCGGATGCCCTGATGCCGAAGCTTGACCTGTTCGGGGGCGTTTACGCCTGGATTTTCCGAGGCGTTATGGCGGTGGCTTTGATTATCACCGGGCTGGTTTTCTTCCGTCAGAAGAGGAAGGACGCGGAACATCGGGCCCTGGAGGAAGAAAACGGGGAAGAAGCTGCGGCGGATGAGGAAGACGAGGACACAGAAGATTAAGCAGGAAATTTTGCGGCGGCTGGACAATAGATTAAGCAACAATGGGGATAGAACAACATGATTGGGAATTTCTTATCAGTGGCCATGAAGGTGCTGATTTTATTTCTCTTGATGAGCATAGGGTTCGTGCTGGGCAGGAAAAAAATCATCACGGAAACGGGAACGGATCAAATGAATTTTCTCCTGCTCAACGTGGTGGTGCCCTGTGTTATCATCGACGCGTTCCAGATAGACAAATCACAGATTCCCACGTGGAATTTATGGTTTACGGTGATTGCCGGCTTGGTGTATGTTTTAGCCGCGGTAGTCATCGTAAAATTTTGCTTCAATAAGGAACCTGACGGCCGCCGGCAGGTGCTGAAATTCGGCGCCATGTTTTCCAACTGCGGATTTATGGGGTTCCCCATGGTCCAGGAAGTTTTGGGAGACCGGGGAATGGTGTATGCCGCTATTATCAACACGATGATCACCGTAGCGATGTGGACGGTTGGTTTTGTGGTGATGGGCAAAGAGGGCGAGAAGATCTCTGCTCGGAAGGTGGCGCTGAATCCGGGTGCGATAGGGGTTTATATCGGGCTGCCACTGCTGTTGTTTTCCGTGGAGTTGCCGGATCCATTTCAATCGGTGGTAGGCTTTTTGGCGGATATGAACACGCCTTTGGCGATGATCTGCATCGGCGTGTTTATCTCTAAAACCAAGCTGCTGGATATTTTTAAGGAAAAGACTCTCTATGGAGTGACCGTGATCCGACTAGTCCTGATACCGGTGGCGGTCATGGGAATTTTGCTCTTATTCAAGCCAGATTATATTCCCATGACGTCTTCCATCATTCAGTTCTGCGCTCCAAGCGCGGGACTGACGGCGATTTTCGCCGCACGGTTCCGCCACGATACCACTCTGGCGGCGAAAACCGTGGCGATTTCCACCCTGCTTTCCATCTTGACCATGCCTCTTTTCTGTGTGGCATTGCAGGCGATTTACGGCGTCTGACCCGATTTTTTAGTACCCCCTCGGAAGGTCTGTCATAGTATAGAGAAGCGGGGGGTGCGCGCGCCTACGCTTTATCATAGATCGCCGCGAATAGGATTTCCTATTCGCGGCATTGGTTTTTTAACCCAGATCATCAGAAAGGTATCTCAAGATGTGATCGATTCTGTCGCTAAGGATGGCAATGAAACCGCGGACTTCCCGGCCGGCGGAACCGGATTCCCTGTGAAGCCTTTCCTGTGGCGGGGCGCATCATGCCATCGCGCCAGTGTTCCCCCAAAAGAACGGCTCCAAAAGGGTCTGGGTCTCAATGCCCCGAGAAGCGTCCACCACCCAAATGGCCCCGCCGTTTGCTTAGCCGCCTTTCGCCCTCTTGGCCGGTTTGGGGGTTATCCCCTGCCGGGCGGCGGTCTTGCCGTTTGCTTAGCTGTCTTTCAACTCTTGGCCGGTTCGGGGGTTATCCCCTGTCGGGCGGCGGTCTTGCCGTTTGCTTAGCCGCCTTTCGCCCTCTTGGCCGGTTCGGCGCGTTTCCGCTTGCGGAACGGCGGCTCTATAAGCTCTATAAGGAAATAAAAGAACCTGATTGAAAAATGATCTGTTTGAAGTTTGGAAAGCCGCAGAACCATCTGCTTTCATAAATTGATATCTAAAATATAAAGGAGAAGATGACCATGTTAACACCCTTTGAATTTTCCGTTCCCACGAAAATTATTTTCGGCGTCGGAGAGGTAAAGAAAATAGGCGGTGAGGCTGCCAGATTTGGCAAAAAGGCCCTGTTGGTGACCTATGATGAGGACTTCGTGAAAAAAGTCGGCTTTTTTGACAAGGTAGCCGACAGCTGTAAAGAAGCGGGCGTAGAGCTTCTCTGCCACTTTGGCGTAAAGAGCAATCCTACCGCTGAGCATGCCGCCCCGGCCATTGCCCTCTGCAAAAAGGAAAAGCCGGATGTGATCATCGCTTTGGGCGGCGGTTCCGCCATGGATGAGGCTAAATTCATCGGTGTGGGCGCTTTGTATGACGGAGATCCCTGGGATTTCCCTCTGGGAAAAGCGACGATCGAGAAAACCATCCCGGTCATCACTGTAGTGACTATCCCCGCCACTTCCTCTGAGCTGAACGGCACCGCCGTAATCACCAATGAAGCCCTGGGCAGAAAAGACGGATTTCTCAGTCCGGTCATGCGGCCGGTGGTTTCTATCCTGGATCCGGAGCTGACCTATACCATCCCGATCAAGCAGACCGCCTACTCCGCGGCAGACATCGTCTCTCATCTGCTGGAGCACTATCTGGGCCATACGCTGCCCTTTGCCCCCTATCAGGATCATTTCTGTCAGGGCGGCATCCGTTCTATCATGGACTGCATGGACCGTCTGATGAAGGACCCTAAGGATCCGGAGGCCAGAGGCTTGATGATGTGGCAGGCCGCCTTTGCCTGGAACGGCTTTTATGACTGCGGCATGGGACTGCCCAATTCCAATATTCATATTTTAGGCCACTCCCTGTCCAATTTTTATGATACTCCTCACGGCGCGGCCATGTCCGTGACCATCTTGGCCACGATGCGCTACTATCTGGAGAAGCGCACCAAGAAGTATGCTGATTTCGCCAGAGAGGTCTTTAAAATCGACGAGAAAGATGATAAAAAAGCGGCTCAGGCGGGCATCGACGCTCTGGAGGCCTGGTTCAAAAAGATCGGCACCCCCACCACTTTGGCGGAGGCCGGTATCACGGATCCGGACGCCATTGATAAAATGGCTCCCGACGCTCTTCAAACAGCCATCTCCTGGGGCGAGAAAGACGCCTATGGTTACACCGAGCAGGTGATGAGGGAGCAATTCGAGCTCTGCAAATAATCCGCGGCGGTTGATTGGATAAAACGCGATAACGGACAGGCACAGCCGCTTTTCCGGGAAAGTGCGAAAGGGCGGCGGAAACTGAAAAACACCGGTTTTTAGGCTGGGAAGCGCAGGCGACAAAATCTGGAACCGCAGGGAAATTCTCCTTTGTTAATTTGTTCACAACTAATTCACATTCGTTATATATACTTTTAATTCGTTATCTATACTTTAAAAAATTTCAGATAGGAGAATGATATGCGGAAAAAAATAAAATATGGATTGCTTTAGGCGTGGCGATCGCACAGATGGTAACCTTTTTGTCACCTGTAGCGCTTGCTTCCCAGCCGTTAGATATCGGGGACATCGCGGTAGACGAGGCGCATTTCCCAGATGAAGCGTTTCAGAATTGGATTTTAAATCCAAGTAATCTAAATGGTTTTGGAAGTGACGGAATCCTGACCTTTGAAGAGAGAAACAATATTACAGAGATGAATCTTTCTGATCAAAATATTGGCGATTTAACAGGAATAGAGTATTTTCCCTCTCTGTCAATTTTGACATGTACTCAAAATCGCCTGCAGAATTTGGACTTATCTCAAAACACTTTGCTGGAAGAATTATATTGTTCCTCCAATCAATTGACTAAGTTGGATCTTTCGAATAATCACAACTTAAAATATCTATACTGTGCCTCTAATTTTCTCACAGATCTTAATATTAAAAACTGCGCCAAACTGCAGTTTTTGAACTGCGAGAAAAACAGGCTGGAAGAGCTTGACTTATCTGGAAATCCAGAACTAATTAAGCTTTATTCCAGACATAACCAACTGACGCAATTAGATGTCCGCTACAATACTAAATTGCAATTCATCGAAACTTTTGATAATCAGTTAACTTCTTTTGACTGTACGATGCTTAAGGACCTTGAGTTCTTACATATCGATCATAATAATCTGACCACTTTGGATATGAGCCAAAATCCGAATTTAAAAGGCAATGGGTTTGTTGCCGCCAACAATCATCTAGATGATTTAATCATGCCCAATATTCCCGATTTTGAGGTGGAAGCCAAAGTTTTCTACGAACAGAATCCCAAGCAGGGTTATGAGACGGTAAAGTGGTTTTATGATTCCATGTATTCCCGGGAAGTTCAGGAAACAGATATGATCCAGGCTGAGGGGCAGAAACTTTACGCAAAATGGATCGCGAATCCCTATACAGTGTATTACCAACCCAATGGTGGCCAGGGAGAAATGGAGCCGCAAGCGGTAGAATACGACCAGGTATTCACCCTTATCAAGTGCCTATGGGATCAGTCAAATCAACGGATGCCACCCTTTATAGCGATCAACTGCGTGAATATGACGATTTGTCCTCAGAAGAAAAGGTTTACTGTGATCCGACCGTTCTGGGCCAATTGACGGTAAGGAAATATTTCGCCGAAGAAAAGCAAAATGCCCTGGAAGACTTAGACGCGTATTTTTCCGCCCTGAAAATGACGGATTACACTGAAGAGAACCAGAAAAAACTTGCAGAGATTATGGACGAGGCAAAAGCAGAGATTGAAAACGCCGATATAATCGGAATGGCCGACCGGCTGTTTTTGGAAAGCATCGATCGTCTCAAGGAAGTAGAGCCCATTATCCGGCAAAAGATTCCTTCCATAGAAATCAAACCTACTCCATCCGCTTTGGTGAAAGGACAAAAGCTCAGCGAAAGCCGCTTGACCGGAGGAAAGGCGGAGACAGAGGGAACGTTCTCATGGAAAGACGGCAGTGTTATTCCGTTACAGACGGGAAATTATCCGGTGATTTTCACGCCGAAGGATACCGAAGCCTACTTGCCGGTGGAATTTGATGTTACCGTTTCAGTGACCGACCCGGTACCGTCTCCGGATATTCCGGACTCCCCCGATAGTAAGCCTGATTTGACACCGCCTTCCGAGTCAGCGCCCCCGGTTGATTCCCCCCTGACACCGGATTCCCCTTCTCAATCCGGTCCGACTGTGGGACTGGATCAGGTTCATACAGAAAATCAACCCAATGGGTCAGGCCCCACAGCGCTGGGAACCGTTTTGGAATCGGATCCATCCTCGGCTTCTGACGCCGGCGCTAACGGAACCCCTGACAAGGGCCCTGGTACAGATGAGGATACCGTCTCTAGCGGGGATGCTGGCACTGGAGAGGATGCTGTTGCTGATGGCGGAACCGAAAACATCCCGGAGGAAACGAAGCCGCAAACGCGGGATACTTTTATTCTGGTTGCTTTGCTTATCGCCGGCGTGGTGGTCGTCGCCGGGATCTCGTTTTTCGTAATCAGGAAAAGAAAATGAGTTTAAAATAAGTTCCATAACATAAAAGGTGTGCCCGGCTTTATTGCCGGGCACACCTTTTTAACGAAAAACAAGCTGAGAAAGTATGGAAACACACCGTCCAGGTAAACTCACTGTCTAGCTTATCCGCCGACGCCTGCTAACATCTTATTTGAAAAGCGGCCAATCCGGGGAACGCTCCCTTTTCTTCTCAGTAGGCCACGGGAACATCAATCTCCATATCCTCCAACGGATAGGTGACGCAGGGATGGATAAAACCGAATTTGCGATCGGCTTCCCGGCGGCCGTCACGGCCTTCCGCCACCCGATAGGCGCCTGAGAGCCACTTGCTGTGACAGAAGCCGCAGCCGCCGGCGCGGCATTTATTGGGCGCGTTAAGTCCGGCCCGTTCCATGGCGGTCAACAGCGTTTCGTTTTCTTTGGCGGAAATGAAATACACCTCATCCCGCATGTGTACGGTAAGCTTAAATTCACCCGCGTTCTCCAGGGGAAGATCACCGCAGCAGGTGGCGTCATGGTGCACGGCCTTTTGGGGTAGGCGCAGCGGCGCGAGCTCTTTTTCCACAAAATCATACATAGCCTGCGGCCCACAAAGGAAAAAGGTGCTGTCTGTTAGATTCGTATACTTCTTCATCAGCTCCGCGGACACAAATCCCTTTTCACAGCCGGGTTGTTCCTCATCGCTGAGGACATATACCACTTTCAATCCCCCGCAGCGCGCGGCCAGCGCGTCCAACTCGCTGCGATAGGCCAGCTGAGCCGCTGTACGCGCCCCGTAGAAAAGGATCATAGAATAGGGCTCATCCCCGTCGGCGAGGCTACCGGCCATAGCCATAAAAGGCGTGATGCCGCTGCCGCCTGCGATGCAGATGATATTCCGACTGTCCCGGAGGGTTTCATAGTGAAACTCTCCGGAAGGCTCTGTCATAACAAATTGATCCCCGATTTGGGCCTTTTCATTAAGATATCCGGATCCCAATCCTGCCGTCTCCACCGCCAGCACCAGCTTGTTTTCCAAGGCCTGCCGAGGGGTGGAAACAATGGAATAGGGACGGCTGACCAGGCTGTCGCCGATCTTCATCTGGATGGAAACATACTGACCCGCCCGAAAGAAGGGGAATTCATCTGCGTCCACCCGCTTAAAAGTCAATTCCCGAATGGTGTCGGTAAGAAATCTCGTATTGGTCAGTTCCACCCGCATATAACCGGGATGCAGCTTTTTCGCCAGAGTGTTGGTGCGGTATTCCTGGGGAAGCGGTTTATTTTCTCCCTGAGCCAGCATCCGCCGGCGAAGGGGAACCATTTTTTTAAACCGCAGCATATCCATAAACCCAAACGGTAGTTTTTTGAAATTCATTCTGCCGTCGCCTCCTTTTTCAAATCGCCTACGGTCTGCCGGCCGGAAAGATCCCCTGAAATATAGGCGCTGGAATATCCGCTGGAACGCATAGCGTAGCCGCCCGCAAACCGCAGGCCCGGATTGAGCAGAGCGTCTTCTTTCATCATCATCATTCGGGGCATCAGGCTGTCCCAATCAGCGGTCTCGTAGCCATAGATCACGCCCTGGGGATGACCGCAGTAACGGGCGTAGGTGGTGGGGGATGCCACACAGATTTCCTCAATAGCATCCCGGATCTTGCAGCCGGTTTCCCGCTCGAACACACGGATCATATCATCGGCCACCTGATCTTTCATTTTAAAATACTCTTCTTCGGTGACATTGCCCCAGTCATCCGACATGAACATGGTGGTAAAATACATCATGCAGGTGCCTTTGGGCGAGCACTCAGGATAGGCGTTGTTCAGGCAGACGGTAGCCTGCACATGGTTGGTGCTGACCTTTTTCATCAGGTCATACTGCCGGACAGTATCGGCCGTGTCATAAATGAAGTAATTGTGGCTGGTAATGCCCAGCTCCTCCGCGGAACGGTTCAGCCCCAGGAAAAGCGAAAAACCCCGGCCGGAAAATTTCCGGCTGTTGGTGGCGCGCACCATCTGCTCGGTGACGGCTTTCTTTTCCAGCATTTTGCCAAATACTAAATGGGGAGAACAGTTGGCGATGATGTGCCGCGTCTCGATAACCTGACCATCGGTGAGCTGTACGCCGCGGATTTGGCCGTTGTCATCCGCCAGGATTTTCTCCGCCTCGGACTGATACCAGATGTCCCCGCCCAGCTCGCGGATCCGAGTATCCAGCGCCAGGCTGATTTCGTGCGAGCGCATTTTGGGCATCCAGGCATCCCGGGTGATATAGCGGATGACCATGGAGCCATAATGCAGAAAGCTCATACGGTCGCAGTCCACGCCCAGATAGCACCAATAAGCGTTAAGAATATCCTTGGCTTTCTGCGGCATTTTCAGAGCATCCAGTACCTCGTTCACCGAATAGCTTCCAGCCTTGATAAAATTGGGGAAGGTCTTTTTCATATAAGCGGAATCGGTGTTTCCGTTTACCGAGTTGGAATATGTCTGAGCGTCCCGTACCTCATTGCACAACTCAAAAAACTCCGTAATGGATTTTCGGGATTCCGGACAGTATTCTACCATCTTTTCAATGAACGCCTGCTGGCCAAAAGGCATGACGCAGTCGTATTTCTTGTCGGTGGTAATCAGATGATACGCTTCTGGAATACGTACCCAATCGATTTTATTCTCGATTCCAAGATCACGGAACAGCATGCGTACCTCGCCGGGTTCCTCCGGAGAACCAAAATCATTCAGTTCATGCAAACTCGCCTCGAATTCAAAGCGTCCCCGCTTGAAACTGGTGGCAAAGCCGCCCGGCAGATTATGCTTTTCCAGAAGCAGGCAGGAGTATCCAGCCTGCAAAATCCGGATGGCGGCAACCAGACCGCCGTTGCCTGCGCCTATGACGACCACATCATAGGCCTTTTTCGCTTTTGTTGCCATAGTGTTCCTCCTTCGATTTATACCAGCAGATTCCGCGAGCGTTTTAGCCAGTGCTGCAACTCTTCTTCGCTTTTTACCTGCTTATAATAGCTTAAAACAATGCGGTAATACTCTGTAAGCTCTTCGTTGAGATCTTCTTCGCTGAAATTTAGATAGCAGGTGGCCATCATCACCGCCATCGAGTAACAATAATACTGCATCCTTCGGTGCATCTCAGCGGCCTGCTCCCGGGAAAGCTCCAGGGTTACTTCCAGCTTATGAATCGTCTGCCCTTCATTGGGATCCTCAAAAAGGGTCTCCCCAGCCGCCCGCTGCCGCAGGTAAACTAACTGGAACAGGTTCTTTTCCCGCTGCGCAAAATGCAGAAAGGAAAGCGCTACCTGCTTATAACTGTCCGCATCCTCCCGGAGATAATGCTCCCGGACATAAGTGGTTAGTTCCTCGCGCAAATTCTCCATATTCTCAAATTCAGAGTAAATAGGCTGGGTGGAGCAGCTTAATTTCCCGGCGATGTTTCGAACCGAAAGCGCGGGCGGCCCCTGCTCCTGAACCAAACTCACCGCCGCTTTCAAAATGTCTTCACGAAAAATACGCTTTTGTGGTGGCATAAAATACCCCGTTTCCTTTTTTAAATAACACGTGTTATTTATTCTTTATTTTACCCCACTTTTTCATATTTTACAAGTAGTTTCGGCAAATTGGAAAATAAAATTACCGGACGAGTTTGATCCGTTTCCGGACGAAGTTGATCCGCAAAACCTGAATCAGGGATCCGTCGGATTGGGAACGGCCCTAACAAATCCCTGGGCAGGAACCACTTCTTCCGAGAGGAAAAGAGCACATCTTTCATTGATATTTGCCAAGTTTTCCATTATAATCATTTACAGCTACCCAATAGCCGCCGAAGGAGGGAAAAGCATATGCCGGTTGACATGAAAGATACTATCGCGCAGGCAGCGAAAAATCTGGTAACGAAAAAAGGCGTGAAAAAACTGACGGTAAAAGACATTGTGGAAGAATGCCATATTACCTGAAATGCTAATGTTCTTCCTTTTTCCATAATTCTGTTAGCCCCTTTCTCATAATGTTCCCGGATGACCATTTCGATGAATTTGCTCATCGTGCTTTCCGTTTCCCTGATTTCCTCGCTGATTTGGTTATGCAGATCCAGCGGGATTTTGCAGGTTACGCCCTTTGTTTCCACGCCTATCGCTCCTTTTTTCGTTCTTTCCCTTTCGGGCAACACAAGCATACTGCAACCCGCCGGATAAAGCTATTACCAAGACCAACAACCTTTCAGTCAAAGCAGGCTCAACAAACGTCACAACCAATAAAGGCTATGTGGGGGTTATTCTTCTCCCAGCAGGGAACCAAGGAAGCCCATCATCTCCTGCGGAATGGCTTCTTCCTGCTGCGGCACGGGCTGGGAAGGCACAGCTTTGAGTTCTTCCCGCAGCACCCGGCGCAGAATTGTTTCCAGTTCTTCTCGCTGGGCATTTTCCAGAATCACCTGTACCAGAAAGGCGTTTTTCTGACCTTCGGGCACAGCCTGCAGGATTTGCCACGCCCTGCGATGTTCTTCATTCTGGAGGTTGGGGCGGAACATAAAAAGGGGCCTGCTCATGCCTTGCCCACACCGCCCGAAAACTGCCCCAAAATCCTCTCGAACCCTTCAGCGTTTACCTTGTCGTCTATCAGGGTAAAAACCCGACACAGGCTGTCCTGTTCGCTCACGTTGCCCTTGACTACCGATGCGCCGCCGCCCAGCATCACCACCGGGATGGCTTTCAGGTCAAACCCCGATTCCATGGCTGCCGAAAAAAGGCGCTCTGTGTAAAGCCGCCCTTGTTTCTGGATAATGTTTCGGGCGTCCTCATCCATACTGCAGGGCTTTCCTGCCAGAACACGCTCCACCTGAGCGTCGGTCACAGACAGCCCGGTATCCCGGCGGACCTGTTCTTTCGTTTCATCAATGCAGCGAATCATACCGAGTTCCAGACTTCGGCAGGTAGCCGCATTGGGAACACCATTATCCAACCGCATCAGATCAACGGTCCAGCCGCCGATGTCCATGAGAAGAACAGAAGGCTCATTCTGGATGAGTTCCGGATGCAGCGCAATGGCGGAATAGCCCTGTGGGAACAGTTTCACATCCTCAATGGTGATTTTATAGGCGATTCCTTCAAACTGAAAGCACACCGGACGGAGGCCGTCTGCCAGCTGGGAAGAACGCATAAGATATTCCCGGAAGGGCTTTTTCTCACGGCCAAATCCAGCCAGTGGCAGCCCGGCGGCAATGCGCACCGAACACTCTGTTTTTCCACCTCGCTGTTTGATTTCCTTGGCGATAGCTGCAAGGGTAAGCAGGTAGTAATTGTCGTTTTCCATTTTGTTGCGCAGGATCGGCTGTCTGCCGGTTCCGCAGACATAAAACTTCCCGCCGAATTCCAGTGTGTTTTGCAAGGTGTAGGGTTCATGGGAATACTCTGCAATACCGGCTGGGAAAGAAAAATGCCGGGTTTTGATTGCGTAATAGCCATGGTCGATGCCAATGTTCATGGTTTTACTCATCCTTTCTTGTTAGTTGTTGAAAACTTAAGGTTCTTGCTGAGTTAGAGCTTAGAGTTATCTTGTTCTTTCCCAGCTGGTAAAGTATTAGGGGGGAGAGTGTGAGAGGGGGGAAAGCGAAAAACCGCCCCGGTCATTCAACCGGAGCGGTTCTAAAAAAGGGCGCACTACCCCCCTGTATTTTGAGGGCTTGAAATTGACCCATTTGGGGCTTCCGTCAATCTATCTATATATCTGCCGAAAACTTTTACAGTTCCGACAACGGGAAAAAAGAGTGGTAAACGCAAAAAAGCGGGGTTCCCAGCCTGAAAAATCAGGTGAAAACTCCGCTTCACTTTGCAAATATTTTTAAAAACGGGGATGACAGTAATGGGTCAACTATCTTTTTTAACAGGATAAAAAAGCCTGCAACCCCGCATGAATACTAAGAAAAATGTGACCGACAGTAAAATCGGTCACATTACTTGGAAGGAGTGGACACTTTAGATGCCCCTCCAACAAGAGAACCGGACTTAGGCCACAAGAAAAAATCCAGACTCGCCCGCCTATTGCGTCCTCTTAGCAAATTATTCCCCTATCAGTTCAGGATGCTTTAATTCTTTTGATTTTGGCTCAAACAACTTGTCGAACAGGGTTCTGTTTCGTTGCTTTGCATCCTTGAGCAACTTATCATAAGATATAACTTCAATGTATGTTCCAACAGTCGGATTGTATCCAAAGTAACCTTCACCATCTTGAGTAGGAACTAACCCTGCTCTTGCTGCACTTTTTTTGAGGGAAGGCGTAGTGTCCGCTATAACATAGCAATAGAAAGCAACTTGCTGAATATTTCCAAAGCCACGTCCATTGGCTTTTTTTACTTTGCCTTCCTTAATATCTGTTACATAGTCGTATACTTGTGTAATGGGATCTGTTTCTTCTGTGGCAAGATCATCTCGTTGAGGGCGTTTCAACTCTACGATTGTGATGGAACTAATGTTGTCCGGATCAGCAGTATAAGATAATGCAGCATCGAAGATGGCCAAATCCATCCTCTTATCTACACTACTTTCCAAAACAGGGATAGTATTTATTTTTTTGTCCGATGCTAAGAAATGATGATACGCCAATCGGTCATCAATTAGCCACAGGTTCATATCATCAAGCACTATCTCGTTTGATGTAGTTTGCATAGGACAAATTATGCTATGAATCCGAGATTCCTTGCTGTATTTACCATTTTCGTCAGCTTCTAATGCATGCTCAAGAAGATCAATAACAGCTTTTCTACGTGCCACATACTCTGCCAAGCTTGCGCGACTTAGTTCTGTAATGCTCTCGCAATATTCATCAAAAAGTCTTTGAAAATCCGGATCAGATGTTGCATCATGTTTTACTTTTTCTTCTATGGCATGCCTTTTCTTTGCAGTGTCGAGTTCCCATTGTTGCTGTTGCTTGTAGAGTTCCACATCCAACTTATCTTCCGTTAAACCAGCAGGAATTATGTCATATACTTCTGGCCGCCTATTCAAAAGTAGACGGTATTGAGGGCGTTTTGCTTTGACCAACATATCAATCTGAGTCTTTTTTTCATCGGCAACTTTGGTCAACTCATCACTAAGATAGGTACGGATGCACTCAACTGCTGTCTCTACAATTTCAGGTTCCTTGGTCTCACCAAATAATGGTCCATCTGAAAAATCAAAGTCTGATCTTTCTGTGTTAACAGCATCATCCAGATAATCACCAGCAAGGTACCCAACATAGTAATATGAGTCCTCACCATTAATCAATTTTTTCTTCATATCTGGAATGTAGTTGGAAAGTACATATGACTTTACTTCACGGTTATTCGCACAAAGATGAAGTTCATGTTTATCCGCACCTTCCGACAGAAGCATATGATATAGCGTGTAATGCTTACCGTTCAACTCCATAGGATCTTGATGCAGTGAATCTTTATAGGTTTTCTCATAATAGTTGTTGAGGTTAAACATCTCTCCACGATTATCCTGCAAAATAATCTGAGGGCATTTCGCAGTGATGAAATAAGGAAGGCAATGTTCAATCAATTTTTTTGCTAAACTCTCCAAAGAATATGCGACAGAATCACGATATGGATTTCGAAAGCCTTTTAAACTAACAATTGTTCGCTGACCAACTTCTTTGCTTTCAAGGATTTTGTCATTTTGTTCTGGAGTCACTCCCGTGAGTGCAAAGTTAAACTCTCTAAGATGCCAACAATCATCTTCAAAATAGGTGCTGCTAATAGTAACGGTATCAAATGCTTTTAACCATAAGAATCGACCTATTCCCTTGCATCCCTTCTTTACCTTCAGCTGAGAATAGGCTTCCAAAAAAGAAGTATAATTTTCAGTATTAAACCCATTCCCATTATCAGTTACTACAAATGCCACAAAATGAGCGGGTTCTTCAACTGTATTCCCTTGTCCATCCGTCTTAAGCTGTATATCTTCTGAACGTAAAGCGTCAATGATAAAGTTTCCCTTTGGTTTTTCATCATCTCCTATCGTTCTTGATTGCTGCGGTTCTGCAGGCTGGGATATTGGGATTTGTCATAGCGCCAGGCCCTGTCGCCGGGAAGGTTTGACAGCAGATGTTCCCGCACATTTTTGTACTCCGGCCCAATCAGGCCAAGGCGCAAAAGAAAGGTGCGGAAGGTGAAGGCGGGGTTCTCGCTGATCTCGGTTTTCCGCATCACCGTCCGCTTCTGATTGATGGCCTGGGCGGAGATGGCCAATGCCAGCGTAATATTGGCGCGCACTTTACCGGCATGGAGGGTGCTCTCAAAACAGCGCCACTCCAATGTGCCGCGATAGAACACCGAATGAAGGTTCAAGGCGTAGTACCGGGTCCAGTTGTAGTGCTCGTAGCTGCCATCGGTCCCTCCATACCATTCCCGCTTGAGGCGCTCCATGGTGGTGTTGGTGGGCAGCCTGCGGATCCTTTCCAGCATGGGTTCACGCACCTTCTGGCACCAGCGTTCCACCCGGCGTTCGTCCACGTTGAGGGCTTTGAACAGGATATCCTCCTTGGAGTACATGATGGACAGGGCGTTCTTCAAACTCTGCGGGGTGTGCTTGGAAGCATCCACATGGACGTGCATCCCGCAGGATGAATTGACCACAGCCCCCGCATGGCGGAGGGTGCGTACTACATCTTGAAGCTTCCCCATCTCGCTGTATTCCAGCTTGGGGGAGTTCATCTCCACTTTGTAGGTGTCATCGCCTGTGGAAAGCTGCCTGCGCCCGCTCCGATGGGTGGCGCGGATGCTGGCGTCAAAGACAAAGCGCCATGTTTTCCCCTCGTTGTCGGTGACCTCCCATGGGTCGTAGGTGCGGGAGGAACGGGAGTGGATGGCGGTGGCGCCAAACAAGGCGGCCACTGCTTCTGCCGCCTGTTGGCGGGACAGCCCCGTCATCTCGATCTCGCAGCCGAAGAACTGGTCTTTCAGGTCAATCGACAGCGTTCACCTCCCGATGGGCGGCGGCCAGCCGCTTTCCGATGGCCTCCACCACATTGACGGTGACGCCGTTCCCAGCCTGCTTGTAAAGCTGGGCGTCGGATTGGAGCGGCAGGACAAGGTCGATGCGGTCATCCGTCCAGCCCTGGAGCCGCAGGCACTCCCGTGGCGTGAGGCGGCGGATGCGGCATCCGTCCCACACACCGGAGGCTTCCCGCTTATGGTTGCGGATCCCACCGTTCTGCTTGGCGGTGAGGCAGCGGGCATAATCCGTCAGCGCCGGTTCCTCGTTCAGATCCACACAGCAAAGGGTGCCTTGGCTGCTCCCGGTGGTGATGGTGTGGGCGATTTTCCTGCCCACCCTGCCGCGGCGGGTATTGAGGGTGGGATAGGCCAAATCCACACTGTCGCCGGGATATGCCATTTTATATCCCTTTTTCGTGTTTTCCTTGATGGGGACGCCTGTGCAGTACAGCCCAGTCCTGCCGCCAAAGCCTCCAGCCTGCGCCGCAAGGGTACAGCTTACCCCTTCTGTGGAGTAGATGCGCTCCCCCTGTGCGCCGGGGCGGATTTGCTTAAGAGGCGTTCCTGCTGTTTCGGTGAAAGGAAGTATTTTTCCTCTGCATTTTTCATCAAGATATCCGACAAGGTACACCCTCTTGCGGGATTGAGGGACGCCGAAATCTTTGCTGTTAAGCACCTGCCATTCCACACCATACCCCAATCCATCCAGCGTATGGAGGATGGCCGCAAACGTCCGGCCTCCGTCATGGTTAAGCAGGCCGGGTACGTTTTCAAGCAGCAGATACGCAGGTCTTTTTGCCGCAGTCAGCCGGGCAATTTCAAAGAACAGCGTACCTCTTGGGTCGGCAAACCCTCCACGGTGTCCAGCAATAGAAAAAGATTGGCAGGGAAATCCCCCGCACAGCAGGTCGAAGTCGGGCATTTCATCGGGGTCGGCTTCTCGGACGTCCTCACGGAACCACTCTCCTTTCGTATCGAACAGCGCCCGGTAGCTTTGGTCGGCATATTTGTCGATCTCACAATGGCCTACGCAGACAAAATCTCCGGCCCGGCTGAGTCCCTCCCGGAACCCGCCGATGCCGGAAAACAGGTCAATATACGTTATGGCTTTGGGCATCACGCTCCTTTTTCATAAATTTGGTGAAACGCTGCTATACAATCAACCGGCATCACCCCTTTCATGGTGCAGTGTCAAACGATAGGAAAACAGCCCGCAGGGGTTGGGGTGAACCCAATCCTGCGGGCTGCTGTTGTTCCTCTCATGCGTAGATTTCTTCTTCGGCTTCCGTAGTTTCGGCGGCATCCTCGGCCTCATCCTCATCCGCCGCTTCCTGTCCGTCCTCCTGTGGGGCGTTCCAGGTGGCGTATTCGCTGGGGAGACCCGTGCCGGTGTCATCCTCGTCCTCGCCGGTTTCCTGGCCCTGGGCGGCGGCCCAGGCGCTTTCTTCCTGTTCCTCCTGCCCGGCGGCCTCAGCGGCCTCGAACTCTTCCTCCGCTTCCTCCAGCGCCTGCTCAATGAGCCCGATGATGAACTCCTTTTGCGTCAGGCGGCGGTGGTGGACTTTTTCAAAGCGTTCCAGGTATTCCTTGACCCGCTGGAACAATTCCTCGCTCACCTGAAATGCCAGTGTTCTGCCTGTTGCCATGATTTTGCCAGCCCCTTTCTCATAATGCTCTTGGATGATCATTTCAATAAACTTGCTCATGGTGCTTTCTGTTTCACGGATCTCCTCGCTGATCCTGTTGTGCAGTTCCAGCGGGATTTTACAGGTCACGCCCTTGGTTTCCACATCCATCGCTCCTTTGCTTGGTTCTTTCCCTTTCGGGCAACACAAGCATATCCGAAGAGTGAAGAGAAAGCTATTACCAAGACCAACAACCTTTCAGCCAAAGCAGGGGCAACAAACGTCACAAGCAATAACGGCTATGTTGGGGGCTGCTTTGGGGGATTTTACTCATCATCCATGAGGGTGTTGAGAAAGCCGAGCATCTCCGGTGGGATGGTTTCCTCCGGCTGCTGCACCGGCTGGGAAGGGGCAGCCTGAAGTTCTTCCCGCAGGATGCGGCGCAGGGTGGACTCCAAGGCGTCCTGCCTGGCGCTGTCCAGAATCGCTTTCACCAGGAAGGCGCTTTTTTGGCCTTCCGGCACAGCCTGCAGCAGGGCCCATGCCTGGCGGTGATCCTCATTCTGGAGGTTTGGGCGGAACATAAAAAGGGGCCTGCTCATCCCTTGCCCACACCGCCCGACAAACGCCCCAAAATCCGCTCGAATCCTTCGGCGTTTACCCGGTCGTCCAAAAGGGCAAAAACCCGGCACAGGCCGTCCTGGGGGGCGACGTTGCGCTTGACCACCGCTGCGCCGCCGCCCAGCATCACCACCGGGATGGCCTTGAGGTCAAACCCCGCTTCCATGGCCGCTGAGAGGAGGCGCTCGGTGTAAAGGCGGCCCTGCTTTTGGATGATGCTGCGGGCATCCTCGTCCATGCTGCAGGGCTTTCCCGCCAGCACCCGCTCCACCTGGGCGTCGGTAACGGACAGACCCACATCCCGGCGAACCTGTTCTTTCACCTCGTCGATACAGCGGATCATCCCCAGTTCCAGGCTCCGGCAGGTGGCGGCGTTGGGAACATTGTTGTCCAACCGCATCAGGTCCACCGTCCAGCCGCCGATGTCCATGAGCAGGACGGATGGCTCGTTCTGGAGGAGTTCCGGATGGATCATCAGGGCGGAATACCCCTGTGGGAACAGCTTCACATCCTCGACGGTCACTTTGTAGGGGATGCCCTCGAACTTGAAGCTTACCGGCTGGGAAGAAGGGCGAAGGTACTCCCGGAAGGATTTCTTCTCCCGGCCAAACCCAGCCAGAGGGAGGCCGGCTGCGATGGTGACGGAACACTCCGTCTTGGCGCCCCGCTGCTGGATTTCTTTGGCGATGGCCGCAAGGGTCAGCAGGTAGTAGTTTTCGTTTTCCATCTTGTTTCGCAGGATCGGCTGCCTGCCGGTCCCGCACACGAAGAACTTTCCACCGTACTCCAGCGTGTTCTGCAGGGTGTAGGGTTCATGGGAATAGGCGGTGATACCGGCTGGGAAAGAAAAATGCCGGGTCTTGATGGCGTAGTAGCCATGGTCGATGCCGATGTTCATGGTTTTGTTCATCCTTTCTTGGCTGTTGTTGAAAACTTGGTTTCCTGCTGGTTAAGAGCGAAGCGTATCTTGTTCTTTCCCAGCTGGTAAAGTATTTAGGGGGGAGAGTGTGAGAGGGGGGAGCGCAAAAAACTCCCCGGCCAGCCAGCCGGAGAGTTCCTGAAAAAGGGCGCACTACCCCCATGTATTTTGAGGGCTTGATTTTGGGCTTTCGTCAATCTATCTATTTGACAGGCACAAACTTCTACACATTTGACAACGGGGAAAAGGGCCGCAGAACGCAAAAAAGCGGGGCCTCCGGCCTGAAAAATCAGGCGGAAGCCCCGCTTCATCTCGTACAAAGCCTTGTTTTTGCCATCTAATGGAAAAGGCATCTATGGAAAATCACTTTGGATTTTGGGCTCTAAAAAGCCCGCAAACCCGCATGAATACTGACAAAAATGGGGTGGACATCTAAAGTGTCCACCCCAGATGGTTGCGGGGGTAGGATTTGAACCTACGGCCTTTGGGTTATGAGCCCAACGAGCTACCAACTGCTCCACCCCGCGATATGGGAAGAATATGAAAACAAAAACGGAGAATCCTGCAAACAGGACTCTCCGCAACATGTGTTGTGCTTCCTTTTTAGATGCCACATGATTTTTTAAGAAAATGGCTTGAAATAAGGATTCCTCGGAATTTCTACAAACCATTTTCAAATAATCTGATGCAGATCGCAACTAAAATCTCAATTTTTAAGTCCTACCAAAATAGATGCCATATTTCTGATAAAAGATTTCGTCTTCGAAGCCTCAATCAAAATGTCGTAAATTTTATTTTGCCTATTATAACACGGACTTTAAATAAAGACAAGTTTACCCCTCAAAACCCATTTGGATTTTAGCAATATCGGATTTGAGTATTCGGTTTGCTTCGTCCAAATTAAACTCCCTATAATCCCACAGTTCTTCTTTCCCGTATGGAGAGAAATAGTAATGCTCTGACTTGCCGATTTTATCAATTTTCCTGACAATTTTCTCAAACTCAGAAGTCGGAATATCATCAAGAATCCCTTTTCCGGCACCGTCGATGATGCAAGGATATTTTGTGCTTTGCCCCTTTTCCATTTCTCTGATTTCCATCAGTTTAATTATAAAGGTTTGGTCACAACCAAAATCGTAAATCATTTTAAATTGAACTTCTTCCCTGAGTTTAAGTAAACTCAACTTTACCAAACTCGCATCGATAGAATTTTCATCAAAATCCGGATCGGGATCCACCTGATAATTTTTGCCGTCACAGTCGAACATAAAAAGATGATAGGCGAGTGTATCAAAAGAGGAAAGGATAAGATAGCCGAACTTTGCCAATGAATAATTTGACGAAACATCAACAAGTCGCCATATCTTATCTTCGCTGCCTTCATATCCGATAAAAAATCTGTAAACATCTGCTTTCATAGTCCATTCCCTGCTTTTCTTTAAATATATTCATGCATATATGTGCTTTTTACATGGGGACTTTGGGTTGCTTGTTTGGCTTTTAGACAGTCTGAAGTCTCAATCAGCATGCCGTAAACTTTTATCATTATTTATTATAACACCAACTTTCAATGAGGTCAAAACTTACCATGAAAGCCATATTTGGATTAGATGCTTCAACATCACTAACCCGCGCTTTCTTTAGTCACTTTTTTCTCCCTTCATAACAATTGGCATGATCGGCTGCCACTTTATGATGTCGGCGATATCCGTATCCTCATCGGGATAGAAATGCATAAAAGCCTTGACTTCCTGATTCGGAAACTCGTGCTGACAGTACAGAGCCATTTCGTATGACGGCACGATTCCAATCAAATCATCCTGACGCAGATATTTGATGATATCCTCTTGGCAACTGCCGAAACGGACGGGTATTCCGTTGTCCTTGAGTGCCAAGTACATCTTGACCATCTCATAGGCCATGAAGACCTCATTGCCGTTGAAAGTGAAATAGAATCCATCGTCAGTACGATGTGGCCACAGGTATATCCGGGTTCTGCTCGATCCTCTGACGAGTCCCCAAGGATGACCTCCCATATGATGACTGTCATCGCAGTAATACAGAAATCCCTCAGGAGTGTCATGCGGAAGACTTTCCAAGAGATTGCCGCCGAAGTCCTCGCCATACCGTCTGAACTGCTCATATGGAGTCATGCCTTTGGTATCAAAACCTGCCGCACGAAACGCGATGGAAGCGTAATCAAAATACCTGTTAAAAGTCATGTTCTTGATTCTGCCCTCGGGAATATAGCCATCTCTTTCCTGTGAGATGGTTTGTATAAACCGGTCGATTTCTTCATCGGTCAAATCTTTGAGAATAGACTTCTTGCAGGCTGGTCTGCGGTCATATAACTCTTTTCGTCTGATCGTTCCGTACCGAAAGTTGTACGGAAGTTCCTTTTCTACGATTTCAAGATATTCTCCCTGCTCTGCCTGAGTGAGTGCTGCAGACAAAGCGTCCTTTATCCATTGCAGAAGATCGGTATACTCATATTCGGTTTTGTCTGCATGATCCGGTATCCCGTTATAGATACAGATAGTAAAGTACCTGAGTTTGAGGACGCTGCATTCCTCGTTGTGTAAAGATTCCAGCAGAAACCAAGATTTTTCATCGGGATACCGTTCCAAGAACTTGTTGTTGAGGTCGGATTCGTTGTCGGCTTCGAAGTATTCCATTGCTTCTTCGATATCATCGAAGCGCATGTCTGCAACTGTCCCTCTTTCCTCGGAAAGCCATATCCTTTTGTAATCGCTGTTGCTTCGCATCGGTTCAATTCGGCCGAGCATTTCCATTATTTCATCAAACAGCCGCATGGAATTGAGTTCAAGATGATAAACCGTTTCATTCCATATCGACATGTTCTCTATACTTGGTGCTTTCATTTTTCCTTTTTCCCTCCTTCGCAGCAGTCTTTAATTATTTTTAGTCCTCATTATTTTTCATATTTTCTAAGTTCTTTGCTCTCTCATGGAGATAACCTCTGCGGATTACCAACTCGCTTTTAAGCTTTTCCCACATGAGCGGATCATCCACATTGCCCATATCGAGTTCCTTGGTGATATCCTCGATAGCGACCTCAATGGTCTTGGTATCGAGGATATTGATATATTTGCGGATAAAATCCACCACAACACCGGGCATATAGGTATGTCTGCGGATGGCGTACCGAAGTGCGCTATTGATGATGCATCCGAAGTCATCGTCAAAGCAGTATTCCATCCATCTTGCAGGGCATAATACCTGCCCGTCTTTGCCTTCTTCATTGAGAATGACAAATCCAATGTTTTCCTTGTCAACACGCTCTAACACTGCATCGAAGTTGTCGCAGAGGTGCTGCCGGGTGATTCTCTCCATTGTATCAAGAGGCATTAAGTATTTGAAATCAAACATGGTCATCTTCCTTTCCTACATATCGGAATAAAATTCCGTCATATCTTCAAGCCGCAGGCATGCGAGTCTGCCGATACGACCGTAGCCGCATCCACAGTCAATGCCGATATAGTTTCCGCTTTTCCAAATCTGCATCGGTATCGAACTTTGCAGATGATTTGTCGGCGTATGACCGAAAATAAGAATGACATCATCGGGGATCATTTCGTGACAGCTTTTTCTTGACCATACTGCATATTCTTTGCTGTTGTCATATTTTGAAAAGAGGGGACGATAGTTTTTCTCTACGCCGCCGTGGATGAGCAGATATTTTTGACCGTTTACTTCAATTTCAATATTAATAGGTAAAGCTCCAATAAAATCGAATACCTCCTGTCGCAGTTCTTTTCGGATATGTTTGAGATATCTATGAGTTACCTCACCGCCGTTGCTGTACCACAAACGCATCATGCTGCTTCTTTCATACTCCCGACTCCACTCGTCCGCACAGTCTAACGGATTTGCAAGCGCATCCATCATCATATGTTCGTGATTGCCGAGGAGCATCTTGGCGTTTGACATTTTCATTATTTTCCGCAGCAAGCGAATTCCATCGGGATATCTGTCAATGATATCACCGAGGATATATAGCGTGTCATCGGGCTGCAGGTTGATTTTCTGTATGACATTCCCGAACCTCTCGCTGTTGCCGTGAATGTCGGACATTACATAGTTCATTTACTTTCTTCTTTGCCTCCTTTCGAAAGGTGGCTTTATTTTAAACTTATTTGAGTTATCCCACTTGGCACAGATGAATAATAAAGGGGGATAATTGGGATAACATAAATCGGTGGAAGCAATTTATTCTGAATCAGCACCTGTTATCACGCAGGTGCTTTTTCTATGCCGAGAATTTCTTTCACCCTCGGCAGATTCTCGGGAACAATGCAGAATTTAAGAAACTCCACCGTTACTTCCTCAATGGTAGTGCCAAGCTCGGCACACACTTTGGAGGCTTCCTCATACAAATCTTGCTCCATAGTAATCGTAATTTCTTCGGGATTTTCCGTCTGCATCCATCACTTCTCCTAATTCTCTGAATAGCTTTCTGAGTTTCTTCTTTTGTTTCTGCTGCTGTTCGAGCTGCTCCTGAAGCATCAAATAAACATCGATCCTCTCATCAGCATCCTCGGATGCGGTGTCGAGCCGTTCAATAAGGAAATACATGTCTACGCCGTATTTGCGTTTTGCTTCTTTTGCATAAAGGATCGCATCCATAGTGTTATGCGCCAGCATTGCGACTTCGGGGAGAACAATCAAATTGATGTTTTCCTCTTGGCATTCTTCGATCATAGCGTTCCAGTTCGGCCTGTTTTTCGGCTGCTTCTTGTTGTCAACATCAACAAAAGATTTTACCACATAAGTGTTTACCTGCGGTAATGCTTCGTTGATACAAGCGGTCATCAATGCATCGTCAACCGCTTCTGATGTTTTTGGAAAACAGGCATAGCAAAATGCCCTTTTTATTTGGCTTTCATTTTCCATCTCATATCGTTCCTTTCCTTAACCGTCCCCGAATACATCTTCCAGAATTTTGGAGAAGTCGGGATTTGTTATGAAGTTCATTCTGTTATTCAGAGCCTCTGTTTTACTTTTAAACTGTTTCTCTGCAACAAATAATTGGTTATGCAGATTTCCGATCTTCCCTTGGATTTGTCCGGGATACCCCCAAATCATCATACCGAGAGGTTCATAATTTTCTTGGTCAGTTCCGTATTGCAGATTGGTAAATTCCGTCCGAATGCATCGAAAGTATTCGCCGCGGCAGGATATCCAAAGGTGTTCGCTCTCAGCCTTGTCACATTTCATATAATACGGCCATAGCCATGTGTTGAGATGCGTCCATTGGTAATCGGTCAGCACGGATGTTTCCGTTCCCAATATCTTTGCAGGCACAAGAAACGGGACTCCTTGATACGCTGCATAATGCTTAATGTTCTTTTCTCCGGCAAGAAACCGGTCAAAGGTCGAGAGGATGCTTGCATGGCTTTTGGCAGTATTTTCTTCGGATCGAATGTCATCAAACAGCCCTTTTAGCTGCTCGAGTGTTCCGAAATAATATTTGCTGAAACTTGTAAAGGCGGCTGCCGAATAGTCATCGAGGATCAGCCTGTAATATCTCGCCATCTTCTGCATCATCCTTAAGTTCTGTTACTCTTGTACCGTAATTCGGACGTACTGTTTTGCCGTGGGCGATAATCTCATCCAAGGTGACAGGTTCGTAATTCCAATACATACAGCCCACATTGTAGATTTGGTTCCGGATACCTTCCGCATTGAGCTTTTCCGCAAAATCCACCTCGTAGTCGGCTTCGTCCGTGAAGTGAGAATGTGCGTGCAGGTGGATTGCCTGATACCGGTGTCCGTTGTACATGGGTGTGAAGTAATGAGAAAGGATCACTCTTTTCTGCATGCCGTCTTCAAGGACAACGCAGATATCGTCATAGTCCTTCAGCCCTGCGAGAGCAGCCTTGGCTTTGGCATTGTGGAGAAAGCGGTCGTGGTTACCTTTAATTAGAATGATTTGTCCGTTGAGGCTTTTAATAAGACTTGGAGCGTCATCGTTGCGTGTCTTCCAAATCATATCTCCGAGGACATAGGTAAGATCACCCTTTCCCACCTTATTATTCCATCTGCGGATCAGCTCCGTATCCATTTCCTCGATCGAGGCAAACGGCCGCTTATCAAAGGCGAGTACATTTTCGTGACCGAAGTGTAGGTCGCCTGTAAAGAATATCTTGGGCATCTTTATTCCGTCCTTTCTTCGTGCTGTAATTTTTGCATGACTTCTCCCCAAGCCGAGATGTTCGGGATGATTTCATGCTGCTATGTAGTTTCTGATGTCTCGAATGATACCTTGCTTGGCTTGTTCGTTAAGATTTTCGAGATTCTCCCGAATCATATTGTGAACGGTGTCCGGAGCGTGCACTTCTCTGCCGAGGGCATATCTTACGGCAAAGGTCATTAAGATATTAAATTGTCCGGCTTTCACGGTTATCTCTTGCTTATCCATTCTCTATCTCCTGAAACTGTTCACTCGATTCGAATCCGTGAAAGAGGAAGTGCATTTTATCAATCCTCTTGTTGATATGCCAGTGTCCGCAGAACCAAGCGGTATAGCTGATGTTTTCTTCAATCCTGCCGAGCCATTCCTCCATGCTTGTATCTACTGTGCTTTGGTCGATGCCGGAAAGAAATACCTCAGTCGGCTCGTACCTGAATGGGCAGGTATGGGAGAGGACAACATCAACCTGATTGACTTTTAGCTGTTGTTCCACATACGCCTTGGTTTCTTCAGAAGGCTGTTCATCCTCCCACCAGCCGTATCCACGAGCCAATCTAAAAAACTTGTCCACACTGTATGCACCGCCGATGGCAATATGCCGAATACCTTCCATCGTGTAGATTTCGCCGTCCTTTGCAAACAGCAAAGTCGGATAGTCTTCTTCAAACCATACGGTGCCGCCGTTCCATTTCTTTTCGTTGTATGAGGATATCTTTTCCGGCCGCATTTCATGATTGCCGTGAATGCAGAGAATTGTGGGCTTGAGACTGTTGAGTGCTTGCTTCAGTTCTTTATCCCTTTCATCTCCGCAGTAGTTCGCCCCCACATCGCCAAGGATCACTACCGTATCTTCTCTCGTTAGGTTGAACCGCTTACAAAAGCGGGCGATTTCATATTTTTGACCGTGTATGTCGCCGGTATAGTAGATCACGCTCTTTGCCACCTTTCCGTGTATCATTATACTGATATCTTATGTCTTTGTCTTGGCATTTCAGAAAATGTAGTGATATCTGTATAAAATGTAATTTTGGGCAGCAGAATGAGGCAGTAAGGGTTTTTCCTTGCTGCCTTAACTGTTTGGTTAAGTAAGTCTGTGCTTTTTAACCGAGGGTTTATTCTGTGTCTACGGGATTATTACATTGCCGTTCCTTTTGGGTAAAATATAGTTAGGGGCGGAAAAGACGGCGGTTTTCACGCAACGACTTCTTTGCCGAGATAATAAGATCCAGCATAATCCGTTTTTCATATGTCGTGCAGTCTGCAAGCAGAGCTGCAAATTCGTGGTTGGAAACAGCGATAGTGTTTTCCAAGAAGTCTTGCAGTAATTCGTCTGCCGACACATTGAGTGCGTTGGCAACATAAATAAACATGTCAAGGCTCATGCATTTTGTCCCTTTTTCTACATAGCAAATGTAGGTGTTGGAGCACTCAACAAGCTCCGCAAGCTGTGCTTGGGTAAACCCCCGTTTTTTTCTGATCGCCTTTACTTTTGCACCGAGAACTTCAATATCATGTGTGGTCATAGTAGAAACCTCCTAAAAATTTTGATGTTTCTATCATAGCCTATGACCGTTAATTAAGTTTAGCGTTTATATACATTATAGGCTCGGGACTATATAATATTTTGTAACTTATATTAAGGGGGTGTGCCTGTGGAAGACTTGGAAATGGAAGTTTTCAAGCAAATCGGCTCTCGCATCAGAGCAGAGAGAGTCAAACAGAAAATGAGTCAAGCCGAGTTGGCTGAAAAGGCACATCTATGCCTTCCTCAAATAAGTGCGCTTGAGCTCGGCAAGGTTAAAATGAACCTGTATACTTTTATTAAGCTTGTCGAGGCATTGCAGGTTTCTGCTGATTTTTTGCTCCGTCCCGACATCCCCGAGGTTAAGGGTTTCCTTCAGAATGAGTTTTCCGATCTGCTTTCGGATTGCACCGCCGCCGAGACAGAATCTATACTGAAAATCGTGAAAGAGTTAAAAATCACAATGCACTCCAAAAAAGACAATTACGATTTCTAACAGGTCAGTTCGCTGATCTGTTTCTTTTTTTTGCGTTCTTATAAAATATCAGTCGCCAAAGTTGGATAAATGTCTGAATACTCTGTTTTAAGGTTGGAAAAATGTCCTTTTCTGTTTGCTTATCTTCCGATATTTTGAATTTAACGAAAACCGAGGGTGCATCTACTTGCCGATGCACTCTCATTCTTTTTTTACCACAGTGATTCTCTTTGTTCGAGTTCTTTGTTGCTTAGATACATCAGTTCCCGGGCATTGAACATGTGGCTCATGATCTCCTTCGGATCGGTGAGACTGTTGCACATCTCGAATATAATGTCCTGTGCATCCTCGACATCTATTACCGCTGTTCCGGGGGTTGATTCAAGTTCCTTAGATGCTTCGATTTCTTCCCGGTACTTATCCATCACCTCATCCCCGAGGTCGAAGTGCTTTGCAAGGGCGGCAGCCGTTTCTTCAAGCTTTGGAACTGTTCCGTCCTCGTATTCACCGTTTACTATCATCATTGTTCTGGCGGTGCGGCATATCGTCCCGATTGCCTTGACTACATCGTTTTTTTCTGTTGTCACTGGTTTTCTACCTCCGTATTTTATTTTACCTTTCGGGCAACACAACAATGCCACATAACCTTTTATAAGTCCAGCAGTTTTGTGATAAATCCGAAAATTCTTCTTTCTGTATAAATCGTGCTTCAATAGTTTATATAGAACTGCATTATCAACAAGGGCTTATGCCAAAGAGTTTGCTTTTCGTCAGTTTTACCTTTAATTCGAGTCAGCGATACACAGTTTTACAAATTTTTTAAGTCGAATTTGAACCATAGGTTGATTTGTTGACTACAGGATTATTTCCATAACGGCTGAAGCTAATATAATAAACTTAAGACTGTTTTTTGAATGTTCGGCAGATCATTCGGAAAATGAGGACACCCTCAGAAAAATAATAACCTCGGGAGATAAACCAATGGAAGAAAACAATACTCAACTTAAACTTACGGCAAACGATTCTGAGCTTGTTCTCGATGAAGCTCCTGCTTCTGTTGCGATGCTGATAGGCGGAGATTCGGAAAAAGCAGAAAGAATTGCCGCTCACCGCTTGCAGATGGCTTCCATCCGCAAACAGTATCCGCATCCTTCACATCCGTATAAAATCGGTGTATATATTCGCTATTTCAATCAGACCAAGCATGAAAACTATCTTGAGAAGCACATTGCTCATTTCAAGGAAGCCATTGATTTATGTCCTAAGTGGACATTGGTTGATTTCTATATTGATGAAGGGCAAACCGCACCGAACATGGAGAATGCTCCCGAGTGGAAACGCCTGATTGACGATTGCTTTACGGGTAAAATAGACCTCATTATCACGCAGAAGGTTTCCAATGTAGTTCGCAAGGACGGAGAAAGACAGATAACCTTTCTTGCAAGTATCCTTGCTGCCCAAGAGCATCCGGTTGGGATTTACTTTGTTTCAGAAAACATATTTACACTTGCTACCTATTATACAGATGACATGTTTTCCTTGGAATTCTTTCCCGAAGGACATAAAACGCTCTGTGACGGTGAGCCGATTCGAGGTTTGATTGGATGAATACAGATAAGAGAAGAGATAAAGCGGCGGCGAAGGAACGGGTCAGACGCCGGATTAATGCAGATTTTGACCGCAGTAAATATAAATACATACCCGAGGAGAAACCAATCGATTTTTACGACAACGATGTGGAACAGCGCGTGGGCATCTATGTTCGTGTTTCGACAGACGATATCCGGCAGACAACTTCCTACGAGCTGCAAAAGAAGTATTACGAGGACTTTGTTCAGAAGCATCCGCATTGGAAACTTGTCAAGATATATGCTGATGAGGGTATCTCCGGCACTTCCACTAAGCATCGGGATGCGTTCAATCAAATGGTGTCGGACGCCAAGGCTCATAAACTTGATCTTATTATCACAAAGAGCGTTTCCCGTTTTGCCCGTAATGTTGAGGACTTCCTCGGTACCATCCGTTCTTTAACCGAGCAGAAGCCGCCTGTCGGTGTCTTTTTTGAAAGCGAAGCGATATTTTCTCTCAATGATGATTCGCAGATGGCGCTTTCTTTTCAGTCGGTTATGGCAGAGGAAGAGTCCCATACCCGAAGCCGCAGCATGGAGTCCTCTCTGCGTATGCGATTGGATAACGGACTGCCACTGACCCGAGGGCTTCTCGGATATTATCAGAATGCAGACGGCGACTTGGTCATCAATCCCGATGAGAAAAACACCGTAAAACTTGCGTTTTTTATGTATCTGTATGGGTATTCCACGCAGCAGATTGCCGATGCATTTATTGCTCTCGAAAAGGCCTCCTACAAGGGCAATACCACCTTGTGGACATCCAATTCTATTGTGCAGATTCTCCGCAACGAAAGGCACTGTGGAGATGTATTTACCCGAAAGACTTATACTGTCAGCTTTAAAAGCCACAAGAAAGCAAAGAATATTAATGCAAGACCGCACAGTTGGTACTACGACCACCATGAGGGAATCGTTTCAAGAGATGATTATATTGCCGTTCAGCATCTGCTTGACAATATGAAGTACGGCAATAAAAGCATCATGCCCGAGCTTCGTGTCATTGACAGCGGAATGCTAAAAGGCTTTGTTGTCATTAATCCCCGGTGGTCGGGTTTCAAGGAACAGCACTATTTTGAAGCTTGCCGCAGTGTCTACGATCCGTCCGAAATAACAGAGGATTTGGAAGAATTCAATATTGAAGTACAAGCCGGTGATTTTGATTTAAGAGGTTTTGAGATTACCCGTTCTGAATTTTTTGAGAACACACGCAATCCCAATGTGACTTTTAATCATAAGAAGATCAAATTCAGCACCGCCTGTGTCCGTAAATTTGATAAAAACAATGCTGTTGAACTGCTTATCAATCCGATCAGCCGGAAGTTTGCCGTCCGTCCGACCACACCGAACAACCGTAATGCCGTGGTTTTCTCTAAGTTGGATTTCGGAAAGTATTATCCGAAAGATGTGTCTACCGCTGCGTTCAGCGAGACTGTCTATTCTCTGTTTGGTTGGAATACGGACTATAAATACCGCATCCTCGGTTCTTTGTATGAGCAGGACGGTGAAATTGCATATATCTTCGATGTGAAGGATTCAGAGGCATATTTCAAAAATTATGTGCTGCCCACGCAAGGCACAACCGTTGACGGCAAACCTGTGGTACAGCCGTTAATGCCATCGGGGAAGCGTATCCGTGCGATTCCTGAGTCATGGACAAACACTTTCGGCAAGGAGTTTTATATTCACGAAAAGACTCTTGCCGAACTGGAACGGCAAAGCGAGGAGGATTGGATGCTCCGTTTGGAAGGTCAGATTGTGGCTTCTGAGGAGCGACGCAATATCACAAGCTTTGCGGAAATAAAGGCATTTATTCAAGAAGAGTTAAAAGGGATAAACATGGAGGAAGCAAGGAATGCAAGGCAATATGGATGAGCAATTAAACTATAGCCGATTCCCCTCGGGCAATGAGGTTGAGCCTGAAAAGAGGCCGATACTCTCCGAAGGGGAAGAAATACTTGATATGGGTGAGGATTTTGACTTCGGTGACTTCCAAGTCGTCAGAAGAGAGTTCTTCGCCCACCTTCGAGAGCCGTCCATCACCTTTAATAAATGCAAGATCTATGTTAACACCGCAAGTCTGTCCAAGTTTCCCAATACTGAATACATGCAGGTACTCATCAACCGTGAGACGAAGATCCTTGCTCTGCGGCCTTGCCGTGAAGGTGAAAGGGATTCATTCCCTTGGTGTTACATGTCTAAGGGAAAGCGGAAGCCGAAGCAGATTACCTGCAAGCTGTTCTTTGCAAAAATATTTACTATGATGGAGTGGAATCCCGATTTCCGCTATAAGCTGCTCGGGACGGTCATCCATTCCAAGGGTGAATACTTGCTTGCTTTCGACTTGTCATCCACTGAGGTTTATCAGAGAACCTATGCGGAGGGTGAAAAGCCCAAAGCATCAAGAACGCCGGTATTTCCATCCGGTTGGCAAAACCAATTTGGTTTGCCTTTCTATGAACATCGGCAGTCGATGCAGGTTAATATCTTTGACGGATACGCTATTTATGCAATTAAAGATAATTCGACTAAACATACTGAACCTGTTTCCGATGATAACGGTGCGGATTCGGTGCTGAGTTTGCCCTCTGAAGCGACATTAATCGGAGGTGGTGAAAATGGATGAGAACAAAATTACCGTGTCTTTTGCCATTGACATGAAAAAGGATAGGATTCGCATTCACAGAACGACATTAGTGAAGCTCGGACAACCTAAGTTTTTGCAGCTTCTTGTTAATCCTACGGAGAAAATTGTTGCCATCCGGGGACTTGATAAAAGGGATAAAGACACACATATAGTCAACTATTCCTTTTTTAAAACAGATGCATCCTTTGAGATTTACAGCAAACAGTTGGTATCAACTTTGATGTCTTTACTCCCAAAATTAGAGAAGGACTGTACATACAGATTGACGGGAGAAGTTCGTCCTAATGAGAAGATAGCTTTCTTTTCGTTGGACACGATGATGCGTGTCGAGGGAGGTAATTAAGTGGAGTTATTGCGATTAAAAATTGATCCCGAGTTTAAGGCGTTGATACCAAAGCTTCGAAAAGCAGAGTATCTTCAGTTGGAAAGCAATATCATGACGGACGGTTGCCGTGAGCCGATTATCACTTGGAACGGAATTATTGTTGACGGACATAATCGGTATGAGATTTGCCATCGGCACAAGATCCCTTTTCAAATTCAAGAGATGGATTTCGACTGTCGGGAAGCGGTTATCGCTTGGATTTGCTCTAATCAGCTCGGAAGACGAAATACTTCGGAAGAAACACGCAAGTACCTAATAGGCTTGCAGTATCAGAATGAAAAAATCATGACAAGCAAGCGGAATGCCCGGGGAGTCAATCAATACACCGCTGACGATCACTTTAATGCATCCGAGGGGCTGACTATGGCAGAGATAACGCACCGCACTGCAGAACGAATTGCTGATGAGCACCACATCTCGCATGGGACAGTTCAGAAGTATGCAAACTATTCACGGGCACTTGATGAGATCGGCAAGCACGAACCGAAACTGGTAAACAAGATTTTGTCGGGTAATTATAAAATCTCTCACAAAAATGTTGTTGAGCTGTCAAGGCTGTCACCTGATGAGATGCGTAAGGTTAACCGTAAAATTGATGCAAAAGCTGCTCCTTTTGTTCAGTATAAGCGGACTCGCACCGCTATTAATAATATGGGAAGGAGAGAGTCGGAGGATAATGACGAACCGCAGGGGCCTTCTGTCAAGGATATGCCGGCTTTTGATCCGGATGCCGAGGTCAGCAGTCTGATTCTCACTATTCCGTCATGGTCGAGTTCTATTGAACGCACCCGCAGCAGAGCAGATCTTTCTATTGTGTCTTCCTATGCGAAATACAGACTGATGGATGCGTTGCAATCTCTGCAGGACAGTGTCGAAGAAATGATCACAGCGATAAAGGAGGATGAATCGTGAGTTACTTAGACCAATTCGTCCCCAATGTGTATTTTGAAAAGATTCCGATAAAAAACCTTGTTTCAAACCAAGATTATCAGCGAAACCTTTCCCAAGCTCACATTGAGAAAGCGGCGGAAAATTTTGACCTTTACCAGATCAATCCCGTAAAGGTCAGCCGCCGTGACGGGATTAACTATGTTTTCAACGGTCAGCATACCATTGAGATTGTTGCAAAGGTATCCGGATCTCGGGAGACGCCGGTGTGGTGCATGATATATGATGATCTTTCCTACTCCCACGAGGCCGATATTTTCGCCAATCAGATGAAGTTTGTGAAACCTCTGCAGCCTTACGAAGTATTCATGGCTAATCTCGAAGCACAGAATCAGGATCAGCTTATGATTCGTGATTTGGTGGAGTCATACGGTCTTGAAATCGGTGCAAAGAGAGCACCGGGCGTCATCTGTGCCGTCTCCTCGCTTGAAACCATTTATCAGAAGTACGGCATTCATGTCCTTAGTCGTGTTCTCCGATTGATTATCGGTGCGTGGGAGGGTGATATGAATTCGTTTTCTGCCAATATTCTCAATGCCGTTGCCAAACTTGTTGTCATCTACAAGGGACAATTAAACGAAGAGGTTTTCAAAGAGAAGTGCGGAGCGATGTCCATCAAGGCACTGACGCGCATTGCCAAAGAGAGAAGACCGGGTTCTATGGGGTTTGCCGAGGCAATGATTATTGAGTACAACGGAAAAAAGAAAAGTGCCGCATATCGTCTTAATATCCGTATGCTATATGAGCGTGATGTTTCTCTTTGGGTTGAGAATGATGCAGGCGAAGAGGAATTTGATGATTCGGAGGAATTTGATTCGCTTCTTGAAACAGAAGAGGAGTAACAACAGCGAACAGACCATGCTGCCTGTTCGCTGTTTGCACTTCCGTTTTTAAGACCGCTTCTTCATCTTGTTCCTTACCTATGAGTATTGTTTCTATGAAAGACAGGTAAAACACAATTATATTTTCGGAAATCGGAAGCAAAATAATATTGAACTTTTTTCTAATTCAACGACTTTTGTATTGACAAATCTCAATAAACAATTTATACTGAATTTAGTTTCAGTGAAAATAAATTCAGCAAAGGGGTGCGCTATGTTTATAGGTCGGGAAAAGGAGCTTGCCATCATAAAGAAAGCCCTTTCAAAAAATACTGCAAGCGTTATGGTTTACGGGAAACGAAAAATAGGTAAAACTACGCTTATTACTCACGCACTCAAAAAAGATGCGAATAAAACCGTCTATTACGAGTGCTTAAAGGCTCCGATGAAAGATAATGTTGACGGACTGATTTCGGTGTTATTGGCGGCAAAGGTTCTGCCTGTCCGGATGTCTTTTGATAACTTCATTGATCTGTTTGCGTATCTGAATACGCTTCCGGAAACTTTCAATATCGTTATTGACGAGTATCCTTACATGAAAGAGTTCACTCCTGCAAAAACAGTTGACTCTATGTTCCAGAGTATCATTGACAATCACATCAAAAACATACGGCTTTTTATTTCCGGTTCTCATATTTCAATCATGAAGGATTTGCTGGAGGAAGGCAATGCTCTGTACGGCAGGTTTGATTCCGTTATCTGTCTGAAAGAATTGGATTACAAAATAACCGCACAGTTTTATGCGGATAAGACTCCTTATGATAAGGCCGCCATGTATGCTGTGTTTGGCGGATCGCCTTTTGTCAATGAATTACTGCATCCGAAAGAATCATTGGAGCAGAATATTATCTCCACAATCCTCAATCCGTCAAGTGCAATCTTTCATTATGCGGATAATCTGTTGATCTCGGATTTGTCTACAAGCAGCAATGCCGAGCGTATTCTGTTTTCCATTGCAAACGGCAAAAAGAAATATTCGGAGATTGAATCGAAACTGTCTATGGACGGAAACGGACTACTCAGTAAACAATTAAAGGTATTGCTGAACATGGAACTTGTGTCCAAAGTCGCCCCGATAAATAAGCCCAATAACAATAAAATGGCTCGATACGAACTGACCGACAATCTCCTGCGTTTCTTTTACACCTATGTTTACAGCAATAAAAGCGCCCTGCAGGTTTTAGGAGCAGAAGCTTTTTATGAGGCGTATATCAAAGATTCCCTTATCACCTTCATATCTTACCGATTTGAAGATATATGCCGTTCTTATTTTTCCATGCAAGTCCAAAGCGGAAAACGAAAAGGCATTCTCAACATCGGAACATTTTATTACGATGATGCAAAGGCAAAGAAGAATGGTGAATTTGATGTTGTTATCAAAACAAAAACCGCTTTTGATATCTACGAAGCAAAATATTTAGCATCACCCATGACCGATAAGCAGATAGAAACCGAAATTATGCAGGTGCAGGCTATCCCAGAACTAAAAATCGGAACGATAGGGTTTATCTCTATCAATGGATTTGAAAGCGTTCATCCGGGCATTCCTTGTCTTGACGGCAATGATCTGTATGAGGATTAAATTCGCCTCTTGAAACAGATAAAGAGTGCAGGCAGCGAACAGATTATACGGTCTGTTCGCTGTTTGCTTTTACATTTGCTGTGAGTCATTTGCAGTCGGTTCACTGTATTCAATGGGATGTTCCTGCATCTCGAATGCTTCATTGGTGATAAGCCGATACACGCCGGGGTTGAATAGGTCACGCTGTATTCTGTCGGCATCCTGCATCAAGAAGTCTTTTGCAGGGATTGTTTCATCCCCGATTCGGATGTGTTCGACTTCATTGTCAAGCAGGTCTTTGATATCTCCGGGTGTCAGTCGGATATCGCCTTGTACGGTGCGCACATCTATGGTGCAGTCGCTGTAATCCATAATGCGCCCTTTTATTGTATATTGGATTTCTTCATATTCACTCTGTTCCTTCTCGTATTGCCTGATACCTGCGGATACAATCGGAGTAAAGGCTTCGGTGTCATCTACCAATGCTTTGAATCACTTTGCAAAGTCCATGATCACGGGCAGGTCGGGACTGTCGCAGAAAAAACTGCCGGCTTCACTGTCAAAATGAATTTGGCGAATGTTGGGATCGTCCTTAAAGGCTTCCTTGAAAGCGGCATCCCATTCATATCCGTTTCCGTGTGTGCAGAATCCCTGCCGATCTCTTTCCGGCTGTCCGATTTCTTTTGCGTAGGCATCAAAGGCTGCCTGCCCGTAATCCGCATATTCGTCTTCGAGAAAGCTGAAAGCGAGGCACAGGCTATAGTCGCCGTTATCGTGTGCTACGATATAGAATGGCGATATTTCTTTGTTGAATTCATTGATTTGCTCATTTACGGTCATTTCAATTTTCTCCTTTTCATTCTGTTTCTTCGATATTTATCTCCACTTCATATCCACCGCCGAAGATAACGAGCAGTCTTCCGTCTTTGAACACCTTGATGCATTCTATCATCTGTCTTACGATGGATTCATCGTAGGTATCCTTGTTCGATTCTCTCTCATCGATAATGGACTGGATTGTTTTTAATCGCTCCTGAAGTTCACCGTCTTTCTGATTACTTTCTTGAATTGCTGTTATCCTGTTCCGCAGTTGCTGTATCTGTTCGGAGATGGATTTGAATTCATCCTCATATTCCTCGATATCTTCACCGTTTTCTACGGTGCTGTTTACAAGGGCGAGCATTCTCTTGTTGAGGGCATCGATCCGTCTTTCAAGCAGGTCAATCTCGTCTGATCCGCCGTTGAGGCCGATTGCTTCTCCGATGGTAGAACGCATAAGCATACGGTATGTGGCAGCGTTTTCGGCATTGAATTTGTTAATGGCTCTGACGACTGCCTTCTTTAACTGTTCTTCTTCCACGGTGAGAGAGTCCGTACAGTATTTTGTTCCGTAGTCAAGCCGGCTGCAGCACCGCCATACAACCTTCTTTTTGCCTTTTTTGCTCCATGTTACCCGTCTGTATTTCGATCCGCATTCACCGCACTGGAGAACATCTTTTAGTGCATATTTGGAGTATTTACCCGTACTTGTTAACCTCTTTGAATTTGATGTCATAGTAATAGTTCAAAGCCCCAATCACGAGGCATCGTATTTATAGAGCTGGAAGAATGTACAGATAGCTTATGGTCTAATGACCCAGGGATAGAGCGATTGCTATGCGACTATATAGAAGTTAAGGGTGTAAAAATCCCAGTATTTAACACAAAATTGTCAGAAGCCTTGAACGAATGGACTGAAACCCAGAGGACTGTTCTTTTACAAAACGTCATACTTAAAATCCCATTGAATCAAATTGCAGATGAACTTAGAATCAGCACTCGTATGGCTGAGAAGCATAAGCACAATGCCATAATGTTTCTAAAAAGGAGGTTGATTCACCATGAGTAGACATAATGAAAAAAAGAGGAATATAGTTCCGCCTGCTGATATCATTCTAAATATGCTCAATGAAAAGCCTGGCGCTGATCTTGATTTGCTGGACTTCTATAAAGGATACATACGAAGGGCATCTATTGAATCAAGTTATTCAGAAGAAGGGTTTGATAAAGGGAAACATATCAATGAAGATTTGAGACAGGAAATCGAAATTGCCTTTCTAAAAGGTTTGGTGTCACTGCGGCATAACATATGCAAAAAAGGCAGTACAGTCTTTGTTATTGTGCCGTCAAAAAGCTGGTTTGATTAACATCTAATGTAAATACATTAGATGCTATATAAAAACTCCGTACCTTGACAAATATGCTTTCAGCATCATGGTAATATATCGCGCAACTATCCGGGGAGCGGCGCTTTAAAAGCGATAATCCGTTGATTGCCCAACAACGGCTGCGATGATCCGGGATTATGAGACTTGCCGTATTGTGCTTGACGGCGCCGCTTTTTTGCGGCCGCATCGGCCTTGCATAACCGATGCGATGCGGTTTAACTTTGTGCAATCATTGCATAAAGTAGCATGGGTCAGCCGGCGTGATGTATCCCTTGGCGGATGGGTCCGAAAAAATCCGCTTGTGCAAAAGTGAAAAAAGGAGTTTGATAATCAATGGAACATACGGTAGACGAAATCAGAGAAATTATTGGTTCAGACTCTGAGATGGCTAAAAAAATAAACTCCATGCCCTACAATTTACAGTTGGAAGATCTGATGGGCTTCTTTAATTTTTGCGAGTCAACTACTCGAAAATTAACACACCAGCCAGGCTTTCCGTATATGAAGACTGGAATTTCAAAGATTCTTATTCCGCGCCCGCTGTTTTTGGAGTGGTATTATACCCATTGTTTTTACCGAAAGTGAAGCAAAACGAAATTTGACAAATTCAAATTTGGGGTTATTCTATTAAGCAGATAGGAAATTTGCACCTTGAAAACTAAATACCTGCTTAATAGATATTCCGCATTGCTTCAATAAACAAGATAATGAAAGGTTTGTTGAAGAAATGAAAACGACAAAAACAAAAGCAAAGCCTTCAGCTAACAAAACCAAAAGATCCAGAAACGGCACCGGCCATGTCCGATTGCGCGCTGATGGGCGCTGGGAAGGGCAGTATTATTTTGAGGGAGAGCGCAAAAGCTGTTACGGCCAAACGGAAGAAGAATGTCAGGGGAAACTGAATGTTGTGTTAGGCAAGATTTATCGCGGATCTTATGTGGACGGCAGTATGATGCCTTTTTACACATATATGCATTTCTGGCATGAGAAATATATTCTTGTGAGGCCGGCGACGCATACGAATTATGAGACATATATTGAAAAGCACATCTATCATTCTAAGCTTGGCAGCATCCCTCTTAAAAAATTGTGCCTGGAAGATTTTATTGATTTTTTCCGTGAAAAGGAGCTTTCCGGAAGGCTGGACAAGAAGCCGGGCGGCCTTGCGCCAAAGACGCTGCGCAATATGCGCAATATGATGTCGGAAGCCTTGGCCCATGCTGTAAACCGTCTTCAGTGGCTGGATCGCAATCCCATAGAGGGCCTGAAAACACCTAAAGTCTCTCCACCTCAAATTCAAGTGTACAGCAAATCCCATCAAACCTGTATCGAACAGGCTGCCTTGTGCCATGAAGACAAAAATGCGCTTATGGTACTGATTGACCTGTATACAGGCTTACGCATCGGGGAGCTGTGCGGTCTTAGCTGGCTTGATTTTGGCCCGGGAAAGGAATATTTTAAGATTCAGTGTATCTTAGAGAGATTGTCGAAAAAATGGGCGGAGAACAGAAGCGAGTATCAAAGGATCTTTATGGTTGGAGGCAAAGAGGATGGAGCTACCGCCCTGTATCTTGGCCCTCCCAAAACGGAAAGCGGAAAACGCGTGGTATATACGAACGATCAGGCGGTATTAGGCTTTAACCGGATAGAGGCTTATCAGAAAAAGATGGGCTTTTACCGTCCGGATGGATTTGTATTTGTAAATCAGAAAGGAAATCCCTATGAGCCCAGAGCCTATAACAAGCTGTATCGTGACGTGCTTCAGAGAGCCGGTGTGGATTATAGAAAGTTCCACACGCTCCGGCATACTTTCGCCACGCGGGCTTTTGAGTTGGCTTTTGATATTCCCACTCTGGCAGAAATTTTGGGACATGCTCAAAAGACGACTACGGAGAATATGTACGGCCATTCGTTGGACGACACAAAGAAAAGTGCTATGGCTCGCTTCAATCGCAGCGCCGGGTAAGGAATATTCGGCATAGTAAGGAGGAGACAGAATATGAGTGAATCTTGACAATAGCGGTCAGAATAGCGGTCAAATTCTTGAAAATGACGGCTGAGAACAAAAAAGCAAGCCGTGTCAGAATGAATTATCATCCAACACGGCTTGCAAAAGTCCTAAATCATAAAAGAAGGGGGATTCACGGAGAATTATAGGATAAAAATAAAATGAGGAAACCCGCAAAGCAAGCGTCCATGCGGGTCGAGTGGTTTCGGTGGCAAAATTTAAACCTGCGCTTCTGGGTTGTGAGCCCAACGAGCTGCCAACTGCTCCGCCCCGCGATATGGGAAGAATATGAAAATAAAAACGGAGAATCCTGCAAACAGGACTCTCCGCAGCATGGTTGCGGAGGCTGGATTTGAACCAACGACCTTCGGGTTATGAGCCCGACGAGCTACCGAACTGCTCCACTCCGCGATTTATAGCCCCAACTTGGGTGCTATAATAGTATACTCTATCACAAAGGAAAAATCAAGTTTTTTTTAAACTTAAACGGCTTTTCTCAATGTGGAAGCCTCTCTCTTCCCATAAGACGGCGCTTTTTTCACTTCGGCGGCGGAAAAAATAACAGAACGCCTTTTCCGTTTATCCGCGCTGCGCCGGCTTTGGAAATAACAGCAACCGACGCCCAGGAAAGCCAAAACAGTCATCGCGAGGCCCATCAGGGAATTGACTGGGGCGGCGGAGAGAAACGAAAAGATTCCCATCAGCACGCAAAGGATTTGAACCCACAGGCTTTCCTGATCTTTTCCCTGAAATTTTTTCCGACAATAAACGACGGTACCCAACAAAAGAACGCCTAGTATATAATTCATAACGCTTTCTCCTTATAGAATATTTATTTGTAGATCATTTGTTCTGTAACCATTATAGCATATATGTTCGATTAATTGCAAGAGGAAAATGAAATTTTTCGTACATTTGTTTTGTGTTTTGAAACCGATAGAGTTTTCCGGCTTCTAACCAGATGCTTCACAAACAACAGGTTGAGTGCGGCAAAATTTTTTTATTGCCAATTTATTGCCAAAAAACGAAATTTGGGGTAAAATAAAAAGAACAAAAGTTCTATTTTTAAGTTAAAAAGTAGTGGTGAGAAGGGAACGAAAATGAATGGAAGACAAGGATCTGATGATTTATTTAATGAAAGAGAATATTAAGCTGCGGGAAAAACTTCGGGAGATAGAGGAGACCTCCAACTATTGGTTTCAGGAATGTAGGGAGTTGAGGAAACGAAATGAGAAATAGGAGAAACCCCAGAGATGAATTTGCTAGGGCGGAAGCGCAGTGGTTAACAGTGCCGGACTGGGACGCGCCAAAGCGAAGAATTTCTCGAAGGAGAAGTTTATACGCCTGTATCAACGGAATGAAAAAGAAAGCCGCCGGGATCAGATGATCCCGGCGGCTTTCCCCGTGAATAAGATTTGGAAGGAGAATGGGTCAAAAAGACACATTTGGCGTAAACAATTTAAGAGGGTTCCTGACACCTTCAGCTGAGAGAAGCGATTTTTTCCCGACTAGGCTTGGAAAGTCCGCATAAACACAAAGTGGCGTCTCTGCGGGCGTAAGGGCCCGGAACCTGCAAAGTTTGGCGGAAAAAAGCGAACAGTGTCAGATAATCGGTATAAAGCTGGTTCGCCGCGGCGGCACCAGTTTGGGTAAACGTGACCGTACCATAAAACTCTTTTTCGATCAAACCGTCTTTTGTCAAAGCGTTCAGCATTTTGGAGACACTGGGAGGCCTTATATTTAATGAGGAGGCGATGTCTTTCGAGCGGACCGGATAACCAGTTTGTCCCAGCTCATAAATCGCAAGCAAATACCGTTTTTTTGCGGTGGAAAGCATGGTAGCAACCCTCCTTAAAGGCATATGAAGAATACCGGGTTTAACCGTGGTGTTTCGATTCGGTGGGCATGTTGTCCTGAGGCGGAGCGTCATGGCGGACACAGTGAGAGCAATGAGCGCAGTGCCCGTGGCATCCGCCACAGCCTGTTGAACAGGTATGGCCGGAGCGGGCCTCCGGAGCCTCCTGATGGGATTTGCACCCGCTGCAGCCGGCGCAGGTCCCTTTTCGGCGCAGGTACCGGATCGCGAGAAAATACAATGCGCCTAATCCTAAAATCAATAAACCGTTTATAACATATTCCATCCAATGACCTCCTATAATGCGTTTTATTCATTCACGCGTTTTGTCCATGGACAGGATCCGCAGGTCGGAATCCGATGATTTAGGCGGCTGTTTGAGCGGCTTTCAGAGCGCTTTTCCGATCCGGGTTGGGACGGAACAACAAAAACAGCATTACCGCCAGCACCAGGAACGCAAAGACAGTTCCCGCCGTGAAGCCGGCGCCGGTAAACAGCAGGCCGAACTGGTTGATCATTAGAGCTACGCAGTAGGCCAAAACGCACTGGTAACCAATAGCGAAGGCCGTCCATTTGGCGCTGACCATTTCACGCTTGATGGCGCCGATGGCGGCAAAACAGGGGGCGCAAAGCAGGTTGAAGGCTAGAAAAGCGGCTCTCGCGCCGGCGAAGGGAAGCATATTGCTGACAGCGGCCCACATGCCGGGATCGGAATCTCCGGCGTCGCCCAGCCCAAACAGAACGCCGAAGGTGCTGACCACGTTTTCCTTGGCGACCAGACCGGAAATAGAAGCCACGGCGGACTGCCAGTTGCCGAAGCCCAGAGGGGCGAAAATAGGCGCGATAAAATTGCCGATGTAGGCGAGGATACTGAAGTCCATCTGGTTGACGTTAGGATCTTCCATATCCAGCAGGCCAAATACTGTCCCGCCGTCAGCCCATCCGAAGTTGGAAAGGAACCAGATCAATCCGCAGGCCACAAAGATAACGGTACCGGCCTTGATGATGAAAGCCTTGCAGCGCTCCCACATGTGGATCAGCACGCCTTTGGGCGCCGGCAGATGATACTGGGGCAGCTCCATGACAAAGGGAGCGGGATCCCCGGCGAACATTCTGGTTTTTTTCAGGATAATGCCGGAAATAATGACCGCGGCAATGCCCAGGAAATAAAACAGGGGAGATACCCACCAGAATCCGCCTCCCATCAGGGAGCCGACCATCAAAGCGATGATGGGAAGCTTGGCGCTGCAGGGAATAAAGGTGGTGGTCATAATGGTCATACGGCGATCTTTTTCGGTTTCGATGGTCTTGGTGGCCATCACGCCGGGTACGCCGCAGCCGGATGAGATCAGCATGGGAATAAAGCTTTTGCCGGAAAGCCCGAATTTGCGGAAGATACGGTCCATAATAAAGGCGACCCGGGCCATATAACCGCAGTCCTCCAAAATAGAGAGGAAGAAGAACAGAATAAACATCTGGGGCACGAAGCCGAGCACGGCGCCGACACCGCCGATGACGCCGTCAACGATCAAGCCGTTGAGCCAGTCCGCCGCGCCGATGCCGGAAAGCCAATCACCCACAGCCGGCTGAATCCATTCCCCGAACAAAGTGTCATTGGTAAAGTCCGTGACGATGGTACCCAGACTGCTGACGGAAACGTAGTAAACCACAAACATGACGGCTACAAAAATGGGCAAAGCCAGCCACCGATTGGTGACGATCCTGTCAATTTTATCAGAAGTGGTCAAAGCCTTTTTCTTTTTACGGACACAGGCTTTCATGACCTTGGCGATGTATTCATACCTCTCGTTGGTGATAATGCTTTCGCTGTCGTCGTCCAATTCCTTTTCCGCCGCCGCCACAATGGACTCAATGGACTGCCTGGAACTTTCGGACAGCGGTATGGATTCCAAAACTTTTTCATCCCGCTCGAACAGCTTGACAGCGTACCAGCGGGCATGGGCGTCGTCTACCGCGCCGGAAAGATGGGCACCGATGGAGGCCAGAGCTTCCTCCACAACTTCGCTGAATTCGTGCTGGGGAACAGCGGCTTTTTTGGCGTTCGCCAGGGTGATGGCCGCGGCGGCCGCTTCCCTGGAGCCGGTGCCTTTTAAGGCGCTGGTTTCCACCACCGTGCAGCCCAGAGCTTCTCCAAGCTTTTTAATGTCGATTTGGTCGCCGTTCTTTTTGACCAGGTCAATCATGTTCAGCGCCAACACCACGGGAATCCCCAGTTCTAAAATTTGGGTGGTTAGGTAAAGGTTCCTTTCCAGGTTGGTGCCGTCTACCAGATTGATAATGGCATCGGGATGCTCGCTCATCAGGTAGTTTCGGCTGACAACTTCCTCCAAAGTGTAAGGGGAAAGGGAATAAATGCCGGGCAGATCGGTGATGATAACGTCTTTCCTGCCCTTTAAGCGACCTTCCTTTTTCTCTACGGTAACGCCGGGCCAGTTTCCAACGTATTGGCTGCTGCCGGTCAGGTCGTTAAACATGGTGGTCTTGCCGCAGTTGGGGTTTCCGGCAAGAGCGATTTTGATGCTCATGGGTTCGCTTCCTCCTTTAAACGATTTCGTTTAGGTGCCATTTGTGTTATCAAAAGAGAGCGGCCAAACGGTAGGTCCAGCCACCTTCCCTCTGAGGTCAGACTGCCGTTTGCTCTCGAAAGACAAAACGGACCTCTTTCTCCTGCTTTGGGCTTGTTCCCCGGATCATACGGGCACATTCTGTTCGGCTGCGGTTCCCAAATGGTATTAGTCTAGACTAACTAAAGGGGAGTTTCCTCCGCCTTTGAATACCCGGAACCGCGGAAAAACCGAAAGTCAGCCCGCTACCTGAATGTTCTCCGCTTCGCTTTTCCGAATCGAGAGCTCATAGCCACGTACGGTCACCTCAACCGGATCTCCTAACGGAGCTACCTTGCGTACATAGACCTCGGTTCCCTTGGTAATGCCCATATCCATAATCCGGCGCTTGAGGGCGCCTTCCCCGGTGAGCTTTACTACGGAAACCGTTTCTCCGCATTTTACCTGCTTTAACGTTCTCATGTGAATCCTCCCTTTATCAACTGTCTCGCGTGCTTCGCGGAAATTTGGATTTATCCTGTGACGACACGGGTTGCCATAGATTTGCTCACCGCGACCCGCGTGCCCTTCACACTGACAATGACATTTCCACCCAGCTCAGAAATAACGGTGACCTCCGCGCCTTCCACAAAGCCCAGATTGCGCAAAAACCTCTGTATCTCGTCTTTTCCCCGGATAGAAAGTACCCTGACCGTTTCACCACTGGAAACCATGGCCAGAGGAAGCTGAGGAACAGACACCATCGGGGTTCTCTCCTGCAGAGACTTTGAGGAAACGGACGCTTGCTCACGGGTCATAACAGATACTTCCTTTCTGTTAGTGATTGCTAACTCATAAAGCTTTGTTAAGGGTTAGCTTATGCTAACCAAAGCGATGCTTTAAGTTTACCTCTACTAACCATATTTGTCAAGAGTTGGTTGCTGAAAAATAAAATTTTATAAAAAAAATCAAAATGGTTAGTTTTTACTAACCCAAACTGTGTGTTTTGCCGGCGGATAGGAAGAAATCACTGGGAAAATCTTGCTTTTCCGATGGAAAGGCGGTAAACTGAAAATGGTTGTATATTGCGTTTATATTGCGCGGGGGTTAAGCAGAGATCGGTTGCCGGGGTAGAAAATCAGCTTGTTTTTGAAATTTTTACAAGGAAAGAATAAACAAAGGCGTTTTTCCCCAAGGTAAGGGGGCTTATGGTGCCGATCCTGTGAAATGTGGAAGCTTATAAAATGGGCCGGGAGGAATACAGTTTTGGGTAACAACGCCGCAGGAGGAAAAAGGAATAATAAAACACGTGTTTTTCGCTTGATCACCCAGCAAGGAAGAACCTCCAAACAGGAGATCGCATCCCGGCTGGGGATCAGTCTGCCGACGGTTCTGCAGACTCTGAAGGAACTGACGGAGGACGGCCTGGTTTGGGAAATGGGAGAGTTTGCGTCTACCGGCGGTCGAAAGGCAAAGGCGCTGGCAGCTGTGAGAGGTTCCCGATTCGCTATGGGACTGGACATTACCCGAAACCATATCAGCCTGGTGGCGGTGGATCTTTCCGGCAGGATTCAGCGGCATATCCGGGTACTTAAAGCTTTTTCCCGCACGCCGGCCTATGGGAAATTTTTGGCGGGGTTAGTAAACCGTTACCGGGAGGAGTGGAAAATTCCCCGGGAACGGCTTTTGGGGGTAGGAATTTCCATTCCCGGTATCGTAGACGCTCAAGGGAAGATGATCCAGGATTCCCACGCTTTAGGCGTAAGAAAGATGCCTTGCGCGGAGCTTTCGGCTGGAATAGAATACCCCTGTGTGTTTATGAATGACGCCAATGCCGCCGGATTCGCCGAGCTGCGGGAAAGATCATCCATGGGGAATGCGGTGTATCTTTCCTTGAGCAACAGCGTCGGCGGGGCTTTTCTGCAGGAAGGCCGGCTCTATTTTGGCGAACATCAAAGAAGCGGTGAGTTCGGCCATATGACCCTGTACCCCGGCGGACGGGAGTGCTATTGCGGGAAAAAGGGGTGCCTGGACGCTTACTGTTCCGCCCAGAGACTTTCTTCCCTGACCGGGGGAAAGCTGGATCGCTTTTTTGAGAAACTGCGGCAGGGAGACGAAGAATGCGTCCGGGTTTTCCAAGAATACCGAGGGGACCTGGTAACCGCTGCCAATAATTTACACGTGGCCTTTGACTGTGATGTGATTTTAGGCGGCTATGTGGGAAGCTATCTGGAAGAATGGATCGGGGTTCTGAGTGAGATGGCTGAGGAGCGCAATCCTTTCGATGACGGCGGAACTTACCTAAAAGCCTGCCGTTACCGGGTTGAGGCTTCCGCCCTGGGGGCGGCCCTCCAGCATGTGGAGCGGTTTATTGAGAGCCTGTAGCCTCTCTGAAAACCAGCGGAAATTCACGGAGCCCAATGCGATCCCGAAAACCCTATGACGTGTGGGTGGCTCAGTATTTTTCGGGCGGAAAATTCCCGGGGCCATGGGATCCGAAAACCCTATGACGTGTGGGCGGCTCAGTATTTTTCGGGTGAGAAATTCCCGGGGCCATGGAATCCCGAAAACCCTATGACGTGTGGGCGGCTCAGTATTTTCGGGCGGGAAATTCCCGGGGCCATGGGATCCCGAAAACACCGCCTGGCCTGCCCAGTCCGCCGGCGGATGGGTCGCCGCTGTCATCCGGATTTTTCCCACTCGCTAGGGGGAAAAGGTCCCACAAAGAGGTCCCACGCGGATGTGAAGTTTCAAGAAACGGCATGAAACGCCTTTTAATGGACTGTTGATCTTCCCGCCGCTGGGATCTGATGGCAGAAAAACGGAGTTTATTAGGAGACTATCAAAGGTGAGATAAAGGAGAGATTGATAATGAAGAAGGTTAGAAAAACAAAAAAAGGATTTTTGACTCTGCTGAGCTGTGCTGTTTTGGGAACAGTCCTTGCCCCGGCGGCTTCAGCTGCGGAACTCTTGGCGGCGCCGGCCACCGGAGATTCTTTCCGGAACTATTTGCCGCTGATTATCGGCATAGCGGTGGCCTGTCTGGTGATCGCCGCCGCTCTGGTAGTAATTTCTATTTCCGCGAAGAAACGGAAGCAGTCCGGGGAAAAGGATCCCTCGTCTTCCGCCGAGCAGGATCGAAAGGATGACACGGATCAGAAAGGACAATAAATGAAAACAGAGCTTCGAAAGATTTCCAGTGTGGGGAAAGCCACAGAGGAAGACCTAATCCGTTTAGGATATCCGACCATCGAATCGCTGAAGAGCGCAGATCCGGAGGAACTTTACCGCCGTGACTGCGAAGAACAGGGAACGCTCATCGACCGGTGTCAGCTGTATGTTTACCGGTGCGCCGTGTATTTCGCCAAAACGGAAAACCCTGATCCGGAAAAACTGAAATGGTGGTACTGGAAAGATAAAAACAAGGACGTCTAAGCTTTGGCGCAGAGATCCCAATCAAAAATAGATTTCGGGGAAGAGGGAACCGCCGCTTTTTACCAGCGAAACAGACGCAGCCGGGTTCGTGGCCTCAAGGAAGAAGGACGGCCAATAAGGAGAAATAACGTGATTGCCATATTATCCCCAGCGAAAAATATGCGGGCGGCCAGACTTGAGGGCCTGGTTTTGACCCAGCCGGTTCTTTTCGAGAGAACGAGACGGCTCGCGCCGATGCTTCGGGCCATGGAGCCCTGGGAGCTGGAGAGCCGGCTGAAGATCAATCCACGGCTGGCGCTGAAAGCCTTCTCAGATTTCCAGGAGTTTGAGACGCCTGGCGGAGAAAGTCCGGCGCTGTTGTCTTACCACGGCCTGGCCTATCAAAATTTAGAAGCGGAAAGTCTGAGTCTGGAGGATTTCGCTTTTGCCGGCGATTGCCTCCGGATCTTAAGCGCCTTTTACGGCGTGCTGCGGCCCAGCGATGCTATTAAGCCCTACCGATTGGAATTTCAATGCGGATTCCAGCCTAACGGGGAAACTCTTTACCGTTTCTGGGGCGACTCCATTTATCGGGAGCTGTTCCGAAATGGGGATACGGTGATCAATTTAGCGTCTAAGGAGTATTCCAAAACCATTACGCCCTTTTTGACGTCCAAAGACCGGATGATCACCTGCGATTTTTTGACCTACCGCAGGGGAAAGCTGATGACCCTGGCGGCCTTGGCGAAAATGGCGCGGGGGCGGATGGCCAGATTTCTGATTGACAGCCGCATCCGGGAACCAGAGGCGTTAAGGGAATTTTCCTGGGAGGGCTACGAATTTTCCCCGGAGCACAGCGATGGTGAAAATTTTCGGTTTATCCAGAGGTTCTAAGGCGGAGCAGCGTCTGACGAGGATAGATCCGTTTTGCCTTTTGGCGCGCTTCTGGAAGGCGGATTTTCAATCAACAGAAGCTGAATCCAAATGCTTCCAGACGAAACTGGAAAGAAACGAGTTTCAGCGGCTCAAAAAGGATTCCGCGCCTAGGGGCGGGCCCTGTTTACCGAGGATAACAGGAACCTTCAGATGCGCCTGTGCCCTGAGGCAGGGAATGAGGAGAATGCCGCGGGATTATGGCGTCCCACGGGAGGACCGCCCGAAAGAACCTCAAATTCTTCGGAAATCCCATGAGGGCGGCAGCGCCGGGAAGAGCAGTTGGATTCGAAAATCACTGGAATGGTAAACCTAGGGGGCGGGGTTTTATCCATAAGGCGGGACGGTGACCCGCGTGTAGAGCCGGCGATGGGGCTCGTGTTTTTAGGTTGGTTAGAAGCCTCCTGGGAGGATGGTAAAAAAGGGCTTCGGCGCTTTAGCGCCGAAGCCCTTTTGTCAGTAAAGTAGAGAACGAACCGGCCGGAAAAATCAAAAGGCGTTATCCCGAAAGGAATAGGGGAAAAGACGCCGATCACTATGCTCTGCGCCGCCGGAAACGCCAGTAGGGTTAATGACAGCCCAGCATAGGCCGGCGGCGCAAAGCGCCGCTTAAAAAAGAATACGAGGAATCCGGATCTTTCTCAGAATCCGCGCCCAGTGCCGGGAAACCGGTGCTCTCAAAAAGCGCGCGCAAGAACGCTTGCGGCCGAAAGGATTCGATTATCGATCAGAGGCGTAGCGGATTCCCCACTCTCCGCGGAGCTGGTCGATAACACCGCAAATTTTCAGGCTTTCCTCCCATGTGAAATCAGGACATTCCAGCAATCCCTGAGCCAGACATTCCTGTACCCGAAGCACCTCAAACTGCATCCCGGTGGCCGGGTAGGGCAGCTCGATCAGTTCCGGCTCGCCCTGGTTGGGAATAAACTGAAGCTGGGTGGGACAGCACAAATTCGGCCCTAGGGTAATCCGCCCCTTTTCCCCGAAAATCGTGGTGGTAGCGTTGCCTTCCATGTCAAAGCCAGCGGTCAAAAAGGCGGCCCTTCCGTTGTCGTATTGCAGAAGCATGTCCGCGTGGATGTCTACCTCCCCGTTGGTACGGCAGCAAGACATGATTTTTTCCGGCCCCTGAGGAAACGCCATAAAAGCCATACCCAGCGCGTAAACGCCTACATCGCGTACCGCGCCACCGGTGTGCGCCAGAGAGGCTTTCCAAAGCTGCCAATCGTTCGGATCGGCCAAAAAAGAGTGAAAAGAGTGAACAGTGAGCACCTGCCCGATTTTTCCCTCCCGAAGCCACCGACGAGCCTGCCGCACCGCAGGAAAACACCGCGTCCACATGGCTTCCATCAAAAAGGTCTGGTTTTTCTTCGCTAAACGGATCATTTCTTCTGTCTGTGCCACATTGTCCGCCATGGGCTTTTCACACAGTACCGCGACCCCGGCGTTAAGCGCCGTGGATACGTAATCGATATGGGTGTCGTTTGGCGTGGCGACATACACTACATCGGGACGAACTTCCTGAAGCATTTTCTCGAAATCGGTATAAAAAGAGGCGAATCCATACTTTTCCGCGTAGCTTCTGCCGTTTTCTTCACTGCGGGAAACCACCGCAGCCCGTTCGGCATCGGGAACCTGAAGCATCCCCTGAGCGAAACGCCCGGCAATAAATCCGGGACCGACTACGGCCCATTTGGTTGTTTTCATAAGCTGACCCTCCTATTACCAAAAGTGTTTTAACCAGGAATTGAAAATCATCTGCTATTATGTTCATTATACAAGACGCTGGAAAGAAAAGCAACGAGTGTAAACGGAAGAAAAGAATTTTACGGCGAAATCCGACGCAAACCCCTACCTCTGGGGCGGGGACTGTGGTATAATAACCTCACCTAAGTCCCACGGCGGACTGCCCGCCGTCGGCTTTGGGAAAAGGCAATCTAATGATAACCCGTCCCGCCGTCGGCTTTGGGAAAAGACGATCTGATGATGACCCGTCCCGCCGTCGGCTTTGGGAAAAGACGATCTGATGATGACCCGTCCCGCCGTCGGCTTTGGGAAAAGACGATCTGATGATGACCCGTCCCGCCGTCGGCTTTGGGAAAAGACGATCTGATGATGACCCGTCCCGCCGTCGGCTTTGGGAAAAGACGATCTGATGATGACCCGTCCCGCCGTCGGCTTTGGGAAAAGACGATCTGATGATGA
>CAUFXR010000007.1 GCA_959596515.1 uncultured Oscillospiraceae bacterium
GAAAATAAGGCGGAACAAAGGAGCCGACGGCGAAAGCCTTCGTCATCAGGCAGCCCTTTCCTCCGCCTTGTTCAGTTTATTTATTTTTTACAATGGATGCGCATCTGGCGCACAGGGTCGGATGCTCCGGATCAGAACCTACGGTATCACTGTAAACCCAGCAGCGCTCACATTTCTCGCCGCCAGCCTTACTGACCGTTACGGAAAAGCCTTCCACTTCCCCTTTGATAGCGCCCTCGCCGCCTTTTACCACGTCCACATGGGACACGATAAATACGGTTTTCAGCTCCTCTTCTACAGACTTGACAAAGTCGTAAAGCTCACCGTCACAGTACAAGGTCACGCTGGCTTCCAGGCTCTTGCCGATAACCTTTTCCTTTCTGGAAAGCTCCAGTGCCTTCTGGACGTCATCACGCAGAGCGTGAATCCGGTCCCAACGAGCGGTAAAGGCTTCGTCCGCCTTCACGCCGGTGAGCGCCGGCATCTCATTGTACATCACGTTTCTGCCGTCGGCTCCCTGATGATGAGGCATATACTCCCAAATCTCGTCGGCAGTATAAGCCAGAATTGGAGCGATCATACGGGTCATGGCGTCTAAAATGGTATAAATCGCTGTTTGAGCGGCTCTTCTCAGGTTTCCATCCGCTTTCTCGGCATACAGCCGGTCTTTGATCACATCCAGATAGAAGTTACTCATATCCACCACGCAGAAATTGTGAACCGCATGATAAACCTGATGGAACTCAAACGCGTCGTAACCTTCCCGGACCTTTTGATTCAGCTCATCCAACTTTTTCAGCGCCCACTGATCAATCGGCAGAAGCTGGTCAAATGGCAGTCTGTCAGTATCGGGATTAAAATCATAAAGATTGCCCAAAATATAGCGGGCGGTATTCCGGATCTTCCGATAAGCTTCAGAAAGCTGCTTCAAAATATCCTTTGAGATACGGATATCCGCATGATAATCGGATGAAGCCACCCACAGCCGGAGAATATCCGCACCGTACTGATCCACGATCTCCTGAGGCTCGATACCGTTTCCTAAAGATTTGCTCATCTTCCGTCCTTCGCCGTCCACGACCCAACCGTGGGTTACCACCGCTTTGTAGGGCGCTACGCCCTTAGTGGCCACAGAGGTCAGCAGGGAAGACTGGAACCAGCCCCGGTATTGGTCGGCGCCCTCCAAATAGAGGTCCGCCGGGAATTTCAGGTAGGGCCGTTTGGACAACACCGCCGCATGGGTAGAGCCGGAATCGAACCAAACGTCCATAATATCTTTTTCTTTATCAAAGGATGTGCCACCGCACTTTTTACACTTGGTGCCCGCCGGGAGAATTTCTTCCGCGCTCAGCTCATACCAGGCGTCGCTTCCCTTTTCCCGGAACAATTGCGCAACCGCCAGCATAGCTTCCTTATCGATCAAAGGCTCGCCGCATTCCTTACAGAAGAAAATCGGAATCGGAACGCCCCATTTTCTCTGACGGGAGATACACCAGTCTCTCCGATCTCGAACCATGGATGTAATTCGATCCTCACCCCAGGCGGGAATCCACTGAACATCCTGGATCGCTTTGACCGCATCTTCCTTAAAGTCCTCTACCGAGCAGAACCACTGCTCCGTAGCGCGGAACAGCACTGGGTTTTTGCATCTCCAGCAGTGGGGATACTGGTGGATAATTTTTTCCATCGCAAACAGAGCGCCGGTTTCCTTCAGATGCTCCGCGATGGCCACGTTAGCCTGACTAGTAGTCAAGCCAGCAAACTTTTCGCCGGCCTCTTCCGTCATTCGGCCTAAAGAGTCTACCGGAACAATCACTGGGATTTCCGGATAATTCTGGCAAACGTTAAAGTCATCCACACCGTGTCCAGGTGCCGTATGGACGCATCCAGTACCGCTTTCCAGGGTGACATGGTCACCGACGATCACCAGAGAGGTGCGGTCGATAAAAGGATGTGCTGTCTTCATATATTCCAGATCTTTGCCCTGAATCGTCCCCACGACCTGATATCCGGTTTTTCCGGCGGCTTTCATCGCGGACTCGTACAAGGCCTCCGCCATCACGTAATATTCATCTTCCCACTTAATCAGGCAGTAAGTGAAACTAGGTCCGACACAGATGGCATCATTAGCGGGTAAAGTCCAAGTAGTAGTAGTCCAAATGACAAAATAGGTTTTATTTAGGTCCGCTCCCATTTGGGTCAGCAGGCCCTTATCATCAGTCACCAGGAATTTTACATAAATAGAGTCGCAGGGATCCTCGGCGTACTCGATTTCCGCTTCCGCCAGAGCTGTCTGGCAGTCAGGACACCAATAAACCGGCTTTAAGCCTTTATAAATATAGCCTTTGCAGGCCATCTCCGCAAATACTTCGATTTGAGTAGCCTCAAATTCCTTTTTTAGGGTAATGTAAGGGTTATCCCATTCGCCGATGCCGCCCAAGCGCTTAAACTGGCTACGCTGGTCGTCAATATAGCCTTCCGCGAATTCTCGACAGATTTTTCTCAGCTCTACATCGGAAATGGTAGAAGAATTGTCCACACCCGCTTTTTTCCGAGCCTTCAGCTCCGTGGGCAGGCCATGGGTATCCCATCCCGGTACATAGGGAGACTGGAACCCGGCCATATTTTTATAGCGGACAATAAAATCCTTCAAGGTCTTATTCAAGGCGGTACCAAGATGAATATTGCCGTTGGCGTACGGAGGGCCATCATGCAGAACGTAAAGAGGCTTCCCCTCATTATTTTCCATCACGTGATCGTATACACGGTCAGCTTCCCATTTCTTTAACCGTTCCGGCTCTGATTGGGGCAGCCCTGCCCGCATAGGAAATTCTGTTTTGGGCAGATTCATGGTTTGGTTATAATCTTGCGGCATTGGTCTTAACTCTCCCTTTGAAATTACTTACGTTTCTTAAACATATTATTGATAGGGGATTCTTCTACATCATTTTTCAGATCGTAGTCTTCCCCAAATTTTAAAGAGGAAAAACGAGACGGAAGCTGGTCCTCTATTGGCTGGGCACCATCCGGCGGCGCCATCGGCGTAGCCTGAGGCATGGGCGTCTCAGTGTAACCTACCGGCTCATAAACCTTAGTCTTTTCCAAATCTTTCGGATCGGTGACTACAGTCTCCTGCTCCTTGCGTTCCTGTTCAGTCTCCTCGCCGGTTGTCTCTTGAGGCGTTTCCGGCCGTTCGGCCACAGGTTCCTCTGCCGGTTCGGCAGGCTGTGTCTCTTCCTCGGCGGCGGTATTTTCCTCAACAGGCAGTTTCTGGATAATTTGAAGGTGCTCTTTATATACCGTCAGCAGCTTAGTGCGGAACGCCGCTACCTCCTCTTTCAAACGGTCAAGCTCACCTTTTTGATCATCGGCCTCCTTTTGAGCGCCGAGAATAATACGCTCCGCCTTTTCTGTGGCGTCGGCCACGATAACCTCGGCCTTATGTTTCGCTTCCCGCACCGAGGCGTCGGCCAGTTTCTGAGCGCTTAAAAGGGTATTGCGGATACTGTCCTCTTCATTCCGGTATTCCTCTACCTTTTGAGCAAGAATCGCCAGTTTTCTTTTCAGCTCAGCGTTTTCCTTCAGCGCATTGTCATAGGAAACCTGAACGTCGTCAATAAACGCGTCCACATCCTCCGCGCGGTAGCCGCCAAAATTGGCTTTCGGAAAGCTGATATTCGCAATATCTTCCAGTGTCAAATTCGCCATTGCAGTGCCTCCTATTTATATTTTCTGGCTGCCAGTTTTAATCTTCCTTTTTTAGTTTCCGGACCGATTTGGTCGATGATAAACTTTCCCCAACCTTGGATTGAGACCTTATCTCCCTCCCGCAGCACAGCGGACAAGGATTTTTCCACTTCATAATTATGGGTAACCAATCCCTGGGAAAACAGCTGTTTGCATTTTTCACGACTGGAATGAACAAAACAGGCCACGGCGCAGTCCAACCGGTTAGAAGCCACCGTAAAGCTCATCTCTTCAAACCGTTGACCCGCAGGCAGGGGAAATGTCCCGGCGGGCATAAGCTTTACGCCGGTTCTTCCCACCTTAGTCAGCTGGGTTTCGACAAATTTCGCGATTTCTTCTTTACAAAAGAGGACACACTGGCCCTCTCCCACTAAAATATCACCCAACGCCTCCCGTTTGATTCCAAGTCCCATCAGCGCCCCGAGAAAATCCCGGTGACTCAGGGAATCCTCTTTTCGAAAAGCGAGGTAAATAGAAACAACCGGAAAGCGCTCGCTGTCCGGTAGCAGTTCTTTTGGAAAGGCAGCGAACATACACCGCTGGGCGCCTTCATAGCCTCCCCAAAGCATAAAACTTTGAACCCCCAGATTCCTGGCGATTTTAGAGGAAAGGTCCGCCTGGCGCTCATCCAGAAATCCCACAAAACAAGGAGCTTTCCGGATAGCGCTCAGGTCGACCGCGTCTTCAATTCTTGCTCTCAGCGCCTCATCGGCGCCGTAAGACTTATCATATGGACGACAGGACATTACAGATACATGTTGCTGCTTTCGATTTCGTCCATCAAATCGTCGCCGGTGAGATCCACATTGTAGGGAGTGATAATAAACGTAGCGGTAGAGACTCTTTTGATCTTACCGTTATTGGCGTAGGCCACGCCGCTCAAAAAGTCCAGAATTCTGCGGGAAACATCCTTGCTGGTGTTTTCCAGGTTCAGGACCACTGTATGCATTTTAATCAGCTCATCCGCCACAGAGCGGGTCTCATCGCCGAAACGCTCCGGCTTAAAGAGAACCACCTGAAGCTGGGCGGCAGCGTGAATATTCACGACCTTATTCCCAGCCTGAGGAGCGCTGCTCCGTCTGGAATCTCTTTGAGGCTCCTGATAAGCCTCTTCTTCCTCATAGCTGTTAGAAGAGATTTCTTCCATGACTTCCTCGTCATCCATATCCATCTCTTCAAAATCGTAATCATATTCATCCTCCGGTGGGGTCCACATCTCTTTAAACTTTTGTACCAAACCTGCCATAATGAAAAGGCCTCCTTAATTTTAAAATTCTTGTGGAATTGTTATTTTACAAGATAAGATCTTTCGCCAAACAAAGAAGAACCAACACGGACCATCGTAGCGCCTTCCTCGATTGCCTCCACATAATCACTGGACATTCCCATAGATAAAATATCCATAGTAATATTATCTATGTTTTCGCCCTTAATGTCAACAAATAGTTTTCGCATAGCGGCAAAATAGCGCCTAATTTCTGTATTTTTTCCGCAAATGGGAGGAATTGCCATCAAACCTTTTACCAAAATTCCCTTAATCTGGGAAATTTCAGAAAGTAAAGCGATCGTTTCCTGAGGCGCTACACCCGACTTATTTTCCTCTTCGCCGATATTGACCTCTACCAAAACATCTGTGACAATCCCTAGCTTCTGGGAGCATTTAGCGATCTCCTGGGCAAGCTTCACGGAATCTACCGACTGGATCAGCTCCACTTTTCCAACAATCTGTTTCACCTTATTGGTCTGCAAATGGCCGATAAACTGAAGATGACACCGCTGTTTATCATAGTCATCATATTTGCTCAAAAACTCCTGGACTTTATTCTCCCCCAGATAATCGATTCCTAAGCTGATTCCGTAGTTAATAACCTCCACCGGAACCGTTTTGGTAGCCGCAAGCAAGGTGATATCCTCCGGCTTTCTACCGGACACCTTAGCCGCCGCCGCGATATTTTCCCGGATCTCCCGGTAATTTTCTTTCAAATTTCGTTTCTTTTCTTCGATCTCTTTTTCCAAAGTATTCTCGTTAAACAAGTTTTCCGTCATATAAGTCTGTGCCTCCCACTACAACCTCATCGTATAATTTGATCGTTTCACCATTAAAGGTGGCGCCCTCCTCCGGATTGGGATCACAAATCACGAAGGTACTGTAGGTACTCAAGGGGACAATCTCCTTAAATACCAGTTCGCTACCGTAAAGCACATACACACCCTGTACCATAACTTCTTGCTTTACCTGCCTACCGCTTCCGTCATCAATAACTTTCATCACCGGCTCCACGTGGATAGCCTTTTTATTCACCATAATACCGGAATGAGTATTAACCGCGATCTGAACGGTCTCTTTCCGAATCTTACTAAGTTCATTGTTCATATAACTGCATTCCAGCACCACCACAGCGTCGCTCTGGCGGCTTTCCTGGTTAATGGCCACCACTTTAGCCGGAATACTACCTGTGGAAGCGAAAGGCATAGTGATCCCATCTACCTCCTCCCCGACTTCCATCTGTAGGGAATCTGTTCCGGACACTTTACACACCACATACCAATTCAGGCCCGAGACCACCTTTCCCACCACATTATCAGCCACAGGCTGCTGTGTTGGCTCCTGAGCCAGCTGGTCCAGGGTAATTTCTTTCACGTTGTCGTAGGAAAAAGACGTTTCATAACCGTCAGTGCTGCCGACAAAATAACCCGCCACTGGAGAATTCACCGTTCCGATCGACCCCGACGCCTGGGCTTTCATAGATTCTAACTGGGATTTTAAAGTGTTGAGCCTGTCCACATATCCGTTAGGCTTGCCGGTAATGATCTGCCGCTGATTCAAAAGGTAGGTCAGCTCATCCCTGGCGTCGTCGATTCCAGAGTAATTACCGGAATTGACAACGGACAAAAACTGGTTAATCTCGGTTGTGATTTGTCCGTCGATCACATCGGGGCTGGTGGAAAGGCTGATTTGATCCGCTACCGTGGTAAGCCGTTCCAAATTATCGATTTCTCCCTGTAACTTACTGATCTGGTTCTGGGCGGCGGCGTCTTCGGCACTGGCATAAATTTGGGCCACTACGCCGTTTTCCTGCACGCTTTCCCCATCCTCCAATACGTAATTCAGCACGCCACCGGCATCCGAGGTTAAATAAGTTTCGTTCCGAACGATATAACCGGTGGTTTCGATGGTATCCGAGGCGGTCATATAGGTAGCGGTCTCCGTTTGAATGCTGCTATGATTGGAATTATAAATCTGAAGCCCAACATAAAACAGCAGCAAAACGGCAAGGAGGGTGGCCGCGACCCGTTTAAATATTTTATTGCTCAATGAAAACTTCCTCCTTTTCGTGATGGACAACTAAAACAAGGCGTGCATAAAACTTCGGGCGAAAAAACGCCATTTCTTCGCCCCACATCTTATGACAAAGCAAAAAAGATCCCTATCGGTCTGTCAGTGCTCTATCTTTCTATCATACCCTGCTTTTCCAAATATGCAAGTGAATTTTGGAGAACGCCGTCAAATCCCGCTTCCTGGTCCACAAAAATCCAATGAGTTCTAGGATCTCTCTTAAACCAGGTAAGCTGGCGCTTCGCGTATCTGCGGGTATCCCGCTTTAACTGATCTACCGCTTCCTCCAGGGAAACAGTTCCTTGAAAATAAGGCAAAAATTCCTTATAACCGATGGCGCCGGATGCAGTGATCCCCAAATCTTTCAGGACGCTCTCCGCCTCCTCCAGCAGACCGTCTCTCATCATTTGATCCACTCTTCGCTCAATCCGGTCGTAAAGCTTCTGCCGGTCGGAAAAGCTGAGACCGATCATAATCGGCCGAAAGGGCAATTCGCTGGCATGGGAATGTTCCAAACGCTGCGTCATGGTTTCTCCGGTGAGATAATAAATCTCAAGCGCTCTGAGGACTCTTTTTGTATTGTTTCGGTCAATTCTCGCCGCCGACGGTGGATCTATTTCTTGAAGTTCCTGAAACAGAACCTCAATTCCTTCTTCCTTAGCCCGTTGCTCCAGTCGCTCTCGGATTTCCGGGTTTCCCGGTTCCTCTTGAAAAAGGATTCCCTCTGTGACGGCTTGCACATACAGTCCGGTACCTCCCGCCAACACCGGAAGCTTTCCCCTTTTATGAATATCCGAAATCGTTTCCCGTGCCAAATCCGCGTAATCCGCTACACTAAACCGTGCCTTAGGCGATAAAAAATCCATCAGATGGTGGGGGATCCCCCCCATTTCCGCCACTGTAGGCTTCGCCGTTCCAATAGACATTCCCTGATAAATCTGCATGGAATCAGCGGACACTACCTCCCCGTTTAGCTTCTGAGAAAGAGCTACCGCCAAGCCGGTTTTTCCAGAGGCCGTGGGGCCTACGACGCAAACCAATGAAAATTTCTCGTTACTCATCATTGAATCCTGCCAAATTGTTTTTCGATTTCCCGCTTTTTCAGCGTAATGGATACCGGCCTGCCGTGGGGGCAATACCGGATCTCCGGATTTTCCCGCAACGCCACCGCTAAGGCGATCAACTCCTGATCAGAGGTGATCTGTCCCGCTTTTACCGCGGCGCGGCAGGCAATATTATGATACAGCCAGTCCAGCTTTTCTGTGGACATATCCGTTTGATGATCTAAAAGGTGCCCGGCGATCTCCATCAGGGAGGAAGCGATATCCTCCTGTTCCAGAGAAAGCGGTGCGCTTCTTACCAGCACAGAGCCCCCTCCGAAATCTTCCACCTCGAAACCAGCTTCCCAAAAAAGCTCCTGGTTTTCCAGCACCGCGGCGTATTCGTTTTTATCCAGAGTCACTGGAATCGGCTCCAACAAATACTGAGCGCAGCTTTTTCCGCTTTCCTTTTTCAGCTTCTCATATAAGATCCTCTCATGGGCAGCGTGTTTATCGATGAAAAGCAGTTCATCGTCGCCGTACTCGATGATTAAATAAGTCCGGAAAGCCTCTCCAATCAGACGCTGACGCTTTTCCTCAGAGGACTTGGATTCCTCCGTTTCCAAGGGTCCCTCCCCCTCGGTAGCCTGCTTACCGATATCTGATGGCCTCGGTTCCTCTTTTTCAGGAAAACCCGAACCTTTTTCTTCCGTTTCCGGAGCGCTGCCGGCTGACGCCGCAGAGGGATCCGCAGCCTCAGGCTTTTGCTCCGCAATCTTCACAAAACGCGCATTGTCGTGAAAAGAGAAAGGCGAGGCGATAAAGTCCCGCACAACAGGAACAGCGTTCTGCCGTTTCGTGGGCAGATAAATTTCCGGCTCATAACCTTCATAGGAAATCGAAATCCTCCGGGTTGTCTCTGCCGTTTGGTTCTGTCTTTGAACGATATCTTTTTGCAGGGCATCAATTTCTGGGCTATCAATCAGATGATTAGAAACAGCGACGGGATTCGGCCGATTTTCTTTCTCTCCAGATATGGCTCTTTCCTGCTTGGACGCATCAATGGAACTCGTTGTAAAAGGAGATCTTTGCTCTATTTCATTTTGCTTTACCGGAAATGGCTGTGATGGCTGGCTTTCATTTCTTCTAAAGGCATTGAAACCGGAGGTTCCGTCTGGAGTCACCAACCTAGTTTGCTCTAATTGAGGCACTGGCGGGTTGAGATTTGGCCGAGAAAGGGTCATTTCCTTGCGCTGGTCGCCGGATAAGAGGGCGCTTTTCACTCCATGGTATACGGCATCAAAAATTGGTTTCTCATTAAGAAACCGCACTTCGATTTTCGCGGGATGCACATTGACATCCACCGCCTTCCAGGGCACAGAAAGGTGGAGAACACAGCTTGGAAATTTTCCCACCATAATCGAACCCTTAAACGCCTGTTCCAAGGCGACCATAGCGGTTTTACTCTTGACAAACCGACCGTTGATAAAAAAATGCTGCATGCTGCGATTCGGCCGCGCCGCTGAAGGCCTGGAAATAAAGCCCCGAACCTTGATGCCATTGTAGTCGTAGTCTACTGGAAGCATTCCGGCAGTGAAATCCTTTCCGTAAACTGCGTAAACGCAGGATTTCAACTGACGGTCTCCAGGGGTGGACAAGGTTTCCTTATGATCCCGGATAAAACGAAAGGAGATTTCTGGATGGGACAAAGCCGCCCGGTCCATCACACCGGCAACGGCGTTGGCCTCGGAAATATCTTTTTTCAGAAATTTCATTCTGGCGGGCGTATTGTAAAACAGATCACGGACCACAATGGTGCAGCCTTTCGCGCAGCCAGCATCCTCCAAGGAAATCTCTTCTCCGCCCTCGATTTGATAGCTGGTACCCGCCAACTCTTCCTCAGTTCTGGTGAGCAGGGTCACTCGGCTGACAGCGCAAATAGAGGCCAATGCCTCACCCCGAAAGCCAAGAGTACCAATACCATCCAGATCTTCCGCTGATTTCACTTTGCTGGTGGCGTTGCGGAGAAAGGCTTTGGGCACATCTTCTCTGGCGATACCGACGCCGTTATCCGTCACCCGCATATAGGTGATACCGCCGTGTTGAATTTCCACGGAAATCGTGGTGGCCCCGGCATCGATAGAATTTTCCACCAGCTCCTTGATCACTGAAGAAGGCCGTTCCACGACTTCTCCCGCGGCAATTAGTTCCGCCACATGCTTATCTAACACATGGATCTTTGCCATGAACCCGCCTCCTTCCCTTTAAGATAATAATGCTTCAAAGTCATCATAAAAATTTGATAAACCTAGCTTGTCCTATAGGCAATTCGTTCTCTTACAAACCGTCATTTCATAAAATAATATTTGATTTCTCTGCTTTTCTGCTTTAAAACTTATATTTTGGCCGCTTAACAGTTCCGTACGAAAAGAAACGTAAAAGCTCAGTTTTAAACAGCTTGTTTCTAAGCAAAAAATTTGGGGCCACATTAGTTTTTCTTCGCCATTTTCGCCAGTTCGAATAGTAAATTCATCGCCTCAATGGGAGTCAGGGTATTGACGTCCACTTGCTTGAGCCGTTCCTCAATTTCCGATTCTGTGCTGGGAAGCAGGGAAGTCTGTGGTGCGGAAGTTTCCTCTTTCGGGGCCTTTTTGCGGGCCTTCGTTTTTGGGGTGACCTCCTGCCCGGTTTCCAACTCTTTCAGAACCTGTTTAGCGCGATTGATGACCGGCTGGGGAAGGCCCGCCAGCTTCGCTACCTCGATACCATAGCTGTCATCCGCTCCGCCTCGGATGATCCGGCGCAGGAAAGTAATATCATCGCCTCTTTTTTTCACGGCGATGCTGTAATTTTTCACGCCATCCATTAGTTCTTCCATTTCCGTCAGCTCATGATAATGGGTGGCAAACAGAGTTTTCGCTCCCAACTTCCGCTTATCCACCACGAATTCCAGCACCGCTCTTGCGATACTCATACCGTCGAAAGTGGAAGTACCTCTTCCAATTTCATCCAGAACCAAAAGGCTGTTAGAAGTGGCACGCTTTAAGATATCCGCCACCTCGTTCATCTCTACCATAAAGGTAGACTGACCCGAAGCCAAATCATCAGAGGCGCCTACTCTGGTGAAAATTTGATCCACCAAGCCGATCTCCGCCGAAGCGGCCGGTACAAAGCTGCCCAGCTGGGCCATCAGCACGATCAAAGCGATCTGCCGCATATAGGTAGATTTTCCCGCCATATTCGGTCCGGTGATCACCAGTACTCTGTTTTCTTCCTCGTCCAGCAGAGCGTCGTTTGGAACAAAAGGAGACATATCGGAAAGCAGCTCCACCACCGGATGCCTGCTTTCTTTCAGAATGATTTTTCCGCTTAAATTAACCTCCGGCCGGCAGTATTGATTCTTAACCGCCACACGAGCAAAGGAACACAGAACATCCAACTGGGCGATGGCGTTTGAGGTTTTCTGTACCCGTTCCTGCTGAGCGGATACGGTAGTGCGGATATCGTCGAACAGACGATACTCCAGTTGGACACACCGATCCTTGGCGCCTAAAATCCGGCCTTCCAGATCCTTCAGTTCCTGGGTCACGTAACGCTCACAGTTGGTCAGGGTTTGTTTTCTTATGTAACTTTCCGGTACCTGGTCCTTATAGGAATTGGTCACCTCCAGGTAATAACCAAACACCCGGTTATAACCTACCCGAAGCTTGGGAATCCCGGTTTTCTCCCGCTCACGCTTCTCAATAGCGGCCACATAGTCTTTACCGCCGGTCATATCCTTTCTAAGCTCGTCTACCTCCTGGTTATACCCTTCCCGAATAATGCCACCTTCCCGGACAGAGAAAGGCGGATCGTCCACAATAGAGCTTTCAATCAGGTCATGGACATCCTCTAAAGTATCCAAATCCTCGTAAATGCTTTGCAGCAGTTCGGATTTTCGGTTTTCCAGAAGCTTCTTCAGCTCCGGCAGCAGACCGATGGTAGCGGACAGGGAACGAAGCTCACGACCATTAGCGGTTCCATAAACAATCCTGGTGATCAAACGCTGCAGATCAAAAACTCCGGTCAGTTGATCCGCCAGGTTCCCGCACAAAAACGGGTCGCAGTAAAGTTCCTCCACCGCATTCTGCCGGCGGATAATCTTCCCGCAGCTTAACAGCGGCTGCTCGATCCAGGTGCGGAGAAGCCGTTTTCCCATGGCGGTTTTGGTTTGGTCCAGCACCCACAAAAGGGAACCTCTCTTTTCCTTGTTCCGCATGGTCTCCAGAAGTTCTAAATTTCGCCGGGTGTTAAGGTCTATGCCCATGAACTGGGCTTGAGTGTAATTCTCGATCCGGTTGATTTTTAAGGGCACTTTCCGCTGAGTGTCCTTGAGGTAGTTGAGCAGGGCGCCCAGGGCCGAAACCGCCTGGTCCTGACCCTCAAGCCCTAAATCATCCAATGTTTCCTTTTTAAACTGTTCCAGCACGATCCTGCGGCAGGTTTCCAACTCAAACTCGGCGTCTTCTCGCATTTCCACGCAGGCAGAAAGTTTATCCCGAATAAACGGAGCCAGTTTTTTCATATTTACCGTCTCGCCGCCGATTAAAATCTCTCTGGGAGAAAAACGACCAAGTTCGTTTAAAATCTCGTTTTCCAAATCCTTATCCAAACTGGTGGAATAAAGCTCACCAGTGGAAATATCACAGAAACAGATGCCCGCGTGGTCTCCTATGGCGTAAATGGAACAGATAAAATTATTTTTCCCCTCGTCTAGCATACTGCCCTCTAAGACAGTACCAGGGGTAACCACCCGGATGATATCCCGTTTTACCAGACCTTTCGCCAACGCTGGATCTTCCAGCTGCTCACAGATGGCCACTTTATATCCCTTGGAAATCAGCCTGGCTATATAGCTTTCGCTGCTGTGATAGGGAACGCCACACATGGGAGCCTTTTTATTTTGTCCGCAGTCTCTTGCGGTAAGGGTCAATTCCAGCTCTTTCGACGCCAGTACCGCGTCGTCAAAAAACATCTCATAAAAATCTCCAAGGCGGAAAAACAAAATAGCCCCCTGGTTTTCCGCCTTGATTTTCTGATATTGCTGCATCATTGGCGACAGTTCGGCCATGATTGTATTTCTCCCTTCAAAATTTTTAGGGCGCGGGAAGCAAAGACTTCCCGCGCTTTTTCACAAGTGGCGAATTAATGGCAGCCGCCGCAGGAGGCGCAGTTCCCTCCGCAGGACTCCTGATAATCGGTGGTGTCCGGATCCTCGCCCTGAGCGCTCTGCATGATGATAGCGTTTACCCGGTTCAGCAGGGCATCCAGTTCTTGACGTGCCATATTGTAGGCCGCCATGTTCTCGTTCTTCATGATGGAAGCATAGCAACTACGCAGTTCCTGGTTTAATTTTTGAAGCTTTTCCTCGCTCCGGTCCTCCTTTTGCGCCTCGGTATTGATGTTCATTCTCTTTAAATTGAACTCGCCGATCAGGGCCTGAAGCTCCTTATCGTTATCGCTGTTTTGCTGGGCGATCTGCACCTTCAGATAGCGGTCATCCTTTTGAATCTGTCTGCCCAATTCTCTCGCTTGCTCAATGATATCCATTTGCTAGTCCTCCAAAATTTTGATTTTCTATATAAATTCTTGTCCGAAATTATATACAGTTCCCTTTCAAAACCCAGCTGCCCGCGTCGGTAACCAAAATATTCTGAAAGCTTCCGATCATTTCAGGCGCGCCGGAAATTTCCACCGTAACGTTTTCCTCTGTTCTGGCGTTCAACACACCAGGCTTGGAAGCTTCCTCTTCCACCAGCCCCCGGACGGTCTTCCCTACTATTGAGGCGCAGCGTTTAACGGAAACTTCCTCCTGGACCTTTAACAGCTCCGCGAACCACTGTGTCTTTTCCTTGTGGGATACCGGATCCGGCATTTCCGCCGCAGGCGTTCCTTTTCTCGGAGAAAAAATGAAAGTATACAGCGCGGTAAACTCCACCTCCCTGATCAGGGAAAGGGTATCCTGAAATTCCTCGTAGGTCTCTCCCGGAAAACCGACGATCACGTCGCTGGTAATGGAAAGGCCTGGCATTTTCTCTCTGGCATATCGGATAATCTCCAGATATTGCTCTCGGGTGTAGCGCCGATTCATTTCCTTCAGCACCCGATTATTGCCTGACTGAAAAGGTAAATGCAGATGCTTAGCGATATGTTCTGACGAAGCCATCACGTCGATCAGTTCTTTGGTACAGTCTTTAGGATGACTGGTCATAAACCGCAGCCAGTAGTCCCCGGGCATATCACTGATTTCTTTTAGAAGCTTAGCGAAATTCACCGGTTGGGACAGATTTTTCCCGTAAGAGTTGACGTTCTGCCCTAACAGGGTAATATCCTTATAGCCGCCTTCGATCAGCTGCCGGGCTTCTTCAAGCACCGCTTCAGGCTCACGGCTGCGCTCCCGCCCTCTGACGTAGGGAACCACGCAGTAGGAACAAAAATTATCACATCCGTACATCACCGGAAGCCAGGCCTTAAAATCTCCATCCCGGCGCACCGGGATACTCTCGTCAATAGTATCTTCCCCGCCACGCTGAAATACTCTCTTGGTGCCGGTAAGGGTCTCGTAAACCAACTGAGGAAAATTCGACAGAGAGTGGGTTCCGAATACCAAACTGACGAAAGGGTAGCTTTTTCGAATCCGTTCGACAACATGCTCCTGCTCCATCATACATCCGCACAGAGCGATAAGCAAAGAGGGATTTCTGCGCTTTAAATATTTCAGTGCGCCTACGTTTCCGAAAATTCGATCCTCCGCATGCTCTCGAATCGCACAGGTATTAAATAAAATAAAGTCCGCTTCCTCCTGATCCTGGGTAAAGCCGAAGCCCATTTGCTGAAGCATTCCCTTGATCTTTTCCCCATCGGAAACATTCTGCTGACAACCATAGGTTCTAACCATCGCCAGAGGCGTTTCCCTCTTCGCCCGAACACCCATGATTTCCGCTACAAGCTTTGTATATTCTTTAGGCTGGATTGCCAAAAAACACACCTCACAGATTTGACATATTTCATTTCAGTATACCATAGCCTCCCATAATTTTCAACGAAAACAATCGTGAAATCGGCTGTTTCACGATAAAATCAATATTTCCCAATGAAATTAAGTTTCATATAAACCCCGCATTGTATCCTGTCAAGCTTCCAACTGAATGATACCCCCGTGCTAAGAGAGTACATTGAATAATTTTTTATTCAACTCCTCGAAGAGGGCTAACCGTTTTAACCGGACTGGTAAACAAGTCAAAGCTTATGCGTCCTATATAGCTATTCATATTTCTTAACTCATCCGTTTTGTAACACACGGGACGTTTTTGTATGGAACCTCTCCAACAATTTTGATCTTTGGAACACTCTGATTTCCACTGAAAAAAGAGATTTTTTAACAAAGTGAGTATCGCCTTATAGATAAAAAGAGGGCGAAATCGCCCTCTTTTTATCTTATTTTTTCAAAACCAGTCTTTCCACCATATCGCCTACGCCATCTTCTAGATTTGTTTTGGCTATGTATTTAGCGATTTTCTTCAAATCGTCAATAGCGTTACCCATAGCCACTGATTCCCCGGCGAACCGCAGCATGGGGCCGTCGTTCAGGTTATCGCCGGCAGCCATTACATTTTCTCTGGGAATTTTTAAATATTCACACAAATGGAGAAGCCCATCCCCTTTATCACAGCCATGGGCGTTAATTTCAATATTGCCAAAGCCGGAACTGGTAATGGAAACCGCATCATTCTCTAAAAGCTGCCGCCAAATTTCCGGAAAATCTTCCCGTCTTTTCGGCCACAGATTCACTTTCTCCACACCGCATCCAGCGTCTAAAACGAACTGTTTCAGACTTTCCACCGGCAACCTAGTAGACTTGACATGTGAGGCGTAATCAGAAAGTCTGGGATATTCCATCACACGGTCTAACTGGGAAAGCCTGCAATAGGACTTTCCTTTCAGGTAAACCTCTACGAAGCACTCATACTTATCTCCAAAACGCAGCATTTCCGCAACTGTTTGATAAGGCATTAAATTTTCATAAATATTCCGGTTTGCCCGTACATCGTAAACAGCCGCCCCATTCGAACAAATGGCGTATTGGATCCCCGGCAACTCTCTAACGCAAGCTGGCATTTTTTCAAAAGTCCTGCCTGTCGCGGGCACCACAAAGACTCCCAGAGCCATCGCCGAAAAAAGTGCGCTCCTATTTCTTTCTGAAATCTCGTTGTCTCCATTCAAAGTAGTTCCGTCTAAATCCAAAGCGATTAACTGAATCAATGGACATCCTCCTGTTTCAATCGCGCCAGCTCGTGCAGCATGGTGAGCTGACGCTCAAAATTCTGGCGGTGCTGCTTTTTCAGAACCGATAGAATGACTCCGCAGAAAAAATTAATTAAGGCGATTACCGCCAGAGCACTGATTACAATCAAAGTAGGAAATTTATCCACGATCCCTGTCTGGATAAATTGGATCAAAATAGGAAGGAAAAAGCCAAAAGAGATCAGCAACAAAATCAAACTGAGAATGGAAAAGAATACCATGGGCTTGGTGTCCTTAAATAAGTTGACAATGGTTTTTAAAACTTTCAGCCCATCGGAGTAAGTATTCAGCTTTGATTCACTTCCTTGCGGTCTGTCCTGATAAGCGATGGGTTTCTCCGCGATCGCGAAATTGTTATCCAAAGCAAAAATCGTCATCTCAGTCTCAATCTCAAATCCTTTGGAAGTGACAGGAAAAGACTTCACAAAATCCCTGCTGAACGCACGAGCACCCGTCATAATATCATTCAACTTGGCGCGGAACAGAAAATTGATCATTCGCCGTACCAGCACGTTGCCGAAGTTATGAAACAGGCGCTTATTTTCCGTAAAATAAGTGGAGGAAAGCCGATCTCCCACCGCCATATCGGCCTTTCCAGACAACACCAAATTTTCTAACTCGGGGCCAAAATCCGCCGGATAAGTATCGTCACCGTCTACCATTATATAGCAGTCTGCCTCCACTTCGCGGAACATGGTACGCACTACATTACCTTTTCCCTGTTTATGCTCATAACGAACAATCGCGCCGGCTTTTTCCGCGATTTCAGCGGTATTGTCAGTAGAATTGTTGTCATATACATAAATATCCGCATGAGGCATTTTTTCTTTGAAGTCAGCTACTACCTTTCCGATGGTTTTCGCCTCGTTATAACAAGGAATTAAAACTGCTGTTTTCACGATATCTCTCCTTCTACTTTATAAATATAATAGGACTTGACCTGAGACAACAGCTGAAAATGGATTTCCTCATTCTCCAGCTCTTCTAAATTTCTAGTGGTCAAAATATAGCTTCCGCCCAATTTTGATAAATCTTCAATATTTAAGGTCAAATGGAAAACATCTGCCTGTCTTAACTCAAATTCGGTGGGTTCTTCATCGGTGAGAGTAATTAAAATATGAGCGTATCGATTATAAGTTTCCTCATTTGAACCATCTGGATCCAGTTGAGCCCAACGCTCTAAATTTGGATAAACATTTGTTGAATTAATCGTCGGAGCTCCCGCAAGTACTGGTATGTTGATCAGCGGGTACCCGGCGCTTTCCACAATCCAAGTTCCAGGTTCCTCTTGTTCGACTTGTCGAATCTCCTGTATTAAAGAATCCTCCTGCAACAAGGCAGTCCCTTGGCGAATAGGATTGACCAATACACCGGACACCAACACAATCAGCAAGGAACCACAGAGGAACAATTTTTCGTGGCGCCGGAAAATTACATAAAAGCCAACAATGACCACCAAAGTAACACCAATGGCTTTCACTAAGGATAAGTAATCCGGGAAATTTCTCACGCAACCTATACCAACGAAAGCGCCGAGAATCACAGCAAGAACCGCCGCCACCCAAAGGGGAATTCTGGTTCTTAAAAGGGCCATGCTCCGTACCAGCAAAAGAATATTGATAACACCCACCGCCAAAAAAGCTCTAGGTGCTTGGCTATAGCTCAGCAATAATATTTTAGACAGAATTTCTGGAAATTGCAAGGTACAATAAAGTAACAAAATTACCTGCGCCGCCAATAAGCAAATTAAAACCGGGTCACGCTTCTTTTCTTTCAGTAACACAAAGAGAGACAAAAGGATGCCTATTGGGAAAAAATCATAAAAAACAGCTTGCTCACAGGAATTCCCCGGTAAATTGGTCTGCGCTATCGGGAACAGCAGTGTAGCCGGATAGTTGAAAAGTCTGGTGAAAAAGCCTCCTCCAGTAGACGATCTGGCTCCGGGATAAGCTGTATTTAATACAATCTCAATAGTATCCAGCGATTTTGAAAGAATGTATGCCATTCCACCCGCGAGTAAAACAATGAACAATAGTAGAAAAGAAAGATCCCTTCTCCAGGCAAAGCTGCATTTCTTTCGATCCACAATGATTACACCGACGATCAGCGCTAAAAAAACATATCCTAACGGTACTTGCCAGGAGGGATAAAAGGTTAAAATATAGGCACCGCCGCAGAGAGCCAGCCCGACCATCAAAAGCGCTCTCGCCCACATTTTTTTCGTCACCATAAAATGGTGGACAATCAGTACCGCCAGTTGACCAAATACCAGCATTTCGATCAAACTATTGACGGCAAACCACCACTGTACCTGAGAAGAAAAAGTGATCAGTAAAGCGCAGGCCAGCGACAAGGCCTTTTTGCGGTCAGTAAGCAGCATGGCTAACTCGAATGTAACCATAAACAGGGCAATGAGCCTGGCGCACCAAAAAAACGACAATCCCCGTTCTATGCCTAAAAACAAATACCCCCAATGGAATGGGCGAAATAAAACAGCGATATCCCAGACCGGCTGTCCGTAGACAATAAAGCTGTCTGTGGTCGCTCCTCGCATAACCTGTCCAAAATAGGGATACGCACCCTGTGGATCATAATACTGCGCAAAAGCCATTGGCGTATTTACCGCCCACTCATCGGAACGCACCGCCCTATTTGCGCCAAAAAGCACTCCACCATCCTGACCATCCGCGAGAATCCCTGTCCAACATCCGATCGAAGAGCCGTTTAAATTCATCAACACACAAACAGCCAAAACTACAACGGCCACCACATAGCGCCAACGATACAAAAGATTTCCAAGCGGCGTTAAAAATCGGTAACCAAAAAAAGAGATGGCGAAGCAAACGAAAAATCCAATGGCACCAATAACAAGGACTTTCAGCCAAAGTTGGCTGAAAATATCTGAAATCGCTACTTCTCCTCCAAAATAAATCAATTGGCGATAAAAATAGAAAATCGCAGCAACAATAGCCAGCAACAGAGCCCCAACTCCACAGTTCAACCATTTTTCCCGTAACTGCCGTTTACTTTCCTGCATGTTGTCTCCTCCCGGGAACCAAATTTTAAAAGTACTTTTCAAGTATACCTTTTTTCTCTGGGCGTGTATAGAAAAGCCGAGATATTTTTATAAATCTGATAAGATTAGAATGGTTAACTTTAACATTTCGTAAGAAATTACGAATCAATACCCCTCGTTGCGCCTGGCTTTTCGAAGTTGCTGACGGCGAGCGCCATTTTCAAATTCTTCCTTTTCCTGCTCGGTTTCGCAAATCAGTTGAGGTACCGACACCGGTTTTTGATTCTCATCCAGCGCTACCAGCACCATATAACAGGTATTTACCAGTTCCCGTGTTCCATTCAGCCGTTCTACAAAGGTATCCACCCTAACTTCCATGGAACTTTTTCCCACATAGGTCATTTTCCCTTTGAGAACTAAGGTACTATTGATAGTCACCGCCTTTTTAAACTGAAGATTATCAATACATGCGGTAGTCACCTCATGCTCCGCGTGCCGTCTGGCGATGACACCGCCAAGCATATCGATCCAAGACATCAGCTGACCACCGAACAGCCGTTTATAACCGTTGATGTGGGAACTCAAAACCAATTGTACCTGCTCCGCCGCAGATTCAGACACTTTTTTTGCTTCTTTCATAATCAACTCTCTACTTTCCTTTGAAAATGGGAAAACAGAGGGCGAAAAGGGCCGCCCTCTGTTTTTAGTATCTTCCTAGAAATTGAAATCATAGATGAATTCATTAAAATTATAGGTCATCCATCTTTATTTTATCAAAACCGTGCTCCATCACGTTTTCCGTAATGGTACGTTTATCCGCCTTAGGCAGCAGTTTGGAACGGTTTTTCACCACTTTTTGCAGAGTATCCACAGCGGCAGGACCATCCAAACATCCGCCGGGACAAGCCATGCCCTCGATGATATTTTCCGGCATTTTCCCCGCGTTCATGGCAATCAGCGCTTTCTTGCATTCTTTTGCGCCCATACACTTCCGGCAAGTCACCGGCATCTCAAAGCCTTCCTCATCCAGGACCTCCATTACCGCGCCGGACACACCTCCGCTTTGGGCAAAGCCTTTGCCGTAAATAGAACCGTCCTGAACCTCATCCGCCATTTCCATAGGATCCACATTCTGCGCCTTAAACATGGCGGCCAGCTCCTCGAAGGTAATGACGTAGTCAGCGCTGTCTTTTACATGCTGGATTTCCTGCTTTTTCGCGATACAAGGCCCAATAAACACCGTCAACGCATGAGGATGGAGATATTTTACATACCGTGCAGTAGCGGTCATTGGCGACACCGTACTGCTGATATTGGGAATCAACTTTGGAAAATGCTTTTTAATCATGGTGAAAAAGGCAGGACAGCAGGATGTCGTCATCTTTCTGCCAGTTTGGATCGCCTCTTTCAGCTCATGGGCTTCGTGCTGAGCTACCGCGTCAGCGCCCAGAGCGACCTCAAAAGAATCGTCAAAGCCCAGTTTTTTCAGGGCAGCTTTCAGCATTCCCACCGTAGCGGTACCGAATTGTCCCTCAATGGCCGGGGCGAACATTGCATAGACATGCTTTTTTCCCTTAAGCTGCTCAATGACCTCCACAATAGACGAGGTATCAGAGATAGCGCCGAAAGGGCAGTCCATGGTACAGGCACCGCATCCGATGCATCGATCATATTTGATACTGGCCTGCTTGTTTTCATCCATCGTGATCGCGTCTACCGGACAGGAACGCAGGCAGGGCCGCATGGTATCGGAAATAGCGTTATAGGGGCAGGCCGCGGCACAGCGGCCGCATTCTTTGCATTTAGAAGGGTCAATATAAGCGCCGCTGCCAGTAACAGTAATAGCGCCAAAAGGGCAAGCCGCCACGCATTTTTTCGCCATACAGCGCTGGCAGTTGGCGGTAACGGTAAACCGGTTGATGGGACAGCCTTCACAGGCCGCCGGAAGTACCGTCACTGTGCCCGAGCCATCCGGATTGGTGGGCAAGTGTTTTCCTCTTGCCAAGATGACGCGTTCTCTCAAGATTTCCCGCTCCCGGTAAACACAACAGCGAAAACGCGCCACTCTCCCCGGAATGATATCGTAGGGAATTGAATCCGCTTTTTCCTCCAGGTCCCCGGCATAAGCCAGCTGGGCAACCCGGAGCAAAACCTCGAATTTCATTTGTTTGGCGTCATTATCGTATCGCATAGGCTCCTCTACTTTCCTTATCATAGCCTTTCCGGCCATTCGGTACTTTCAGCGCCGAATAAACCACAGCGAAAAGGCCTTGGTCATTTTCTGAATCTTTCGCGTTTTTTCTCTCTGAAATAAGCTTACGCATAGCCCGAAACTCCAAACTACCACGAAATCCCGCAGCACCCTCTGTTCATGCTTCAGGCACTCAAGCAACACTTAATAATATTTTTTTGTCACCCGTTTTCCCAACCGCTCCATCAGGCCGCACAGTTTATCGATCAGCTTCAGTTTAATGCTCAGGTCAGACGGAAGGCCTGGATTCTGGTGGGCCGGATTGATAGCCGTGCCGATAAACAGATTTAAGGTAGTGCATTCCTCCAGCAAAATTTTCGCCAGCATAGCGGCGCCGTTTTTCTCGTCCAGCCTTTTGAAATAGAAAGAATCTGTCTCATGATCCAGATATTCCTGAAGAATCTCCACCGTACGGCTCAGAGTCAGCACGCCCTCGGTCACCAGGTCGATGCCCTGGATGCTTCCAATGGGAGGAATCAGCGGATCCACGTAATCCAGACTGGTTTCAACGCTGCGGTTTAAGATACGCGCCACGATATTCGCACTGGAACCGCCGCAAATCAGCTTTTTCCCGGAAGAAGTCATAAAGTCCCTGACCATTTTCGGGTCGTCTTCCTTATTTTTCGGCGGGCCGGCGAACATATTGACCACCTGGCGGGGAGAAATTCTGGCCACCATTACTGTGGAATCGTCTCCCGGCTTATCCATGTAAAGCTCTTTTACCGCCTGTGACAGAGCCGCCGCCAAACGAGGCGCGGACTTTTCCTTTAAGCTTTCCTTGCGCAGCCATTCCGCAACGCTTTCCCAAGTCCAGCCGAAATTTAAAATACTTCCCACGCCGGCGTATACCACACCGTCGCTGATCAAGGCCAGCACATCCCCGGGGAATACAGTAAACCGAGATTCATATACGGTTTTCCCCGCATACTCTTTATCGGTCATTTCCAGCTCCATCAGTTCCCCGTTACGGATAAAAATGCAACCCGGATTGTCAAACTCAGCCAAATAGGCCTCACCGGTATCCTTAATCTGCAACACGGAAAAGGTGGAATAAGCCAGCTTTCTCACGCTGCAGATGGGCAAAGTGGAAACAATCGTCTCCACCGCCTGTTCCATGGCGGCCCCCTCTGTCAGCATGGTCGAAATTATGGTACTGGTCAGTGTGGAAAGGATATTGGCCTTTACGCCGCTTCCCAAGCCATCTGCCAATACCGCGAAAACGGAATCCTCTGTGCGGGTGATTCGCACGTTATCGCCGCACAGCTCCTCACCGTACTTGAACAAGCTACGGTAAGCGGTATCCACATGCATTTTCATCATTCATCACCGTCAAACACAATCATATTTTTTAGCTTGGTCAGAGTCACCTTGGTTTCCGCGGTCGTCTCGCCTAGCAGGCTGGCGATCTGCTGGGCCGCCACCATCTGCTTGTCGATAACCTTTTGGGCCATTTCCATGGTTTCCACCCGCAGGTCATAAAGATTTTCCTGCTCCTTCTCTTCCTTGGTGATATCCTTGAAAATACCCATGACGATGTTTTGCTTATCTATGTAAATAATGGATTGCTCCGTCGTAAGCCCATATTCCTTGTAATGCACTTTTTTATTGGTAATCGGCTGCTTGGTCTCCAATACGAACTGGAAATCAGAGCTGTCGATCAGTTCAAACAATCCCTTTTCCAGCGCCTCTCTGCGGGAGATTTTGAAGCATTCCTCTGCGGCCTTATTGAACTCGATAATATTCATCTCATCATCCACCATGATGGTGATGTTAGGCGTTTCGGAAAGTACATAATTGGACAAGGATTCGGCCCGCTCCTTCATATAAGGCACGCACATAGTCAACTCCGCCTTATTGAGATATACAGCAATGGCCTTTTCTCGGCAGGAATTGTAACCGCAGGCGCCGCAGTTCAGCTCCTGCTCCGGAGATTCTTTGCCGATTTTCGCCAAAATGCTGCGAATAGTATCCTCGTCCGGCAGCTTCTCATGGCGGGAACGGTCAAAGAACCGCTTACCCATGGGGATTTCCTCATCCACAGCAGGATAAGCGTCGGCATCCTCCCTAGCATAGTTCTCCACATCCAAAGCGGCTTTAAAGCGGGTTTCCTCGCCTTTGGTCTTAGCCGGTCCGTTGACACAGCCGCCCTTGCAGGCGTTGACTTCCACAAAGCAGTGATCCAGTTCACCTTTCGCCATAGAGGAAAACAAAGCGATACACTCCTGAATCCCGTCCACCGTAAGCATACGGTAATTATTGCAGTCTCCCCGAGCCTTCAGGCTTTCCAGGATACCACTGGTCACCGGGTACATTCTCAAAATCTTGGAACTCGCGTTTAGGAAAGAGGCATCCTCGCACTGATCAGGCACGATTCCCTCTTCCCGGAACCACTGTTCAATATCCTCAAAAGTTAGCACCGCATCCACGTCGGTGTCATGGCGGATATCTGCCGCCTCGTCAATTTTAGCGATGCACGGACCTACAAACACTACCTTGACGCCTTTGCCTAAAGTTTGCTTGATCAGCCTGGCACTGGCGATCATAGGAGATACCACCGGAGCCATATATTCCACAACTTCTGGATGGTACAGCTCGATCAAACGATTGATAGAAGGGCAACAGGTGGTAATGATGTTCTTCATCTTGTTTTCCACCATCAAATCATGATATTGAGCGGTAACATAAGCGGCACCTTGAGCGGTTTCCGAAACCGCGCAAAATCCCAGCTTCTTTAACGCCGCCGCCATTTGACCGGGAGTTTTCAGGCAAAAAGAGCCTAAAAAAGACGGCGCTAAAGAAATCGCCACTTTCTCTCCAGCGGCCAGCATTTCTTTCACCTGATCCAGACTGCTGGTAAGGGTTTTGGCGTTTTGGGGACAATTTGCCAGACAAGTACCGCACAGCAGACAGTCGTCATCGATGATCTGCGCCTGTTCGTTGACCACCCGAATGGATTTTACCGGGCACACTTTCAAACATTTATAACAGTTTTTACAATTCGCTTTCTTTAATCCGATGATGCTCATATGGACATCCTCCCTAAAATCTCACGGTTGAAAAACTCTTCAGTGGTCGAGGGAGAAACGGAAAAATCCTTGCCGTCTACCGTTACGCTGACGCCTCCCTGGCAGCGTCCCATACAGAAAGAGCCTCTCAAATTCACTTGGTCCTTCAGGCCATTTAGGGCGATATTCCTCTCTAAAATCTGGATTACATCCCTGGAGCCCTTCAGATGGCAGGAACTGCCAATACACACTACAACATCCACGCCAAACTCTCCGCCTTTCCATTAATCTCTTGTCACATACAAATCCAAGGGATCCTCTCTTCCTTTTCCCGCCTTATCAGCCACTTTGATAATTTTTTAACGATCTGAATTCCGCAAACAAACCCCTTGGCGCCAAAAAGAATCTAAATTTATTATACTATGCTTTGTTTCACATTTCAACAAAAACCCCTGAATAATTCTCGGGAATGTTTTCTCCTTTTTCTAGAAAAAAGAGCAGCGTTTTCTTCCAGTCTTCCGTTCTATCAAATCGAGTATAGGGTTAAACTATTTCAGCCATATTAACAGAAATAAGCCATAAACTTTCAGAGGGAAAATACATTTTTTTACAAAATCTGAAATTATGTGCTATAATATGTTCAGATTTACAATATTGGAATGGCTCTGGCCGGCGGCTGAGCTTGAAAAACGATCATTTCCCGCCGGAGAAATTAGGTTTAGAACAATTATGCTGGAATTTAAGCCGATTACCGTCGCAGATGGCGAGTGGGCGCGCCCATTACTTCTGAAAGCGGATTGTGTCAGCTGCGGTTATACTTTCGCGAATCTTTTCGTCTGGAGCCCGATTTACCACACGGATTTAGCCCGGTTTCAGGATTTTGTCATTGCCCGGTGTTTTGATCATCCTAATACTCCGGAGTCGCCCTATCTTTATCTATTTCCAGAGGGAGATGGTGACAAGCGGGCAGCGATTCGGGAAATCGTTCAGGATGCCGCTGTTCACGGAAAAATGCCACGGTTATATTCTCTCTCTCAGCGGGACAAAACCTGGCTGGAGGAGCAGTTTCCTGGTATCTTTGTCTTTACCTCCTGCCGGGGTACCTTTGATTATATTTACAGCAGCGAGGAGCTTCAAAACCTGCCGGGGAAAAAATTTCAAAAAAAGCGGAATCATGTTTCCCGTTTTCTGCGGGAGCATCCCGACTTCGTATTTGAACCGATCACGCCGGAAAATCTTGAGGAAGTCCGGAACTTTAACAACGCCTGGAGCCAGCTTTACGGCAACAGCCAGGATACCGGAATCCAAACAGAACATCTCGCTGTTGAGATGGGCTTAAAGCATTTTTTTGAGCTTCATCTGTCCGGCGGTTTGATCCGTGTGGATAGAAAAATTATCGCCTTTTCCTATGGAAGTCCGGTAAGCCGCCGGGTATTTGACGTGCATGTGGAAAAAGCGCTATACGATGTGAACGGTGCTTATAATATTATCAACCGGGAATTTACCCGCCATTTTTGCAAGGACTACCAATGGGTCAACCGTGAGGATGACGTTTCGGAGGAGGGGCTTCGGAAAGCCAAGCTTTCTTATAACCCCGCTTTCCTGCAGGAAAAATTCTGTGCTGACTTAGTAGGAGGAGAAACCGGATGTTTCGGTTAAGCCATAAGCAGGATTACCCTGCCTTATGCGAGTTATGGCTGGAAGCCTTTGGAGAAGGCGAGGAAAGCGCCAAATTCGTGTTTGAAAACTTTTGTAACTATCAGCAGATCTATGTTCTGGAGGAAAACCGGACAGTGATTTGCATGGCTTGCGCGGTACCCTGTTCTCTGTTGGGAAAAAAAGGAATTTACCTTTACGGGGTCGCCACAAAAAAATCTCATCGTGGAAAAGGTCTGATGTCGGCCTTATTGGAATATGTTGAACAAGAGGAAAAACAAAAGGGCGCTGAGTTCAGTGTACTTATCCCCCAGTCGCCTGATCTATTTGCTTTTTATCGCCGTTTCGGTTATGAAACTCGATTTTATCGTCATGCTTTTTCCGCTCAGCTTTCTGCTCCGGTAACGGGACTTCTGGCCGTTTCTCCGGTAACTACCGATGGTTTAACCAGCCTGCGGAAAGAGATGGCCTGCAGGCCCTTTGTCCAGTTAAACACTAAGGCGTTCCGGGCGGTTGTGGAGGATCTTACCTTTTTAAAGGCCGAGTGCTTCGCCTCCAGCAAAGGCTACGCTGTGGCGAGAAAAAACAAAGATCTGGTTGTGGTCGAGGAACTGTTTGCCCAAAATTCCCAAGCGGCCGCCGAGTTGGTGCACGGGATTTGTGAGGCGTACGGCTGTCAACAGGTTCAAGGATATTGCGGCGGAAATTTATTCCAAGAGGAAAAAATCGTGGACTTTGGCATGATAAAAATTTTTTCAAACCTCTTTTCTCTGCATGGCGCTTATATGGCGCTGATGCTGAACTGAGTTATAATCGCCGGCTAACCCGGCGGATGAAGTTTGCCTGAAAAGGCCTGCTTTCGGTAGGTATTTTGAGATGGTTCAGCATCATCCGATAATATTACCCGGCTCGCGGTTTCCAGCCTGAAAATTTTCCTTAGCCTGGAAATTCTCCGCTTCCTGTTACCAATTCTTCCTTTTTCTTCCTTTCCGAAGCTTGAGCCAAAAACTTTTCATGGGGCATCTCCATCGGTGTACCGGTGGCTGCCGCAACCAACAAAAGGAGGGTTCCTTCTGAACGTACTCATTTTATCCTGCAGAACCGGCGAGGGCCATAACGCAGCGGCCCGTGCTGTCGCGGAAACCCTGCGGGAACAAGGCGACACCTGCGAGTTCTTAGATGTCCTGTCATTGGTCAGCAGCAATGTATCCAAACGAGTAGAGAAAACTTATGTACTAACCACTCGAGTGCCCAGTGTTTTCGGTTTGCTTTACAAAGCCGGAGGGGTTATCAGCACCTCAAGACACAAATCTCCCGTTTATTGGGCCAACCGGCTTTACCGTGATAAACTTTACGAGCATTTAATTTCCCACTCCTTTGACGCGGTAGTCACTTCCCATCTGTTCCCGGCTGAGGTGCTCACCAGTCTGAAGCGGGAAAATCGTCTGCCGGTGAAAACGCTGGCTATCGCCACCGATTACACCTGCATCCCTTTCTGGGAGGAAACCGAGTGTGATTATTATATTCTTCCCCATCAGGATTTAGTGGAAGAATTCCGAAAAAAACAAATGCCAAAAGAAAAACTGTATCCTTTGGGAATTCCTGTTTCCAAGCCCTTCCGCACAAAGGGAGATCAACAGGAGGCTCGGAAAAAATTGGGTCTTCCCTCCCATCTTCCCGTGTTTCTGATTATGACCGGCAGCATGGGCTATGGAAGAATCGAAGATACTATCCAGGAGCTGGTAAATCTTTACGGCGACCGTGCGGTTATCGTGGTGATCTGCGGCAATAACGTAAAGTTAAGAGAATTTTTGGAGAGCCAGTGCAACGGTCATCCCAATGTGAAGATTCAAGGCTTTACCAAAAAAATCCCGCTTTATATGGACGCCTGTGACGTATTGTTTTCAAAGCCCGGCGGATTGACCAGCACGGAGGCCGCCGTAAAAGGCGTTCCTCTGATTCATACCGCTCCGATTCCCGGCTGTGAAAATAAAAACGCTGCCTTTTTTGCAAGACGGGGAATGTCTTACTATTGTCAGGATCCGGCTCAACAGGCAAAATACGCCAAACTTCTCTACGAAAATCAATTTCTTCGTTTTCGAATGGCGGAGGCTCAGCGGCGTAATACCAACGCTAACTCCGCAGAGGAAATCTGCGATTTGCTACGGCGGACAGTAGATTCACACGAGGTAACATCATGCATATTTTAAACTATTTGTTTTTTATGCTTATTGGCTATCTCTCCGGCGGTGTCTTATATAGTTATCTCATTCCCCGATGCTTCTGCCATCTGGATATTACGAAACTCAGTGAGGACGGAAATCCGGGTGCGACCAACGCAGTGAAATGCGCCGGCTGGCGGGTAGGTCTCGTCTGTGTGATCCTTGATGTCTTAAAAGGATTCTTTCCTGTTTTTATCGCCATGCATCTGCTGGATTTCACCAGCTGGTGGTTCACTCCCGTAATTTCTGCACCTGTATTTGGTCACGCCTTTTCTCCTTTCTGGAAAGGAAAAGGCGGAAAAGCCATTGCGGTCTCTTTCGGCGTGCTTCTGGGACTTCTCCCGGTTCATTACGTAGTCTTCGCTCTGGCCACACTCTATATTTTTCTTTCCATCGGTGTTGTCATCAATCCGCACAGGCTCCGTTCCATTGCGACTTATACCCTGTTTGCCGTTTACTGTGTTTATGCTTATTGGCTGCAAGGCAGGATGGGCACTTCTATTTTCTGCGGCTGCCTGTTGGTCTGTCTGATTGTCGTGGGTAAGCATCTGCGTCCAGAGAACAAAGAAAAATTTCAAATTGAGATACTACCCTCTCTATTCGACCCTAAAAAGTCGTAAATCTTTAAAAATCCACTTTCTGGGAAAAATCTAATAGCCTAATAACCGTTCTAAAAACACGTTCTAAAAATACGTTTTAAAAAATGATAGATGCATAAATAACGCGGACTGCCTCGCCATGAAGGGGAATTTTTTAGTCCATTTTCCGATAATCCCGCCATGTGAGACAATAAATTGAGTCGAAAATCTTTATAGAATGGTTAAAACGATAAGCAAAAATTTTCCTTTGATATTCCTTATAAAGGTAGTCTAAGATACATAAGAACCGGCGTGTTATTTCATTAAGAAATAGCACGCCGGTTCTGTTTTTTAGGACCACCGTCTGGCAGCCGTCAAGTTAGTCTGTTTTCGCCACTTTCTGATCGGCGCACTCCGAATTCGGCACCGTTTTTTTAATGGACAGGTTAACACTCCTTATGCTTGTGACAGCCGCATCCGTGGTCGTCACCGTATACGTCGGTGACCTTGGGAGGGAAGAACTCATTGGTTGGGAAATCAATCCGGCTGAACAGTTCGCAGGGATTATCGCTGGAAGTAATGCATTCTTTCTCCGGAATACAGAAATCATAAGCGGGAATCATCATCTGAACATTTCGCTCGATCTGCACAATGGTGAAGATACCGATGGTAGCGTAAACAACCTTTTCGGTATTGTCCATACAGAAGCTTCCGCCGTACCGTTTGCAAATACAGTCAGGGATCCTGCAGCAAGGCTCACAGCAGCAGGTTCTTCCTTCACACAGCCTGGCGGACAATCCCACCGGCTGGGCCACCTGTACGCTCGCTTTTGGCAGGCTCTGTACAGAGTTTTGTTCCAGCTCTTCCAGACTGCCATCGGAACTGAACACTTTAACGTTGCCCTCGCTACCGTAAAGCACCACATTTTTACTGAACACGGAAAGTCCGGAAATGGTTACCGGGGGCGCTGCGGGCGCCTGGAAAACATCCAGGGTCACTTCGAAAAAGAAGGTCATATCCACAGAGTAAAAACCCTTGTGGAACGGCACAGGCTCCAGCCCTAAGTATACTACAAGAACTTCTACATTACGCATACGCACCTGAGCGGCCTTATCGATAATAGCCTGAGACGCCGGGGAGAAATATACGCGTAAATCTTCAAGGCAATCCTTGTCTCCGCAGGAATCGTACACGCGGGAAGCGTCGATACACACGGCTTCTTTGAAACATCCGTAATTTGGAGATTCCTGATTCATGGTTTCATAGTTATCCGCCATAATGATCCTCCTTACAGGTTAAAAACTAAAAGCTTTCCTTACAGTCTACGAAAAAGCGATGGAAATGTGACGGATTTTTCAAGTCCGAAAAAAATATTGCATTTTGAAAAAAGAAGGACAAATTCTTTAGAATTTGTCCTTCTTTTCATTAAATAGCGCTCTCTTAATAACAAACGCAGGTAAACACAAAAAGTACGGAAATATGGATTTGAACTATTCCACTTCAGGAAACAATCATTTTATTCCACTTTGATCAGCCGGGCAAAATTGGCCATTAATTTTTTGGTTCCCTGCTCAAAGGCAATCTCCAGCAGTACGTCGTTTCCCATCGGTGTAGCGCTGACGACCAATCCTTTTCCAAAAGTTTTGTGCTGGACCATATCACCGGTTTTAAAGGAATTTCCACTTTTAGCCGGAGGCGTTACCTGTCCGAAATGCATGGCTGCGGTAGCCGACTTCTTTCGAAGCTCCGCTTCCGCCACCGGCATTCTGGTCCCTGAATCTGGCTTTCTCCAATCCTGTTCCCGAGTCTTTTTAATTAAATCCAAGGGAATTTCCAGACTGAACCGAGAGGGCCGGTTCCGGCTGGTAGACCCAAAAAGCATGCGGCTGTCAGCATTCAAAAGATAAAGGTTCTCCTTTGCCCTGGTAATCGCCACATAACACAAACGCCGTTCTTCCTGGATTTCGCTTGGATCATAAATCGCTTGCATACCAGGAAAAATTCCTTCCTCAAAGCCCGGCAAAAACACCACCGGAAATTCCAGACCTTTCGCGGAATGCATAGTCATCATCACCACGGTATCCGCAGTCTCATCATAATTATCAATATCCGTCATCAGGGAAACTTCCTCCAGGAAAGCCGATAAGGTGGCTTCTTCCCCATTTTCCTCCTGGAATTTCAACAGGTTCGAAGCAAGCTCGTTAATATTCTCAATCCTGGTCTCCGCCTCTTCTTTTTCGCTTCGCAGTGCCTCAATATAGCCGGTTTTTTCTAAAACCAGCTCATACAATTCATGTAAAGACACGTTTTCATCCTCATTGGCGTCGATCAATTCCTGCATCATGTCGTAAAATGCCTTCAACTTGACAGATGCCCGCCGCAGACTGTCAAATTCATCTGCCCGTCCTAACACCTCCAACAGGGGTTCGCCCAGCGCTCCGGCAATCTCGCTGGCGGTCGCTATCGTCCTGTCCCCAATGGATCGCTTGGGCTGGTTCACGATCCGGCGCAGACGAATCTCATCCGAAGGATTATTGATTACGCTCAGATAGGCGATCATATCCCGGATTTCCCTGCGCTCATAGAAGCGATGGCCGCCGATAATCCGGTACGGGATTCCTGACTTCACGAATACCTTTTCTAAAATGTTCGACTGTGAATTCATCCGGTACAGCACCGCGAAATCGGAATATTTCCGGCCTTTCGCCACCTGCTCCAAAATGGTGTTGGCCACAAAACCGGCCTCTTCCTGCTCAGTGGGAGAAGTGTGAATCTGAATTTTATCACCCTCCGGATTCTCCGTCCAAAGGGTTTTGCCTTTTCGCTCCTCATTGTTGCTGATGACCGCGTTGGCGGCGTTCAAAATATTCTGAGTAGAGCGGTAATTCTGTTCTAATCGGATCACCTTCGCATTAGGGTAAGACTTTTCAAAGCTCATAATGTTCTCGATGGTCGCGCCCCGAAATTTATAGATGCTTTGATCGTCATCCCCCACTACACACAGATTTTCGCTTTTCTCCGCCAAAAGCCGGACAAATTCATACTGCACTTGGTTGGTATCCTGATACTCGTCCACCATAATATAACGGAACCGATTCTGATAATATTCCAGCACGTCGGGGCACTGTCGGAATAACTCCACCGTATTTCCAAGTAAATCGTCAAAATCCATGGCGTCCGCTTCCCGCAGACGCTTTTGATACAGCTCATACGCTGCCCAAATTTTCGCCAAACGAAAATCGCTTGCCGCCGCCGACTGGTAATCCGCGGGAGAAATCATGCTATCCTTAGCGTGAGAAATCTCAGATAAAATAGACTTGTGAGAAATCATTTTGTCGTCAATATTTAAGGATTTTTGACAATCTTTAATCAAACGCTTGCTGTCATCCGTATCGTACACGGTAAAATGGCTGCTGTAACCGATCCTGTCTCCATCCCGCCTTAAAATTCTGGCGCAGGTAGAATGAAAGGTAGCGGCCCAAACATCACCGCCGGTATCTCCCAACATAGCGGTAAGCCTATCCTTTAACTCTCCGGCCGCCTTATTGGTAAAGGTGATAGCTAAAATCTGCCATGGTTTTGCCAAGCCCTGATCAATAATATACGCAATCCGATTGATCAGCACTGTCGTTTTGCCGCTTCCGGCACCCGCTAAAATCAAAAGTGGTCCTTCTGTATGTAACACTGCCTCCAGTTGTTTAGAATTCATTTTTTTCAATTTTTCCTGCATCGTATTCATCGATTCACCGCCAGTTCCCATTGATTTTGTGTTCCTTCTATAAACGTATGTTATATTATTGTAACCTATTTTGCTGCGAATAGCAAATTTTTGCTCCATTCAGTCTTGAGATGTCTGATATAACGGATGGGTTTGCCCGGTCGCTACAGCGTTTCAACTGTGGCAAGAAAGTGCCATCCCTGTTAAAAAGGGAAATAAGTAAAACCTGAAGGGCCATAACGCACCGTTAGGCGGCCATGGCCCTTTCCCCTTAAAGGCACAAAGTTTATATGCCGTAATCTTTTATTGCGAAAACACATACGCCCAGAAAAAGCCGATCGCCCACATAATGATACTGCATATCGAAAGCAAGCTGCATAGGATAACATTGACATACCACGCAGCCTTCATACCTTTTCTCTTTTTACCCACGATAAGAGAAACGATTACGCCCAGAATTGAAAACACCAATACAAAAAGCAACAATATCGCGGTAGTATTTTGAGGGATTGCTTGATATAAAGCCGGATGATTAGAGCGTATCGGATAGGCGATAAAATAAGCGCAAATAAGAGAAACAACACTTATCATTCCACAAAACAGTGAAAACGCATAGATACCCGTTATTTTCTTATCATTTGGTCGCATTATAAAATCACTTTTCTCTTTTTAAAAATTCTCACCTGTTCGACTGCTGAGATTATAGCACATACAGAAAGCCCTTTCAAGATATCAGCTTCCTTTCGGCGAGCACTCTCCACCATCAGGGACACTGATAATAATACTTTGACGGTGGTCATAAATTTTCCAGGAGACATTCCAAGAGAGCAGACGCTTTATCGCAATTCAAAAATCTTAAGTGCTTTCTTTGGGTGCGTTCTTTTACCTTTTTGACAATGGCTTTACTGGTCGTCTTGGAAAAAAAGAGAGCCTTTCAAACGCTGAACCGAATGGAAAGGCAAAAATAGTAGCAGTTGATTCTGCATACCATAAGCTAAACGCACCTCATAACTTTCCAAGAAGTTTCCAAAAAAGAAACTAATCTGCGCTTGACAAGCCCCGTGAAATACTATATAATAATCAAGCAGCAAAAATGGACGTTTAGCTCAGCTGGTAGAGCGTCCGCTTGACGTGCGGAAGGTCAGCGGTTCGAACCCGTTAACGTCCACCAGAAGCGATAAGCTGTCATGAATAAAACACACCCCACACTGTGGGGTGTGTTTTATTTTATATTTCATATTCCTAAAATCACGGTACCCATTTTATTCTTATCACATCACGACCTATATCATTCTCCCTCCAAGAGTAGGAAATCGTCTGCCAAAAGCGTATCACCCCGACAGATAATTCCAGTCCAAGCGAGAAAAGTTCCGTACATTCTGCTGAAATCTGTGGGAATCTCTTGTTTCCAAGTGGAATGTGTGATAAATTATTAACCGTCAGTAAAAACCGCATCTAAATAAAAATGCGGCGACTCTCTGGAGAGTCCCGATTTTCGGGAGCCGAAGGTGTAAGGCGGAATTCCGCTGATCTCTCAGGCAAAAGGACAGAGGACGCGAATGCTTTTGTCTTTTCTCCAGAAAGCCGAACTTGTTCGGCTTTCATTTTTTTGAAGGGGAATGGAACAGTATGTTTGAACAAATTAACGAATGGATCAAATGGCTTGACGGGGCAATTTGGGGTTTGCCGCTGATCATCTTCATTTTGGCGGCTGGTATCTTTATGACCATACGCCTTGGGGGACTTCAAATCAGAAGACTGCCTAGGGCGCTGAAATACATGGTCAAAAACGAGGAAGGCGGGCATGGAGAGGTCAGCAGTTTCGGTGCTCTGTGCACTGCGCTTTCCGCTACCATCGGCACCGGAAATATCGTCGGCGTTGCTACCGCTGTGGTCGCTGGTGGCCCAGGCGCTTTGTTTTGGATGTGGATCGCGGCTTTGTTCGGAATGGCCACTAAATTTTCGGAAGGTGTATTGGCAATCAAATATCGCCACATTGGCGAAGATGGCCACGTATTAGGCGGTCCCTTTTATTATATTGAAAAAGGTATGGGAAAACACTGGAAGTGGCTCGCTAAACTGTTTGCGTTCTTTGGAATGTGCGTAGGCCTGTTCGGTATCGGCACCTTTACACAGGTCAACGGTATTTCCTCCGCAGTAAAGGATTTCTTTGATGCGGATTCTACCCATACAGTAAATCTTTTTGGCATGGAATATTCCTACACTGTAATTATCGCCGGCGTCATCGTCGCGATCTGTGTTGCTTTGGTTATCATCGGCGGATTAGGAAGAATCGCACAGGTTTCCCAGGTGGTTGTTCCTTTTATGGCCATTATCTATGTGGCGTTTTGTGTGCTCCTTTTGGGCTTTAACTATCAGGCGATTCCAAACGCCTTAGCTACTATTGTGGAGGGCGCGTTTAATCCTCAGGCGGTGACCGGAGGCATTGTGGGAAGCATCGCCGTCGCCATGCAGATGGGAATTGCACGGGGCATTTTCTCTAATGAAGCTGGCTTAGGTTCCGCTCCTATCGCCGCCGCTGCGGCAAAAACAAAGGAACCGGTCCGTCAGGGCTTAGTATCTATGACCGGCACTTTCATCGATACCATCGTCATCTGCACCATGACTGGTCTGTGTATCGTCATTACCGGTTCCTGGAATGTGGGTCTGGAGGGTGTCGCCGTTACGACTCGAGCGTTTCAAAACGGTCTGCCTTTTGATCCTAAAATCGCATCCTTTATTTTAATGGCCTGCCTAGTGTTTTTCGCCTTCACCACTATTTTGGGCTGGGATTATTATGGTGAGCGCTGTCTGGAGTATTTTTCCGGCGGCAATCAAAAAGCGGTTTTAATCTATCGCTGGCTGTACATTTTGGCGGTCTTTTTCGGTCCTTATATGACGGTAGAGGCTGTTTGGAATATCGCCGATATTTTTAACGGCCTAATGGCGTTCCCAAATCTGATCGCTATTCTGGCTTTAAGCGGTGTGGTCTGCAAGGAAACCAAGGACTACTTTAAACGCTTAAAAGAACGAAGTGATATTTAATACCGCGTTGTGAACTATGAGATCAATAATCAATAATCAACAAAAAGCGGCCTGGGACATTTTTCCCCTGGCCGCTTTTTATTTGCCATTTTGTACACGATCACAATGATTTCTTCAAACGAAAACCACATTGCTTTTGATACGCGGCAACATCTCCACTTATAAGATTTGACCGCTGTGCGCTGGAAGCACATCTCCCAGCCTTGCCAAAAAGCTATAGGATCCTAAAGTATCTTCAGCCAATTCCTAAAGCATCTTTAGCCAAACGGTCAGCTCGGTCGTTAAACCGGTCACCAGAATGGCCTTTGACCTTGACGAAAATAATCTGAAGTTTTTGGATGGCCTCCAGGTAATACTGGCGGTATGCCTTAGTTGCTTCTTTGTTCGTTTTCCATTCTCCGGTACACCATTTGGCGATTCCCTCGTAATCGTGATGGATTTCTAGGCTTTGGATTCCTCGTTCCAGGCAGAAAGCAATCGCCGCCTCGCTGCCCTTGATTTCTCCCGCCACATTGTGCATGGCCGCCAGCTCCGGATCACTAAATCTTTTAGAAAGCTCAAAGGTCTTGCCCTCATAAAAAATGACTGCGCCATACGAAAATTCCCCAGTGCCTGTATGATAGCTTCCATCCACATAAGCTACCGCCTCCGCTTTCGACTCACTTTCCTGGAGCACATTCACCTGTCCGCCTGTAGTTCCTGTCTCTAAAAAACGTTGAGCCTCTTCACGAGTCGGAAAACTTTTAAACGACGCTCCCGGATAACCGGTCACCTGCTGCTGACATTGACTCCAAGTGGTAAAAATTCCTGTGGTTCTTCCTTTTCGCACAGCGTAAAATTTGGCTGCCATGATTCGCACATCACTTTCCGTATTTTAAACTTAATTTAAAATATTTAAAATCAAAGTTTTCAGCTTCAGAAGCCCAGAGTAAGTTACTGCTCCTCCAGCAGATCCTTCTCTTCCGGGTGTTTCTCAAACCACGCCACCGCGTAAGAACACACTGGCCTGGCTTTTTTCCCTTGCCGTCTGATAGAATCCACCGCATGCCTCAGCAACTTAGACGCTACCCCTTGGCCTCTCAAAGATTCATCTACAAAAGTATGGTCGATAACCGCCGTGTTCCCGTCATCCGGAAACGTTACCTCGGCTAAAAGCTTTCCAACAGCATCCTTAACATAAATTCTTCCCTTTTCCTCAAGGAATTCCATAGGAGTTCTCCTTTCCTTTTTAATTTAAGCTTTCCTTTTTTAAGCTTTCTTTGTAAAAAATTATAACATAAAATATTTTTTTCGCAAAGTCCCGCTCTGATTTTCGGAACTTGAACGTTCTTATATTTTCCAGGCGGAAATCTCATTTTCTAAAGGTTTTCCCTTGTTATTTCACCTTGTTCAGAATACAATAAAATTATCGATATGCTGTTATCTCGCTCAGGGAGAATATCACAAAGAAGGATGGTGCCCCTATGACAAAGCGTGAGGAATTTTTTAAAAAACTATATCCATTCCTGTTGGGGTTTTACGCACTTTTCAATATTGCCTGGGGAATTTACTATATCGCACAAGGCAAGCCCTATTACTATATATTGGCTTTTTGCTCCTTGCTATTCATCCCGATCGTGGAACTGTTTTATAAACTCTTGCATTTTCGCCCCGTCTATCAGTTGAATGTATTTATTTACGTTTTTATTTTCATGCTCTATACCTTGGGGCTCGTACTGCGTTTTTACAGTATGGTACCCTATTATGATAAAGTCGCCCACACCCTTTCCGGAGTGTTTGTCAGCTTTTTAGCCCTGATTCTGTTTTATTGTATTAAGCCAAACCGAAAAACGGAAACGACTGATTTTCCCTTGGTCAGCGTATTTACCGTGGCTGTTTCGATGGCCATGGCATGCTTTTGGGAAATCTGCGAATATGTATTGAGCCTAGTGGTTCACAACGACCCTCAAATGGTCGCCGCCACCGGTATTCACGACACCATGCTGGATATGATCGTATGTACCATCGGCGCATTGCTGATGTTAATTCCTTACTATTTCTATTATAAGAAAAATAGGATCGGTTTCATTATGGGTGGATTTCAGCAAATGATTCAGACTAATCTTCAGAAAAAATAAATTCTTCCTTTGCGAATAAAATCAAAAAAGCCCTTTCAGACGAAACTGAAGGGCTTTTTTCGTATCGATCAGAGAACAAAAGAACCGCTAAAGACAAGTTTAGAAGCTTCGCAGGTTAGGCGGCTAAGGCGACAACTAACCGTTTGCGGGACGGAAAGCAGCTGTGATGGTCTAATCTCTATTCTTGAGTCCTTTCCAGGGAAGTCGCATCATGGTTCCTCTCTTGATCAGCTGACTCCGGGCTAAAAACTTCCAGATGAGTAAAAACAGTTAAGATTCTTTCCGCCAACAGCAGTGAGATAAAAGGTATCATTGGAAAGCGGCAAGGCACTGCTCAAAAGCATCGGAAAGCGAATCTCTTTTTAAAAATAATATTTCATATATTCCGAAAAGTAATCTCTCCCGGCAGCGGAATTTTACAAACCGTTTTACTGTTCCCGACAAGATACCTTTCTAAAGCTGACGAGCGCTGACATGTTGTTCTTTTCAGAGGCTTACCGCTGTCGTCCTGCCAGCGTTTTAGGAAACTTTCCCGCCTCCTTAAGACCGGGAAGCAAAGACAGCAGAGAGCCAATTAAAATTAAGACGATTCCGATCCCCATATTCCAGGAGATCACCTCACCCAAAATGAAGAAAGCAAATATTGGCGCGAGCACCGGCTTTAAGAAAAATACGATAGAGGTTTCCTGGGCGCTAGTTTCTTCCATCGCTTTAAAATAGCAGGCGAAGCCCAAACCGGTATTGACAATACAAATCACCAGCATCCAGGGCAGGGTCTGCCAACTATAGCCGGAGGTTATTGGAATGTCGGCAAAAAGTTCCAATCCTGAACTAGACAACCATGCGCTTATCACTGGAATTTTACTGACCAATACCAAAAGGAGCATTTCTGCACCGCCGCATAAAAAGCTGGCACAGGTGACCACTACGCCGCCAAATCTGGCGCACCGCCGTTTTCCCATCACGCCATACACCGCGAACAGCAGGGTCGAAACCAAGGCCAAAACCACGCCGTAGAGACTCAAATTAGTATGGAACGGATTGATAATCGCGACAATCCCCGCAATCTCAAGAAACAGTGCGGCCACATGATTTCCGTGAATAGGTTCTCTCAGAACAAAAAAAGCTAAAACAGTGGTGAAAATCGGGTTGCTGCTAAACAGGACCGCTACCACGGAAGCCGGAACCTCTTTCACGGACATTTGATAAATTGACATGCTCAGTGCCATACCCACAAAACCCAGCAACAAAAATCCGGGCAAATCTTTCCAAATCAAGGATATTCCTTTCTTTTTCAGCGTTCTCGCCGCAAAGGGAATTAAAAAGAGGCCCCCCGCCAAAAACCTGGTAAACGTCATCTGCAAGGGATGAAAGTTTCCCGAAACCTCCTTAAGAGTGATCTCCATCGTGCTGAAAATCACCGCGGTCAAAATGATATACCAATATCCCCTTTTCACTTTAAACCATTCTTTCTTTCGGCAGCTTTGATCAAAACCGCTTTGATTAATGCAACATTTTATAAAATACTTTGACCATTGATCTCAAGCCGAAACTTTAGTCCAAGCTTTTCCGCCGCTTTCCGGCAAAGGAGCATCCGGTCCAAAAAAATTTCAAAGTAATCCATAACCGGTGAAATCTCCGTATCAATGGTGACGCAAAGTAAAATTGCCTCTTTGTCTTCCGTAAGCCTGGTGCTGGAATCTACGACCGCGTAATTCACACGGTCATGGATATCAAAAGTGGAAAAATCCGCGTTGCGAACCCGGCTGCGGCGTACATCTGTCTTATCCGCTAATATGAGAGCTGCCGAGACCTCATTCACCGGAAATGCCGTGCTTTCGTCATGGTTTCCAATGGCGCTGATGATGGTGGAAAGTTCTTCGGCATCCGCCCCCAGATTATCTAAAATACGAAACGCCATTACCGCGCCGCTTTGGGCATGGTCAATTCGATTAATAACATTCCCGATATCATGAAGATATCCTGCGATCCAAGCTAACTCCGCTTTTCGGCTTCCATATCCAAGCTTTAACAATAGTTCCTTGGCAAACCGAGCTACCTTAGTAACATGCGCAAAGCTATGCTCTGTGTAACCTAAAGCTTTCAAAGCTTCATCCGCTTTAGTGATATAAGTGCGTATTTGCTCATTGTTTTTGATGACTTCTTCTGTGATCATATTGGCTGCCTTCTCTTTCTTTTAGTCCCTCGAAAGCCACTTGTTCATACAATAGCTAATAAGAGGTGATTCTATTATGGATCTAAAAAACGGTAAAGTTTTAATCCGGCAAATAGAGGCAAACCCGAAAGCGAAAGAATTTATTTTGCGCGAATTTCCTATGCTGAGTAATCAACTGCTCCGTTTGGCTCGGAAGATGACTCTAAGCCAGGTGCTCGACCTTGTCAAAAGCTTTCATGTGCCCCAATCAAAAATTAATAGCGTTTTACAGCAACTAAAAAAATTATAAAACATTCACGGCGGTCTGTAAAGCTTTCTAATATCCTTTTTCTGTGTTCCACAAAATCGGCTTCTCACGAGAAAAATATTTCATATAGATAAAGCGCTAGATAAAACACGCCGCATCCAATATTTTTAGGAGATCAATGTTGGTTTCAAAAGCGGCTCAACCCCAAAAAGAAAGAGACAAAGTGCGTTTCACACTTTGTCCCTTTTGATAATGAAAGAAAACCATAAGGTAGGGAAAACTTTAGCCGCCTTTCTGCACGCCTGTTTGACTGTTATCTTGACTAGCTACTGGATCGTTTCTCTCAGCAGAAACATTTCCCGACTGCGGACTGCCCACAGATTGAGGTATTGAGGAACTACCGGAGATCGAGGATCCTTCCAAAGGCTGAGAGGCGATCTCTGTGGAAGGCTGAGAGGAAATCGTATTTCTCACTTCCTCAGAGGAAGAAGAACTCTCAGAAGATTCTTGTAAAGAAATTTCCTGTTTTTTCACAAGTTTAATCTCAATTGCCTCCAGGCGTTTTGCCTGTCCGGAGGTTCCAGCCATTTCTCCGTTTTTGCGCCAATCTTGCCAGCCGTAGGTCTGTACATGAACGCGATAGTAAATATCGTAGTGTTGCGCAATTTCTCCGGTGAGACGGATCTCTATTCCTTCCAAACGTTTTGCCTGACCGGAGGTGCCGCTGACCGCGCCATCTTTTACCCAATCCTGCCATCCATAGGTCTGAACGTGCGTGCGATATTCCACACTGCCGCTATACCCGGGATTGTTTAGCAGAATTTGAATTGCCTCCAATCTCTTTGCCTGACCGGAGGTGCCGCCGACCTCACCGTTAGCTTTCCACGATTCCCATCCATAGGTCTGTACGTGGGTTTTATAATTGACGCCATCCGCCTTCGGTATCGCCGGATTAATATAGGCGTTTTCTGTGCTTCCTGGCGCAGCGCCGCCCTTTTCCACCAGCTGTATCTCGATTGCCTCCAATCGTTTGGCAAGCCCTTCCGTTCCCGCTGCTTCGCCATTTTGGGCCCAATCCAGCCATCCATAAGTCTGCGCGTGAACTCGGTAATATATGTCATATTTTTCCGCTAGGGCTCCTGTCAATCGGATTCTAATCGCCTCTAGACGTTTTGCTTGGCCGGAAGTACCGCTGACAGCGCCGTTTTTCACCCAGTTCTGCCATCCATAGCTTTGCACATGGGTCTGATATTCGATATCTCCTGAAGCCCCTGGATTTTGCAGCTGGATGCAGATTCCCTCCAGGCGTTTCGCCTCTCCCGCGGTTCCGCTCGATTCACCATTGCTCCTCCAGCTTTGCCAGCCGTAAGTCTGCACATGCGTTTTATAATTCACGCCATCCTTCAGTATGGGCCTTGGGGACACGAAACCGCCTCCTGTCAACCCGGGAGCCGGTTTCCCCTTTTGCACCAAAGTAATCTGGATGGCTTCCATACGCTTCGCCAGGTCCTCTGTACCCGCTGACTCTCCGTTTTTCACCCAACCAAGCCAACCATAGGACTGTACGTAAGCCCGATAGTAAATATCATATTTTTCCGCCAGGCTTCCGGTCAGTTCGATTTGAATCGCTTCCAGCCGCTTTTTCTCCCCTTCTGTGCCGCTGGTTTCTCCGTCATAAGCCCAATCCAGCCACCGATAAGTTTGGACATAGGTACGATAGCGGATGCCACCTTCTGTGCTATCCAAATTGATTCGAATCGCTTCCAGCCGTTTTGCCTGGTCTATGGTGCCGCTGACAGTGTTTTGACCCACATTCTTCTGCCAGCCATAGCTTTCCACATGGGTTTGATAGGTCAAAGTATTGTTGGTTTTTTGAATCGAGGGAGAATCCACATCGCCGGGAGCACTTCCCCCCTTTTTCACAATACGGATTTGCAGGGCTTCCATTTGTTTATCGCTATCGATGGTACCCGAGATTTGACCATTTTTCGCCCAGTCCAGCCATCCATAGGTTTTTACATGGGCCCGGTAATAAAGGTCGTATTTTTCAGCCGCCTGACCTGTCAGCCTCAAGCGAACCGCCTGAATCGCCTGACCGCCTCCCGCTTTTCCGTTAGTCTCTCCGTTGTCTTTCCATTCCTGCCATCCATCTGTCTTCATACTGACGCTGGAAGTAATACCGCCTGAAATCCCATTGCCGTTTAAGCTGACAGTGATGGCCTCTAAAGGCAGCGCTCTTCCTTCGGTTCCGATCGTTGCCCCGTCCGTTGCCACAGGATCCTGCCAAAAACCATTGCCGCCTACATAAGCCTGGGCTTTTACCGTAGGCGGAACCACCAGTTCTGCGCCATTAGGAGCGATTCCACTGCCGTATTTAATCTGATAATCGCCGGAGCCTAAGGTAATTTTTACAAACCCGTCTTTCAATTCTCCAGTCTCGGACACACCGTTCACCGTGACAGCGGTACTGCCGTTTGAATTCGCAGGAAGAAGAACATCCGCCTTGGTATTGGAAGGCACGGAAAGTTCCGCGGTCATCATTCCGTCTTGAGAAACGGCAAAGGATACCGGAATAGTTCCTTTCACTGTGGGAACCTCCACCGAAGCCTGAGAGAGTCCTCCCGGTTGAAGTTTTACCTCAAAAGTAGAGAAACCACCCGAAGTAGGACGTATGCCGAACATTCCGCGGACCAATTGACTGGCGGGAGAGGAACCCCACGCGTGAGAAAAGGTCATATTTTCCTTATGAGCAGGGCTCCATCCTTCTGTAGTCATGGTAGCGCCCAGATTCTTCATCATATAGGCCCAGCTGGCATCCGTATGTTGGGTATCCGGGTTACTCATAAACTGCCGTGCGAGGGTGCCGTTCCCGCTCTGATAAAGGCCATCCAGCAGAAAATAGGAGCCGTATACACTCATGCGAATCATACCATCCGCCTCAATAGAGCTGCTCATTCGATCCGCCATTTCCTGATCAGAATAAATCCCGTTTGCCAGAGCATACGCTGTTGCGTGCTGCGCACAGTGGTTGACCGCTTTCCCCGAGGCATCCAGCCCATCGTAAAAACGTCCGGTTTTTTCATCATACAAACGATCAATCATGCTTTTCCGTATGGTATCCGCTCTACCGTACAGCCATTGAGCATCCTCGGTATAGCCGAGTTCTTGGGCGATATTTCCGAGATCCCGGTAAGCCCCTGCACATATCGCATTAAACGCCGTATTATAGGTGACCTTCGTCACCTCATAAGAATCTCTTTCATTGTAGGGCCAATCCACCATAATAACCTTTCCTGGATTTTTGACGAGCCCTAAATCACCGTTATAGCTGGATTCGTATAATACGCCCTTCAACTTGTCATAATGCGCTTTCAGGAAACTGATATCCCCGGAATAAAGGTATTCCTGCCAGGCGGATGTGATCGTAAACAGCTGATACTCCGCCGGCCAAGTGAGATTATCTAAGACGTAATCCAGAGAATGTCTTGTCAAGCTATAGTCATCCTGGAAAGTTGCGGAGGACATCATCTGAATCAAAAGATCGCCCTCATAGGTCTTTCTTTCCCGGCTTTGAGAATCTACGTACCGGCTCTGCGCCGCAGTTTTCACCGTATATTTCGTCATCGCGTAAATATCATTTAAAAGCTGGTTTGAGCTGGAAAAAGATGACTGTGTTTCGTCAAAGCTCTGACGGATTGTCAAGCCGGTGATCTGATTCGCGGTAACCGATGTGGGAGCATTTTTGATCTGGACATAGCGGAAGCATTTCATCCCGATGCCTTCCAGCGTTTGCTGCCCTTTTTTCAGCGTCCAGGATTCCTCATAATTATTTCCGGTTCTCATTTTGCTTTTGACTGTGCCGTCTGAATTTTTCTCTTCGCCGTACAGCAATGTTACCGTCTGCTGTTTGGGAGAATCGATCGATATGCGGATGCTACCGATAATTTCCTTTCCCAAATCCACTACGTAAGAGCCATCGCTCAAACGAGTAACGGAGGCTGCCGGCTGCTCGTACCGGGTCATATTTCCGGAAGGATAAGGTGTTAAGGTGCCCTGATTCTCCACATCAATCCCATTCGTTTTGGAAGCGGATTTCCATTTAGAATCATCAAATCCCGGTTGATTCCAGCCGTAAGGATACACAGTTCCATTTAAATTTTCAGGGCTTGCCTGATAATAGCTGGCAAAGCTTTTACCCTGATAGCCAAAAATCGAATTACCGTCAAGAGCTTTCCAGCGGTTCGGCTCCGCGCCGGAATTGTTTAAGATTTCCTTTGTCCCGTCTTCATAAAAGACAGTAATTTGGCATAAAAAAGCCTGCTTCTCTTCTGCGTAGCATACGGCTCCCAACACATTGCCGCCCTGCAGTACCGAAGAGGTAATATCATAGGTGTTATAGTACAATTCGTTATGATTTTGAGTGGCAGGTCCTAAACCGATTAGATTCCCATTCACGTAAAACTGATAAACGTATTGCTGAATCGCTTCTGTTGAGGAACCCGTTACACTAGCGATCACTCTCTCTACCGGCTTGTCCAGGGAGAACTCACTTCTCAGAAATACAAAACGCTGTCCGGAGGAACCCCAAATTCCGTTTGTACTCTTCCAATCCTCTCCCATACCGGTAACAAACATTTGCGGTTCTGAAAGATCGCTTTCCAGCCCTTCGCTATCTTTCACCTGCACCGCCCAGTAATAAGGATGATTGTCCTCCAAAACCTCTGATAACTCCGATGGTATTACACCAGAAGAACTGGTCTCTTCGATCCATCCGCTGTCGTATTGGTAGCTGCCCGCCGCAAAATGAGCCTCGGAATCCGCCGCCACCATCCGATAAGCTGTTTGAAACTCATTGCTGTCCCCGTCTTCAAAGGCCCAGGAAAAACGCAGATCCTCCTTGGGCACTCCGAAAGGTTCCTCCATGAGGTTGACCTTTAAGTGATTCGGCGCCTCGGGTACATTCCCTAACGCAGAAGCACTGGTCCCAAAGACGTCATTGATACAATAGCCGCTGGCCAAGACGCAAACAACCAGTAAAAAAGATAAAACATTTTTAATTGCCTTAGGCAATAATACCACTTCCTGATTCCTTTTATTATCACTTAGATTCTAGCATAAATAGTATCAAACGTAAATTCATTTCTTATTGGCAATTTGTATAGATTTTTCTTTATTTATCCTGCCCGTTCCAGTTATTCTGTTTTAGAATTATACCAAGAATACTGTGCGAACCGTTTTTCGCGAAAAAATCCTGGATTCATGGGAAATAGTACACGGGAAAATATGAAAATCCGCCCAATTTTTTTGGGAATCCCACGGGTCCCCTATTATCTCGGGTCCTCTATTATATTGAAAAGACAGAATAGAATGTCGTTTTATCTTTATAAGCCTTATCTTCTGGGTAAACACATCTCAAAAAATTCTGGAAAGGTTCGCAAAGTTCCACACGCAGACCGACAAGATCACGCAGATCAAAAAGCAGTACATGATCAAAACTTCCCAGGCGGACATCCGGCGGCGCAGCGTGCTGCCAAATAACCCTCCGACAATTCCAGAGCTAATCATGACAGGCAAATAAGGCAAAGCCCCGTCGATTGAAATGCCGTTCAGCAAAGATACGGCTAAGCTGCAAAGCTGGGAAAATAGAATGATGTATAGGGAATTTAAAGCCGCCTTTTTTCTCTCCATGGAAAAAAAGTAATGAAGCACCAGTAAATTAATTGGTCCGCCACCGATTCCAAGGAAAGAAGAAATCATCCCAAGCCCTGAACCGACCAAACCGCAGGCACCTTTGTTCTCTATAGAAAGTGTAGTCACCTTGCGTTCGAATAATGTGTAAATCAGTGTTCCAAGAGTGACAAAAAACAACACCCCAGCTTGGACCATTCCCACAACATTGGTATTCGGAAACGCCTTTGCGGTTTGAGAAAAAAGGAACTGCCCCGCTATCCCCCCGACACCAGCACCGACAGCCAAAGGTGTTCCTCTGCTGACGTCAATTACTCGATTTCCCGCAAGAAAGGTTCTTCCTACGGAAAAGGCGGTCATTGCTAAAACTGTACATCCGGATAAAAAGCTAGCGGTTTCCACAGACATAAGGTTTGATAAATCTAAAATTGGCTTGATGATAATCCCACCGCCAATCCCGCACAGCGAACCTACAGTACACGCCAGAAGCCCAATTAATATAAAAATAAGCACCATGTTTTATTCCATCCTATCTTTTCAGATCACCCTTAGAGAATAATATCCATATCGTTTGCGACCCTCTCGGAAGCCTATAAACATATTTGAAAAGTCATACGATTCTCTCCGATCAGCGCAGTGGTTTCCACAATATAAATTTCAAAACCTCCGCCTTACCATCTTGCCGTAGGCCAGGTTTCTAATTCGCACTGTAATCTTCTTAAACGGAATTTCCCTTGATTTTACAACTTTCCAAGATTTCATTATCCGTCATAAAGATTAAAAGCATGTTATCTTCGATCGCACAATTGAAAAATTTCCCGTAAACATCCAAATAGAATCGGTGTTATTGATCGGAAGGAACGTGCTAGAAAACTAAAATTTTTATTATCCGATGCAACGCGTTATACACCTCTCTAATCGGATAGGCCCCATAAGCCGGTTAGAGGCAATCCAGTCAGATGCACTGGTTTTTTGCGTTTTGAAAACAATCAACATCGAGCAAACATCAAACCTCTATTGGGATGCAAAAAGAAAAACCAAAAATCCACTATTCATGTGGACTTTTGGCTTTTAAATCGTTATAAATTAAGGCTGAAAAATGCCAAGGGAATCGGTCGGACGATAAAGCAAAAAAATGGCGCTGGACCCAAAATAAATTGGATCCAGCGCCACGCTGCCTTAGTGGACTGAAAAAGATGCCAAATTCCCTTTGGTTGTCGAGCATGAACCGACACAGCCTTACTTACCTTTGAATATCTCGAATTTCCAACCTTTTGTGAAATATTGGGTATACACCGCAACACTCCCAATGCCGCTGAAAAATCCTTTTATTATCATGAAAAAGACTGAAACCTCATCGAACAAAAATGTTCGGATCGCAAAACATTTTATTTTTTGCCACAGGATTTCAGCGCTTTTGCAACAACACTGTCCGATTCGATTTCTATAGATGATTGCTCTTAAACCCCATAATCAAAGCCTTTTTATAAAAAACACCGGCTGTGATTTGAACAAAACTGTTCGAATGACAACCGGTGTTTAATACCACACTGACATATTTTTGATAAGAGCGGCGGGAACAGACTAAATCAGTCTGTTCCCGCTCCTTATTCCCGTTCCTTATATTTATGAAGTACTTAGTTTAATCGTTTCTTCTTTCTGTATGTCACCGCACTGAGCATACCGCCGGAGATAAGCAGCAAAGCGATCCAAATTGCCATATTGCTGCTGTCGCCGGTCTGCGGTAATTGGGTATTATCACCGGTCTGCGGAGGCTGTATATCGTCGGAGGCTGCCGCCGCTTTGATGGTAAACTCTGTGTTTGCCGTACCGGTGTTCGACACGATCGAAAGGGTATGTTTGCCGGCCGCCAGGGTCTCAAGGTAGCTGGCCTTCAAAGTGACGATAGTACTCCCCTCTTTGGCCTCAAAGTTGAAGCCTTCCAGATCCTTGCCATCCACCCGGACTGACAGGAAATCTTTGAACTCGGCGTTTGAGGTAAAGCTGAGGCCTCTCTCATCGCCCTTCTGCCAGATGCCGTTTGCTCCCTTGATGATAACCGGTGATGCCGGTGCTTCATAATCAGGATCTTCTACGCCGCAGACAGTGCAGACGCCGTTTTCAAACTTGTGACCGTAAGCGGCAAGAACTGTGTCTGCCTGAGAAATTTCCTGAGTACAGTCTGCATTCGAGAAATATTTTCCGCAGTTTTCACAGATCCAGTACTCAATATTACCGGCTTCGGTGCAGGTGGGAGCTTGAGATCGTATTTTGACAGGATTATGAGTATGTTCCACATTGATTTGACAAGTATCTGAAGCAAGCGTAACACCTTTTAATACCAACGTTACGGTAATCTGTGCAGAACCCTCTCTGAGACCGGTCACGGTCACTTTTCCTGTATCGGAAACCGCTGTATTTACTATAGTTTCATCCCCGGTATCCGCTTCCAATACAGCGCCGGCCGGAATATCGGCGGTCACTGTAAGTTCTGTCGACTCTCTCTCTTTTATGGTTATGCTATCGTTGACTTTCAGAGAAAATGTATATCCCGTTTCCTCGCTTTCCGGCAGGTACTCTCCAAGGGAACTGTTTTTATATGTTTCTTCCGCACCAGAGGGAACAATAAATTTCATATTTTCCGCCTCTCTGTATTGGAAGGCAGAAGTGCTTGTTTCCGGTGGTATGTCACCTTTCATAATAACGGTGAGATTAGGATATTCGTTTCCAGAACCTTGGGCAAAGGCAGACGAACCTATATTTGTTACCGTCTCGGGAATTACGATTGTTGTGAGTTCCGGGCATTGATAAAAGGCCCTTAACGGTATATCGGTAACTCCCTCGGGGATTTCTAAAGAGGTCAAACCTGACTGTGCGAAAGCGTAAGTCCCGATATTGGTGACATGCTTCAAATCGATGCTGCTAAGCGCCGTACATCCCTGAAAAACCTTGCTCTCTATTGTTTCCAGACTTTCAGGCAGCTCTACAGACTGGAGTTGTGTGCAATTTAAGAAAGCCTGAGGTGCAATCAGAGTGGTTCCATCTTTGATCACCGCACTGGTAATATCGGAATCTACCGGACCGAGAAGGTCTGCCTGATCATAAAATAATCCGTCTACCAATGCATATCTGCTTCCTTCTTCGATGATCAGTTCACCGTAGCCGTTATCCAGCCATCCTATTAATCCGCCAAAAAATTTTTGGGGATTGGAGCCTTGCTCCGTATGAAGATCTACATTAGCGGAGATTTCAAGCCTGGTAAGAGAACGGCATCCTTCAAATGCCTTTAACCATATTTCAACAGAATCGGGCAAATCGATGCTTTCCAATTCCGTGCAGTTGGAGAAAGCATATGAGTCAATTACCTGCAGGGAGTCCGGCAGAGTAATCGAAGTAATGCCTGTATTCTGCAACGCGGCACAACCAATGGCATAAAGTTGGCTGTTTTCGGCAAATGTTATGCTTTTGAACTCTTTGCTGTCAAATACGGGAAGGATTCCGGAGATAAAGTACGGTCCCGTATGCGGCGAATAGGAACCGAGTTCCTCAAGGGTAGAGGGAATATGTATACTTGGCAGCGTAGACTTCTGAAATGCCTGACCTTCTATATATTTCAGCCCTTCTGGAAGGGTGATACTGGTTATATCCGCTTCATAAAAAGCAAACATCTTGATACTATACCTGCACCTTAATCCCTCCTTCATTCAATATGTTTACAGTGTTTTAATGAC
>CAUFXR010000008.1 GCA_959596515.1 uncultured Oscillospiraceae bacterium
GTTGCGCTGGCTGGTTCCTGACGGAAGCTAACGCGGATCACGTAGTGTCTTACGAATTGCGCTGGCTGGTTCCTGACGGAAGTTAACGCGGATCACGTAGTGTCTTACGAATTGCGCTGGCTGGTTCCTGACGGAAGTTAACGCGGATCACGTAGTGTCTTTTTCCGCTTCGGCAGGTTTGTCACTCATCTTAACTCCTCTGCTTCCATGCGTCTGCGCTTCGCCGGTATTATCCGAAACGGCTAACGCCTACAAATTGCGCGTAAGTCTATGCGTCAAAAGTAACAGCCCTTTTCAGAATCGTGAGAAATTTCAACTTTCCGGCGATTCTGATTTCTGACCGCTGTGCCTGCCTAATAAGTGCCCTGTGGCCCTTATTTTTGAAAATTACTAGTTTTTGAGAATGAAAGAATTAATTATTTGATTAATTTATTAAAATTATTAAAAATATTTTTATTATAATGAAATAAAACAGTCGACTATCAAAAAAATGTGTGATAGAATAATATTAACCATTGATTTTATTATAAGTAATAAGTGGTTTAACTTTTATCCATGTTTGTCTAGGAAATAGAGATGGATCACAGTTTAAAAGTCGAAGGAGAATTTATATGGGATTTCAAAAATCCCGGGGAGCGCATTGGAAAACGCTAGGGACATCTAAATTTAGGCTAAGCGGGAAATGGCTGGTATTTTTGGTGATATGTATTATCATTATTTCCGGCCTGACAATCTGGAACGCCGTGAGGTTGCAGTCGGTTATCAATCAAAGAACTGAGGACTATGTGTCGGATGTATCCGAACAGCTGCGCGTCGATATAGACTATCGGCTTTCCAAGGTGACTCTTGATTTGAAAACGATAGAAGACAGCCTTCAACAAACAGGACTCAGAAGCGACCGGGAATTATTAAAATCGTTTTTGAATAGAAAAGCGGAGCTCCTCGGTTTCACATCTTTGATTATCATGACGCAGGACGGAGACGGATACGAGACCACTCCTACTGTAACAGATCCCTTTTCTTTAGACGGGGTACAAAGGTCTCTTGCGGGGGAAAGTGGCGTATCGTTTTTAAATGAGCAAAGCATTCTTTATACGATCCCTTTGCATGATGGTGACCAGATAATCGGTATTCTCGGAGGTGTTCGGGATAAGGCGAATATGCAGAAACTAATCCGCGCGGAAAGTTTTGACGGCGATAGTCTGACCTGTCTGGTCGACTTGGATGGCAATGTGATCATATCTCCTACAAATTTAGACCCTTTCCTACGCTTGGAGGATATTTTCATGGAAAAGTCCAACGAGCAGGTTCTCGATCATATTTATCAGATGCAGACGAACATGAAAACGCATCAAAGCGGCGTTTTTACCTTTACCGCCACAGATGGCACGGAATTGGTTTTGTCCTATAGTCCTTTGTCGAATTATGATTGGGTTTTGCTCACACTGGTGCCCGCTAATCTGATTTCCTCTGAAATGGATAAATATATTATTCAAACCTATCTGATCATTGCGGGTACGGTTGTGCTTTTTGCGCTGATTTTGTTGTTCTTGTTCCGAATTTACCGCAATCATTATAAGGAACTGGAGTATTCTGCGTTTATAGACCGATTAACCGGTGGGATGAATAATGCGGCGTTTCAACTAAAATGCCAAGAGGCTTTTTCCCAGTCGCCTCCGCAAACCTATGCGGTGGTGCTGCTGAATATTAGAAATTTTAAGCTGATTAACGAGAGTTTTGGAAGCGATGAGGGCAATCGCACCTTGGAATTTATTCTGCGAATACTGGAAAGCTTTGCCGGAGAGGGAGAATTCGCAGCGCGGGGTGACGCTGATAATTTCTTTTTCTGTATGCGAGAAAGTAATCCTGATATTATTCGCGAGCGACTTTGCCAAATTGGGAAGACTATCAATGACCGGGCTGAAATTTTTAATGCCAATCAGGAGATGCCCTTTAACATAGTTCTTCGACAGGGGGTATACCTGGTAGATGATCCCAACCTGGAAATCACCATAATACAAGACCGAGCGAGAACCGCCTGCTGGAATCGTAACGCACAGGAGGAGAATCTGTGTGTGTTCTACAACACGGAGTTTACGGAAAGCATGAGAAGGGAACAGGTTCTCAATGATATTTTTGAAGATGCCTTGAATAACGGAGAATTTCAAGTTTATTTCCAGCCGAAAGTATGGGTGGAAAACCAGAAAATTGGGGGCGCGGAAGCGTTGGTGCGCTGGCGCCACTCGCAGCAGGGCCTGATTCCTCCCGCAGCGTTTATTTCGGTTTTTGAAAAAAGCGAAAAAATTTGTCAGTTGGATTTTTACGTATTCGAACAGGTTTGTAAATTTTTGCGGGCAAGGCTGGATGCGGGAAAAGAAGTCTTTCCGATTTCGGTAAACCTTTCCCGAAGGCACTTTAAAAATCCAGATGCCCTGACCAAGCTAGAGAGAATCGCGGTAGAATATCATGTGCCTACCCACTTGTTGGAGCTGGAATTGACAGAATCTATCTTTTTTGATGATCAGGGCATCAAGCATGTCAAGGATCAAATTCAAGAAATGCATCGAATCGGGTTCCGCTGTTCCTTAGATGATTTTGGAGCGGGGTATTCCTCATTGGGTTTGCTGATGGAATTTGACGTGGACGTGGTTAAACTTGACCGACGGTTCTTCCTAGACGTGGACAAAGAAAAAGCGCTGGATGTGGTGACTGCGATTACAGAGTTATCCCAAAAGATCGGAACAGAAACGGTGGCGGAAGGCATTGAGACCCAGGAACAGTTGGATTTTGTTAGAAAAGTTCACTGTGACATGATTCAAGGATATATCTATTCGCAACCTATGTCGATTCCGGAATTTGAAAACTGGGTCGACCAACATCAAAGGCCGGAAGCCACCGACTGAAGGTGTTTTCAGTGCCTCTGCTGATATTCGGTCAGGAAGGACGGTCAATTTGGAGCGGAAACGGAATGCGTCCGCGAAACGAATCAATTTATCAGAATGAATTTTGCGAGCAGCCTCCTTTTTGGAAAGGGAGGCTGCTTTTGTTTTGCCTAACCTTTTTGTGAGGAATTTTGAAGAGTCAGGGTCTGCTCATTTGCTGCCGGAAACGCTTTTTCGCGTTTAGGACAGAAGACGTCCGCTTGCATTTTATCTCGGCTTTTGACCGAATGACCTGCAAGTAGACGGGGAATTTTCGGTTAAGCGGATCCCTTGGTTAACTGGAGGGGATGGAAGAATATAAAAAATCAGTGTGTTACCACCGCTACGTGGAAACGCGCCTTGACTTTTGAAGACGGATAGAGTATCATAATGTCGTCTGAAAAGACGAATCACTGTAATTTTAGAAATATGATCGGCGCGCTTGCGGCTCAATAGTTGTAAGCGCGTTTCTTGTATTGTAAGGCTGGAGCGCAGATACGATGGACAAAAAACGAGACATTGGCACCTATCTCCTGGCGTTTGTCATGCCGGGTGTTTTGCTGCTGTCTGTTTATGTTGCCTTAGGAGTATATCCTTTTGGGGAAAGATCTCTCCTGATCACGGATATGAGTCAACTATACGTGGACTTTTACTCCTATTTGATCGACGTGCTCCACGGTCAAAAGGCCCTCTTTTTCTCATGGGAGGGGGGCTTAGGTATGAACATGACCGGCGTGGTGTCCTTTTATTTGGCCAGTCCGTTTTCTTTTCTGATTGCTTTTTTTGAGAAACAGTCGGTCACAGAGGGAATCCTTCTGATCACAGTTTTGAAAACCGCCGCCTGTGGGCTGTCATTTTCTATTTACACGCAAAAGGTTTTGAACCTGGGCGGAATATCCAATTTATGTTTTTCTGTGGCGTACAGCCTGATGTCTTACGTGGTGGTTTATGCTCTAAATATTATGTGGCTGGATGGAGTGATTTTTCTCCCCCTCGTACTTTTGGGGATCCATCGGCTGCAAAGTAAGGGAACGATACTTTTTCTCACGGTTTCCTATGCGGTTCTGTTTATTTCCCAGTTTTACATCGCCTATATGGTCGGGATTTTTTCTTTCCTGTATTTTATTGGCCTCTGTGTAGTTAAAAAGAGTTTTTCCTGGAGAATCATGGGGAAATTTATCGTCAGTGTAGTGCTGGCGATGGGCCTCAGCGCCTTTTTATGGCTGCCAACCTACTATCAGCTCGCGTTTGTATATTTCCCGGAACCCCAGAGCTTTTCTACCGGCGACGTGACCTTTCCGCAGATCTTTAGCAAGACTTTGTTTGGCAGCTACGATTCCCTAACCTACGGCCTGCCAAACCTTTACTGCGGAATGTTGACCGCGCTGTTTATTCCGTTATACTTTTTAAACCGTCGCATCTCCCTGCAGGAAAAAATCGTCAGTACGATCATTATCTTGTTTTTATGCGTCAGTATGATGGTGTGGAAACTGAATTTACTGTGGCATGGAGGGGACGAGCCCACCTGGTTTCCCTATCGATTTAGCTTCTTGCTGACCTTTTGTGGCCTTTTTATAGCGATGCGGGCCTTTCGCTATCGGGAAGAGTATACCTTTAAGGCGTACGGCCTTTCCGTCTTGATTTCTCTCCTTTTAATCTCAGGCCTTTGGTGTTTCCATTATGAATGGGTCACGTTTGAAAATCTTCTGGTATCCGCTTTGCTCGTGCTGCTTTATGGTTTTATTCTGGCCGTTTCCTGTTTCCACCCCCGGCTAAAAGACGTGCTGGCCTTGTTGACCCTGGTTTCTGTGTGCATTGAAATGGGACTGAACGGGATGAATTTAGTCGATTCCCTGGACGGCCAGTTCGGCTATGAGGATAGAAGCACCTACACAGAAAATTATCGAAAGAAAGAAACGCTGGTGCAGCAGGCCGCTCAGTTGGACGACGGTTGGTATCGCTTGGAGGATAGAACAAGGCGAAACGCCAACGATGCCCTTTCCTTAGGATATCACGGCCTGGCTCATTACAGCTCGTTTACCAACCGGAACATGAGCAGCTTTTTGAGCCGGATGGGAGTTTCCACCCGGGTGCAGGACCGTTTTTTAAGGTACAGCGGTTCCAGCAATGTGATCGATTCTATTCTTGGAATCCGTTATGTAATTGGCCACCACGCCCCCCATTTCGGTTATGTTCAGGTAGGGGAAAGCGATGGTTTAAAACTGTATGAGAACCCAGACGCGTTGCCGGCGGCGTTTTTGTCGTCATCCGATTTAGAAGACTTCCGTATCGATCAGGATGAAAATATATTTGAGGCCCAGAACCGATTGATGAGCGCCTTGCTTGGAGAGGAAAAGGAATACTTTACCCCCATCGAGGGCGCGGAAATGACCCCTTCCCACTATGCCTATCCAGGGCGATGGTTCAGCGATGGATGGTGTACGGTGACGAAAATGGAGGGAGAAGACGCTTATCTGGAGTTCTCATTAGTCAGCGACCGAGATCAGGAGATCTATTTTTACATGACATCTTCCGGCTTTGCCGATAATAATTATCTGTTTTTAAACGGTGAGATTCTTGAGGATGAGAGCTATCCGCTGACCGGCGCGGTAGATTTGGGCTGGTTTGAAAAGGGAGAGACCGTGAAAGTTCAGATGTATTTGAACGGAGAAGTGACCTATTTGAAAATGCCGTTGTTTTACGGATTTGACGCGGAGACGTTCCATCAGGACTGCGCCATTCTCAAAACGGCGGGTATGACGGAAATCACCCAGGATTTGACCGGCCTTTCCGGTGTGGTAGAGGTGGAAGAAGATGACGGGGTGTTGTTTACCTCTTTGCCCGCGGATCCTGGATGGACGGTTTGGGTGGACGGAGAGCAAACGTCATGGGATACTCTATCCGGGGCGTTTTTGACAGTAAGGCTTCCGAAAGGGACCCATCGGGTGTCATTCAGTTTCTGCCCGGCTGGGATGCAGCAGGGCATACTGATCACAGTTGCCAGCGGTGTTGTTGGCGGTTTGGGGATTCTTTGGTTTCGCTTTTTGCGAAATCGCGTAAGAAGCAATGGACGTAGGTAATCTTTGCGCCGTTTCGGGAAATTATAGAATGACAACATAGAATAACGGAGGATATCTTTATGAATGTTTTAGTAGTGGGCTGCGGTAAGGTAGGCTCACGGCTGGCGCGATTGCTGGCACAGCGGGGCCATAACGTTTCTGTGATTGACAGAGAGGAAGAGATGCTTTCCCAGCTAGGCGATGATTTTGACGGGGTGACTGTCACCGGAATGCCGATGGATATGGATGTGCTTCGGAATGCCGGCGTAGAATGGTGCGATGCGGTAGCGGTAGTCACGCCGGACGATAATTTGAATATTACGATCTCACAGATTATCAAAACCTTTTTCCATGTGGAAAATGTGGTGACTAGAATCAGTGATCCAGCCCGGGAAATGGCTTTTCATCAGTTTGGGCTGTCTTCGGTTTGTTCCACTAACCTGGTGGTCAGTTCGATTTATACCACGCTGACTCAGCCTATCGCGGAGAAACAGATCACTTTTTTAAACGCTACTTTAGCGGTTGATGCCCGGCCGGTAGAAGAAATGTATATTGGAAGACATTTGGATTCCGTTCCCCAGCTGGCGGGAGAAGCGATAGTAGGGGTGCTTCATCCCGGTGGAAAAGTGTCCATTAATGATGGAAAGAGCCGGATCGAGCTGCATACTGGAGACCAAATTCTGATGACGCATTTGGTGGACTGAGAGGAGACGCGTGGCGATGAATATTGTGATTATCGGCGGGGGAAAGCTTGGCTATTCCCTTGCAATCAATATGTTAGACCGGAATTTCCATGTAAACGTAATTGAAAAGAATAAAGTTCGCGCTATGGCTTTGGCGAACGAGCTGGATGCGGAAGTTATCTACGGAGACGGTACCGAGGTGGAGGTGCTGATGAAAGCCGGCGTACAGGAAGCGGACTGCTTTATCGCAGTGACCGGTCAGGATCAGGATAACCTGGTAGCATGTCAGCTGGCGAAGAAACGCTTTCATGTGTCGAAGGTCATCACCAGAGCCAATGATCATAGAAATCTGATGGCGCTGAGAAATCTGGGAGCTGATATTGCTGTCAGCAGTACGGAGATTATCACCCGAGCAATCGAACAAGAGGTGGACAGCGCTGGAATGCATTTGTTGGCCAGTCTGAACCGAGGAAAGGCAGCGATCTGCGCCCTGACCCTTCCGGAAAACTCGCGGTTCCACGGGATGAGCCTCAAGGATATCCAGATGCCTCAAAATTCCCTGATTGTGTCTGTGGTTCACCAAGACACCCTGACCATTCCCCAGGGCTCTACCGTGCTCAGTTCCGGCGACGAGATCGTGGCAATTTGTGAAAGCGATCGGCAAAAGGAATTAATGAAAATGTTCCGATAGAATACTGCTAGAGCTACTGGTAGAATACTGGTAAAATAGTGGAGTTTTTGGCGTTGGGGGAAAGTTGTTTTTTAGGGTCCCAGCCATCTACGGAAAAAACCAGCGCCCGGCTGCGCTGTCAGAGGCGCTACGATTTGATAAGAGATGTGAACGCAAATATACGGAATTTTACCATTACCAGGAAAACGGACAGTGCCTTAAGGAAAAGCGGTCAGCGCTTTTCTTGAAAATGTACCGCAAGTTGGATCCAAACAGATCTTCCGGGATGGCCCTTTCCGATTGCGGCGGAGGCTTATGGCGTTTTGGATCATCCGGGAAGATACTGTTTTCAAAGCGGGACTCCGGAAAAGAAAAAATGGCGAATCGCCATGGCGTGTTTCCGTACCGATTCCTGAAGGGAGTGGGCGGCTAGTCAAATTGGTATTGGATCATTTCGGTCAAACAGGTTCTTCCGCCGGCCGATATTTTCAGCAGAATATTTGCACAAGTTTGGCGCGCTTCGGATTTTGATTCCAGCCGGATAAAAACAAATAAAAAAGCATCCCGCCGAAAGGTTTCTTTCGGTGAGATGCTTTTTTTAGCCCGCCCCGGTATAACCGGAGAGCTCTTATTTCAAGATAGAGCGGAAGTAAAAAATCTTTTCGCCTTTAAGTTATCGCCCCGCTGATGTCACCCAACAATGACCTTTCCCTCTGGGAGAATTTTTCCAGGCTTGCCGTTGTGCTTCATAGTCAAAGCAAGCACCAGAGAAATGGGACCGACTCTGCCGATAAACATCGTGAGGATCACAAAAATTTTTGCCACAATAGACAGATTGGGAGTCAAACCGGTTGTGAGGCCCACTGTGCCGAAGGCAGAAACCGCCTCAAAGACGGCGTCGATGGCGGATACCTCTGGAGGGGTGGTAACCATAATAACGCCAGAGGTGATCGCGATGACAAGAAAGGCCATAGCCACAATCGTCATAGCGCGGTATACCACGATTTTATCCACGCGGCGCTTATTAATAACGGTTTCATCCCGCCCTTTGGAAATGCTTACTACTGTCGCGATCAAAACCACAAAGGTTGTGGTCTTGATACCGCCACCAGTGGATGAGGGAGAGGCGCCGATAAACATCAAAATGATTGTGACCAATTTTGTGGCGTCTCCGAGCTCACCTTGCGGAATCGTAGCGTAGCCAGCGGTTCTGGCGGTAACGGATTGAAAGAAAGATGCGTTTAATTTCCCCCCAAAATCTAAGTCTTTTAAGGTATAGTTATATTCCAATCCGAGGATTAAAACGGTTCCCAGTACCAGAAGAGCCGTAGTGGAAACCAGAACGATCCTAGTGTGCAATGTCAGATGAGTGCGGCGTTCCTCTTTTCTCAACCGTATTCTGCACCAATTGTATAGGTCTACCGTAACAATAAAACCAATGCCGCCTAAAATAACCAAACAGCAAATAGTCAGGCAGACTAGGGGGTCTCCCACAAAAAATTCCAGACTGGAGTCTGGCCTTAGAAAACCTAAAATATCAAAGCCCGCATTGCAGTAAGCGGAAATCGAAAGGAAAATAGAAATCCAAATTCCTCTGCCGCCAAACATAGGCACAAAGCGGAGCATTAAAAGAAAAGAACCCAACGCCTCACAAACAAAGGTGAAAAATATAATAGTCCGTAGTAAACGGGGAAGATCCAAGGTGCTGCCGTTTGTATACTCTTTGGCGATCTGCATATCCCTCAGATCCAGCCTTCGGCGCAAAAACAGTGTAAATCCGCTGGTAAAAGTCACCAGACCCAGGCCGCCCAGCTGTATCAGGCCCAAGATGACTACTTGGCCAAAGGCAGACCAATGGGTCCACGTATCAAATACTACCAAGCCAGTGACACAGGTAGCGGAAGTGGATGTGAAAAACGAACTGAGCAGATCAGTGGCCTGTCGATCCCTGGCCGAAATGGGCAGGGTCAGTAAAAAGGCGCCGATGACGATGATAATAAAAAAGCTGAAAACAATCAGCCGGACTGGGGGAACATCCTTCAATCGGCGGATCAAGGATTTTCTTTCACCTGTTTCCATGAAGTGTAACCGTCCTTTTCTAAGAAGCAGTAAACGAAATTTATATCAAACGTTTTGATGTTTCCTGTGATTCCGGAAAAATTTTTTTGGCGGCTCCTGTTCTTTTTAGCATGACGATCAAGGGCAGGCCTAAACCGTAGCATACTACCAGTTCACCCAGACCTACGCTGAGAGCCATAGCCGCGAACAAGGGCACGGAGAAACCGGCGGGATCAGTAACGGCGATCACACACCCGACGATAACCGCGTTGGTCAGAACTGGCGGGAAAGGCGCCAAAATCGGAAGCCCCTTCACAGTTAGGTTTCGCAGCATACGGGTAAGCACAGCGGCCAGCAGGGTGGCCGAGGTTCCGGAAACCCAATCAATGATGCCCATCGGACTGCCTAAATTGGATAAAAAGCAACCGATGGTGAGGCCGGGGATTGCCGAAGGAGTAAATACCGGCAAAATAGTCAAAGCCTCGGAAAAACGAAACTGAACGCCTTGATAGGCTAAGTTCAGTGCTGCGGCGGCATAGGTAAGCACTGTATAAATCGCCGCGATCATTGCCGCTTCTACCAAGCGGCGGATTTTTAACGATTGGTTCATATGAAATTTTCCTCCGTAGTGTTTTTTTAGGTCAGGAAGTTGCGACTGACCGCCAAGAGATTGAGTTTATCTTACCCCTTTTAGGGAAAAAAAGCAAGCAATCGGGCTATTTTTGTACAGCTTTCATTAAGATTCCGAAAAGCCTGGAAAGAAATACTTCAAATTGCGAAGGAAGAGTGAAATAGGAAGCATGTTTCGGCGATAGGGTGGCTGACAACCTAATACAAGTTGGCTAGTATCTCTGGTTTACAAATTGGCGTGCCGTTTTCGGCGTTGATTTGTTGCCTTTCTGCTTTTTGCGTTGGGGGAACGTTGTATTTGCATTTGCGATTGGATAAGGACGAAAAACTTGGAAATATCTCAGAGAGAATTTGTGATTGCGCCCAGTCTATCCGTAGTCTATGCCTATCCGTGCTTTTGACCGTGGATACTGCCCCTCAAGCGATTTTCGTTGTGTCTCGATCTTTGCATATTCTGCACGCCGTGTCGCATCCTTTATCCGCCATGGCGCTTCGTAATTTTTAGCGTCTGGATCTCCCTGGTTAACCTTTCATACCTCAAACAGTAGGTTCCCTGCGGGCCAGATACGCAAAAACCAGAGCAAATACCTGGGGACGCTTTTTCTCAACAACGAGGAGTGTGAGCTCATAACAGTAAGTTTGCCGTGACAGGCAGCGCTTATTTAAGCGGCCCCAAAAAAAGAGCGGTCTGGTTTGTGCTTCTAGAGAAGAAAAGCGAAATCGATGAGTTTGGAGGTATTAGCCGGTGATAAGTTGTTTTATGGTCAACTTTTGCTTCTGCTTTTAACAGGGAGAGGGATCCTTTCCGGTATGCGGTTGAGGTCTAGGAGCTTTTATCATATCAAACAAATAAAAAAGCCGTTCCGAAAAACGGAACGGCCGAAAAATTCCAAAGAAGGGGAAACCCCTGCCTGGTGGGCAGGTTTATCCTTCGGTTTTACCAAGCAGGTTGAACCGGAATAGTTTGCTTTCGTCGTCGGGATTCTCACAGATAATATAGGCTTCGGCGATTTTGCCGCCTTCGATTAACTGGGTTAAACCGACCAGCTGGCAGAGCTTACTCTTTAAATTCAACTTGTCGCCTTCTCTGGTCACTAGATAGACATTACCCTTACAACTGTCCAAAACGGCCAGAAAATCAGGAACATCTACGTTGTGAAGCTCGATAGGTGTTGCCATGCTGATTCCTCCTTTTCCCTTAGGGCAAAGTTTTGGCTTTTACAAAGCCTGAATTTATTATAGCATAATCGGGCAAATTGTCAATTAATGCCATTACGCGATTTTTGGTTATTTTGCCATCTTGAATCCGAATGACACGCTGCGCCGAGCGGGCAATAGTGTCATCATGGGTAATGAGGATTACGGTCTTTCCCTCCTGGTTAAGCTGCCTCAGAATCTCCAAAATCTGGACCCCGGAGGCGCTGTCCAGATTTCCTGTCGGCTCGTCGGCTAAGATCAAAGGAGGACTAGCGGCGATGGCCCTGGCGATGGCTACGCGCTGCTGCTGACCACCGGACATTTGGCTCGGTAGGTGTTTGATTCGGTGAGCTAATCCCACTTTTTGTAAAGCCTCCAAGGCGAGTGTTCGTCGCTTCGATTTTTCGATTTTTCGATAAATTAATGGAAGTTCCACATTTTCAAAGGCGGTTAATCCAGGAATTAAGTTAAATCCCTGAAAAATGAAGCCGATTTCCTCATTACGGATCAAAGCGAGCTGATCCTCGTTTAGGGTCTCCACATTCTGACCGTCAAGATAGTAGGAACCACTGGTGGGAATATCTAGACAGCCTAAAATATTCATTAGTGTGGATTTTCCGGAGCCTGATTGGCCGACGATAGCGACAAACTCGCCTTGGCGGATGGAGAGCGAGATCTGGTTTAAGGCGTAGACCTTTTCCTCACCTGAGGGATAAATTTTAGATAGTTCTTTTAGTTCCAGCAAAGTTTTCATGATTTCTTCCTTTCGAGGGTTTCTGAGTTTAATATGCCCCGAAATGATAAGTTATTTGTATCATATGTAGAAAATACTAAGAGCGCTTTGTAAAAATCGCAGTAAGTTTTTTTGACTTTTTATCCTCTTTTTCTCATTTTTCGCTGCTTTCCGGATCCTTATTCCTGAAGCTGGGAACCATGGATGGAATTGTCAAAGCGCTTTTTTTATTGTATACTAAAGATAAACTTTTAAAACATAAACGGGAGAGATTAAAATGGATAAATTCTGGAAACAGTTTAAAAGCGGTACAGATATCAGAGGGGTAGCTTCCGAAGGAGTGGAGGGTCAGGAAATCAATCTGACTGACGAGGTAGTGGAAAAGATTTCCGCAGGATTTGTCTTGTGGCTTTCGGAAAAAGCGCAGAAGCCCTCTAATCAGCTGATCATTTCCGTGGGACATGACAGCCGGATTTCTGCTTCCCGGATCCAGGCGGCGGTAACCAGGGCTTTGGAGCCTGCCGGCGTGACTGTTTATGACTGCGGCTTGGCGTCTACGCCGTCTATGTTTATGACTACTGTGGACTTAAAATGCGACGGAGCGGTTCAGATTACTGCCAGCCACCATCCCTTCAACCGGAACGGCTTAAAATTCTTCACTCCTGCCGGCGGCTTGGAAAGCGACGATATCACGGCCCTGCTTACCCTAGCGCAGGAAGGGAAAAAGCCGGAAAACGTTCCCGGCGGCAGTGTGAAACCGGTAAACTATATGAAAGATTACGCTAAACACCTGCGGGAGATTATTTGCAAAGGCGTAAACGCGGCGGATTATGATCATCCGTTAAAGGGCTTTCATATTGTGGTAGACGCGGGCAACGGGGCCGGCGGTTTTTACGCCAGCGACGTTTTGGAGCCTTTGGGAGCCAATGTTACCGGCAGCCAGTTTTTAAATCCGGATGGAATGTTTCCCAACCACATTCCCAACCCGGAAAACGAGGAAGCCATGGCTTCGATCTGCAAAGCGGTGAAGGAACAGAAGGCGGACCTAGGCGTGATTTTCGATACTGATGTGGACCGCGGCGGCGCTGTGGATCATCAGGGTGAGGAAATCAACCGCAACCGGCTGGTGGCGGTGGCCTCCGCAATCGCTCTGGAAGGCAATGCCGGGGGAACCATTGTAACCGATTCGATCACCTCAAGCGGGTTAAAAACCTATATTGAAGAGACCCTGGGCGGAAAGCATCACCGCTTTAAGCGCGGTTATAAAAATGTTATCAATGAGGCGATCCGGCTGAATCAGGAAGGAGTCAACTGCCCTCTGGCGATTGAGACTTCCGGTCACGCGGCGCTTCGGGAAAATTATTTCCTCGATGACGGCGCGTATTTAGTGACGAAGATTATTATTAAAATGGCCCAGCTGAAAAAGGAAGGGAAAACACTGGAATCTCTTCTGGCGCCGCTGCAGGAGCCAAAGGAAAGCGTAGAAGTTCGTATGCCGATTTTGACTGAGGATTTCAGGGCCTGCGGAGAGCGGGTGATCTCTGCTCTGGAGGCCTACGCTAAGGCCCACAACGGCTGGCAGATCGCTCCGGATAACCATGAGGGTATTCGGGTATCCTTTGGAAAAGGGGAGGGAGAAGGCTGGTTCCTCCTGCGTCTCAGCGTTCATGATCCCATCATGCCTTTGAACATTGAGAGCGACGCTGTCGGAGGCGTGAAGCTCATCGCTAATAAGCTGTATGACTACGTGAAAACTGTAGAAAATTTGGATGCCTCCGCATTGGAAAAAATTCTGTGAGAAATATAAAAAGCCCCGCTACGACTGCGTAGCGGGGGCTTTTTATGTTGGACAGCAAATTTTGAAAATATGCTTTTTAGATGTATTTTGGATACATTAAAATAAATATAACGAAGCGGGTATCTAGAGCTTTCATTTATCCCTGCGGGTATTTAGAGCTTTCATTTATCCCTGTGGGTATCTAGAGCTTTCTTATCCTAGATACCATTGGCCGCTCTATGTCCTATCTTAATTCTAACGTATGATTTCATCTGATCTTTTTCGGAAAACTCCGCCTGCCGTAAGTGTTTTGGCTTTTCTGAAAACAGCATGAGATTGTAGAGGGAAGTAAAAAGCAAAAAAGCGCGAAGCTCTGCTTCGCGCTTTTGGAAGGAAGAAAAATTTTGAAAAAGCGAGGGATTTGATACAAATAAAGAATTAGAAATCAACTTTAGTGCCGTAGTAGGTGGCCTTCAACAACTGCTCCATCTGAGCGGGAGTGATGCTTCTCGGGTTGGAGCCGGTGCAGGCGTCTCCAACAGCGTTGGCGGCTACTTCAGGCAGCTTCTCTAAGAACTCTGCTTCGTTGATGCCGAAGTCTTTCAGAGTCTTGGGAATATTCAGCTTTACATTATAATCGTCAATCTTAGCGCACAGAGCGGCAACCAGCTCATCATCGGTGTTGCCGGCCAGGCCCACAGATTTCGCGATCGCAGCATAACGCTGTTTCGCGGTAGCGTCCTTAGCGTTATACTGAATTACATAAGGCAGATAGATGGCATTGGCGCAACCGTGCGGAATGTGTCCGGTGCTGTAAGCGGCGCCAGTCTTATGAGCCATAGAGTGGACAATACCCAGCAAAGCGTTGGAGAAAGCCATACCGGCCAGACACTGGGCATAGTGCATTTGCTCTCTGGCAGCCATGTTTCCGTTGTAGGAATCCGGCAGATATTCAAACACCATGCTGATGGCCTTCAGAGCCAGCGGATCCGTGAAAGGAGAATTCAGAGTAGAAACATAAGCTTCGATAGCATGGGTCAAAGCGTCCATACCAGTGTGAGCGGTCAGCTTAGGAGGCATAGTCTCGGCCAGATCAGGATCAACGATGGCAACATCAGGGGTGATGTTGAAGTCAGCCAGAGGATACTTGATACCCTTATGATAATCGGTGATTACAGAGAAAGCGGTAACCTCGGTCGCAGTACCGGAAGTGGAAGGAATCGCCAGGAATTTCGCTTTCTGACGGAGAGTGGGGAATCCGAAAGGAGTAATCAGATCTTCAAACTTGGTGTCCGGATACTCATAGAAAGCCCACATAGCCTTTGCGGCATCGATCGGAGAGCCGCCGCCAATGGAAACGATCCAGTCGGGCTGGAATTCCTGCATGGCCTTGGCGCCCTTCATAACGGTTTCTACAGACGGATCGGGCTCAACGCCTTCGAACAGCATGGTTTCAATACCGGCCTCGTGCAGATTGTTGACAACCTTGTCTAAGAAACCGAAACGCTTCATAGAACCGCCGCCAACCACGACGATAGCCTTTTTGCCCTTCAGGGTTTTCAATTCGTCGATGGAGCCTTTACCATAGTAGATGTCTCTGGGAAGTGTGAATCTTGACATAAAAAAGCCTCCTGTTTTGTAAAGATTGCTATTTGTGTTTGTGAATTTAATAACAATCTTTTTGATGGTTTTATCTTACCACTTTGATAAAAAACTATCAATATTATAGTTGCACAATTATAAAAAATTTTTTTGTGGATATTATCGAAAAATAAAAAATAAAAAAGAAAGTGGCTGTTTTTTGGTGGTTATGATATAATAAATTTGCTTTCCTGAGAACAGGTAAAGTTATATAAATTTAAAAATTACAAAAAGGAGATTATCTCATGAGATTTATTTCCTGGAATGTAAACGGCCTGAGGGCTTGTTTGACAAAAGGATTTCCAGAATTTTTTCAAGAAATTGACGCTGATATCTTCTGCTTGCAGGAGACCAAAATGCAGCAGGGACAAGTGGAACTGATTCTACCGGGGTACCACCAATATTGGAACAGCGCTGTAAAAAAAGGCTACAGCGGTACCGCTGTGTTTTCTAAAGAGGAGCCTTTAGCTGTGACGTATGGATTGGGAATTGAGGAACACGATCAGGAGGGCCGGGTCATTACCCTAGAGTTTCCGGCTTTTTATTTGGTGACAGTATATACGCCCAATTCTCAGGATGGCTTAAAAAGGCTTTCTTATCGAATGGAATGGGAGGACGCTTTCCGAAGTTATTTAAAAGGGCTGGATGCCAAAAAACCGGTAGTGGTCTGCGGGGATATGAACGTAGCGCATCAAGAGATTGATCTGAAAAATCCGAAAACCAACCGGAAGAACGCCGGCTTTACCGACGAGGAAAGGGAACGTTTTTCCCAACTCTTGGATGCTGGCTTCACAGATTCCTATCGAAGCTTGTATCCGGAAAAAATCGAGTACTCCTGGTGGTCTTACCGGTTCAACGCCCGGAAAAACAATGCGGGGTGGCGTATCGATTATTTTCTGGTCAGCGACCGGATCAGCCCACAGATCCAGGACGCGAAAATTCATACCCAGGTGTTGGGAAGCGACCATTGTCCGGTAGAATTGGACTTGGACATTTAAGAGCGCGTAACATCATAAACTGGATGGCGGATTCTCTCAGAGGATCCAGTGAATTTCGGTAGGCTTTTTACAGACCCATCTTCCGCGGATCTATGCGAATCTATTATATAAGGTATAGAAGAGGTATAGAAAAGATATATAAAGGTATATAAGGAAAAACATGCTTTGCTAATTCGGATGAAAAAGAAAGAACGGCAGCGCGGATGGGAGCGCTTTCTTGTGGCGGGCGGTCCGCCGAAAAAACGGATTAGAAAAAACACGGCAGCTGGTTTCACCGTGACATTAGCCCTGACGGCTCTATGCCCTTTCAGACGATTCGTCTTTTGACAATGGGAGGCGCGTGTGGTAAGCTGAAAATGTTCAAACCGGATCAATATAACGTGATCGAACCCCGGAGGTGTTTTCATGGATAATAGAGTCAAAGCCGCTTTTTCCTACGTGTTTGGCTGGATCACTGGGATTATCTTTTTAGCCATTGAGAAAGAGGATGAGTTTGTGCGGAAAAGCGCCGCCCAATCTCTTGTGCTGAGCTTGTTCCTGCTCGCCTGTAATTTTCTGGTGTTTTGGATTCCTCTCGTAGGGCCGGTGCTTTCTGGATGTATTAGTTTCGGTGGTTTTCTTTTGTGGATTATCCTCATTGTAAAGGCAGTCCAAAATATTTATTTCCGCTTGCCGGTCATCAGCACGATTTCTGAAAATTACGTGATGCGGTGGTTCCTTTAAAATCTTTATCCAGCGTGTTCCTCTGAAACAGAGGCGAAGGCAAAAAGAACTTTCTGAAGTTCTGACTCTTGTTTCAGTTTTTCATCCCCTGCGATCAACGTCCGGCGCCTATCGGGCCTGCTTATAAAATTATGAATTCAGCATTATGAATTCAGGGTATGAGCGGGAGATCAAGAACGAAAAAGAATGGCATCAGAGCGGTCCGGGACTGTGCTGCGTCCTGGAATTTCTTGAAAAGCAATTTGACGCTTCCGCGCGGGTTGCAGAAACACGCTCTAGAATGCCGTTCTTTTTTGTCAGCTTCTATAGTTAAGTGAACGTTCTGTGATGGTTCTGTCAAAATCCAAGGTTTTTGCTGGTTTGTTCATAAAATATTAACATTTTCTAGACATCTTTCGTCTAATATAAATAAGGAATAAACGGCGGAATGGTGTTCCGTTGTTGAAATAGTGAGGAGTTGAAACGCAAATGATAGAGGTAAAGAACCTCAAAAAGCGGTATGGCAATAAGCTGGCTGTCAACGATGTCAGCTTTACCGTGCAAAATGGGGAGATTCTGGGCTTCCTGGGACCAAACGGCGCAGGTAAGTCAACCACGATGAACATCATTACCGGTTATCTGTCCTCTACAGAGGGTACGGTGACGATCGACGGCTGTGAGATTTTGGAAGATCCCATTGGCGCGAAATCCAAGATTGGCTATTTGCCTGAATTTCCGCCTTTGTATCCGGATATGACCGTAATCAAGTATCTGGAGTTTATGTACGACCTGAAGAAGGTGAAGCTTCCGAAAAAGGCTCATATCGCCGAAGTCTGCGATCTGGTAAAGATCACTCACGTGAAGGATCGTGTCATTAAGAACCTTTCCAAGGGTTATAAACAGCGTGTTGGATTGGCTCAGGCCCTTCTGGGCAACCCGGAGCTGCTGATTCTGGACGAGCCGACAGTAGGCCTCGATCCCAAGCAGATCATTGAGATCAGAAATCTAATTAAAAGTCTGGGTAAGAAGCATACGGTTATCCTGTCCTCTCACGTTCTGCCAGAGGTACAAGCGACCTGCGATCGGGTAATCGTAATCAATAAGGGGACTATCGTCGCCGACGACAGTCCCGAGAATCTGTCGAAAAAGCTGACCGGCGAGCACAAGCTGGTAGTTCGCGTCGACGGTAGAGAGCAGGAAGTTTACAGTACCTTAAAGGCTATTGACGGCATGATCGCGGTGACCAAGGAGGGCGAGAAGGAGCCCGGTGTGTACGAGTATACCATTGAGGCAAAGCCGGATATGGACATCCGCCGCCCGCTGTTCCATGCCATGGCGAAAAAGGACTTCCCGATTCTTGCCATTCGCAACGCGGAGCTGACCCTGGAGGATATCTTCCTGCAGCTGACTGACGAAAACCAAAACCGCACTTCGATTCGCTCCATGCTGGGAGAAGATACGGTCCCAACCGAGGATAGCGGCGCTGATTTAACGAGAGTTGCCAGAGCGGTTGTGGAAGCGCAAGATGCGGAGACTGACAGTGAAGATACCACTGAGAACGGGGGCGAAGACCAATGAGCGCAGTAATGAAGAGGGAATTGAATTCCTATTTTTCTTCCGCAATCGGATACATTTTTATTGCGGTATTTTACGTGTTTGCAGGTTTTTACTTCTTTGTAACCTGCTTGTTAAGCGGCTATTCTACTTTAAGTTACGTTTTTAGTAATATGTTTGCCATTGCCGTTTTTCTGGTGCCGGTTTTGACCATGCGCCTGTGGAGTGAGGAAAAAAAGCAGAAAACAGATCAGGCACTGTTTACCGCTCCGGTAAAGTTGTTGCCTATCGTACTGGGAAAATATTTCGCGGCGCTGGTTATTTATGCTATCAGCCTTGCAATTTTCTTGGTTTTCGGCTTGGTGATCTCTTGCTTTGTTACTCCTGAGTGGCCTGTTATCATAGGCAATTTGATCGGCTTGTTTTTACTTGGCGCGGCTTTGATCGCTATTGGTATGTTTCTCTCGGCGCTGACGGAGAATCAGGTCATTGCCGCAGTGTCCGGCTTCGCCGTAGGTTTGGTCATTATGATGCTGGATTCTATCGGTTCCCTGTTTAGCAATACATTTTTGGTATCTATTTTCACAAACCTTTCCTTTAACGCCCATTACACCAACTTTACCACTGGTTTGTTGAATTTCGTGGATGTTATTTTCTTCTTGAGCGTGATCGCGGTCTTCGTGTTCCTGACCGTTCGTGTCTTCGAGAAGAAGAGATGGAGCTAAAGGGAGGTGCTGTGAAATGAATCTGAAGAAAAAAGAGAAAGATCAGGCGGCGCCGGAAAAGAATTTGGAGCCTGTTGTGGCAACCGGCAAGCCTGCCAGGAAGAATATTTTTAGAAACAGAAAATTCAAATACGGCGGCATCGCTACGGTAATCACCATTTTGTTTATCGTGGTTGTGATTGTCATCAATATGATTATGGGAGTTTTGGACTCCAAGGTTGTCATGGAAGTGGACCTGACGCCCAATCAGGTATACGGTTTAACCCAGGAATCTATCGATTTTGTTCAGGGGTTGGATAAGGATGTAGAGATTACTATCCTGAACAGCAAAGATTCCTTTGAAAGCGGCGGCCAGTATTATGTGCAGGCTGCGGCTATTATCGAAAACTACAGTAAATATTCCAGCCGGGTAACGGTAAACTACGTGGATATGGTGAAAAATCCCACATTTGCCGCCAATTATGAGGATGAAAACCTGGCGATAAACGATGTGCTGGTAAAATGCGGAGAAAAGCATAAGGTAGTAAAATCCAGTGATCTGTTTAACAGCGAAATGAACTACAACACCTTCAGCTATGTGGTAACTTCCTCAAAGGCGGAGCAAAGCGTGACATCCGCGATGGTGAACGTCACCAGCGACGAGATCACCAAAGTGGCTATTCTGACCGGTTATGACGAGGCGGATTACTCCAGCTTGACTTCTATGCTTACCAGCAATAACTTCGATGTACAAGAAGTCAATATCACGACGGAAGATATTCCTGAGGATGCCAAGCTGGCGGTTATTTTCTCTCCTGGACGGGACTATGATCAGACTTCCCTCAAAAAGCTGGATACTTTCCTGAGCAACGATGAAAAGCTGGGGAAATCCCTGGTGTTTGTTCCCGGCACACAGCCGGATCAGATTCCGGAACTGAATTCCTTCCTGGAAGAATGGGGTATGAGCGTAGGAAGCGGTGTGATGTTTGAATTGAGCACCGATCATCTGTACAATAATACTACTCCTTTCTGGTCCGCTGCCGAATATGTGGATGAGGATTATTCCTCTGTGATCACAAATAAGAGCATTCCGGTGTCGGTAATGCAAAGCAGACCTATCGAGATTTTGAAAGAGAGCGAGTCTATCAAGGTTCTTCTGGAATCCACTGAAAATTCCGGAATTTATCCGGTAGACGCGGCGGAAGACTGGCAGCCTGAGGAAAGCGATCTGATAGGCCCCATTACTTTGGCGGCGGTTTCTACGGAGCAGGTTTCCGGTGTGGAGGATGTTTCCAATGTAGCGGTAATTGGTTCCGCGGCGGCGTTCGCTGACAGTCTCCTTTCTTCCACATCTGTGAATAATTCCGCTTACTTTATCAATATGTTCAATACATTAGCGGAGCGTGAAGACACGGTTCTGATTGAGGCCAAGACCTTAGGCGGCGCTACCATGAGTGTAACAACTAATATTTCTATTCCCTTGGGTGTGATATTTACCATTGTGTTGCCCATACTCATTTTGGTGACAGGCCTAGTGATCTGGATTCGCAGGAGGAATCGCTAAGGATGAAAAAAAATATACGGATTATGATCATTTCAGTGGCTGCCGTTGTGATTTTGGTGGCTATGCTGCTGATTTTGATGAATTTGCCCTCATCAGATGGAGACGGTACTTCCAGCACGGCGTCTAGTAGTTCGATTTCTTTAAATGAGACAACTTCAGATGACGTTTCCAAGGTGGAGGTAAAAAATAACAGCGACAGCTATACCGTGGAAGTGGGAAACTCGGACAGCTACAGCGTAGAAGGGCTGGAAGGCTTCGAACTGAATACAACGGCCATTACCGCTTTGAAGTCTGATAGCGCCGGAGTGGCGGCGACTCAGGTAGTAGAGGAGCAGGCGGAAGACCTGTCTATTTACGGTTTGAATAGCCCGAAAGCTGAAGCGACGATCACTTACAAGGATGGGGAAACCATTTCTCTCGCGGTGGGCAATGAGGCGGCCGGAAACGCTGGCACTTATGTAACAGTGAACAGCGAAAACAAGGTTTACCTTTTCAACAGCGCCAAGGTAGATACCTTCTCCTATCCGCTTCTGGAGTATGTTTCCAAGGATATTACACCTTCTCAGGAGGAAGCGGTGGCAGCGGCTAATGGCGGCGAGGTTTCTTCCAGCGAGGATGGACAGACCCAAACGCCTCAGTTCGCGAAGATGACCCTTTCCGGCACGGTGCGGGAAGAGCCGATTGTGGTGGAACCCGCGGCGGCTATTTCTGGGATCTCTCAGTATACCATAACCTCTCCGAAGCAGAAGGAGGCCGACTATACCAAAATTTCTGAATATGTAGGTGCGATATATGGTTTGACAGCTGATGAGGTGGCAGCCATCAATCCTACAGATGCGGATTTAGAAACCTACGGACTGAAAGAGCCCTATTCTAAAATAGTCGCTGATTTTGATATTGGCACCGTAACGCTGCTGGCTTCCGCGCCGGATGAAGAGGGAAATGTGTATGTAATGAACGGGGATAGAACCAATGTGGTTTATCTTTTAGAGGCGGAGACACTTACCTGGCTTAACGCTACCTATAGTGATTTGGCCTCTAAACTGCTCTTCACGCCGAACATTAAGGATGTCAAAACTATGACGGTAACCACTCCGGATAAAACCTATGTGTTCAACCTGACCAGTGTGACGGATGAAGACAACGAAAACAGCTTCACTACCACGATCACCTATGAAGGAAAAGAACTGGATGAGGATATCTTTAAGGATTATTACCAGAATATGATTTCCGCGTCCTGCGATGTGGAAGCGACGGAGCAGCCTACCGGTGATCCCATTTTCTCGGTGAAATATGAATATACCGATTCCAGCCGTACCCCTGATGTCGTAGAATATTATGACGCAGGTTCCAGAAGAGTGTTTATCTCATTTAACGGTGTATGCGATTGGATGACGGTTTCTAAGTATGTGGATAAAATGGTGCAGGACAGCGAAAAGGTAATCAACGGCGAGGAAATTACCGCTTATATTTAAGGTTAGCAATTATCAGCATCAATAACACAGAGGCCGGTCTCAATGAGACCGGCCTCTTTTCCGTGCGCTTCATAAATGAGAAGTGCCTACGTAAAACAAGCGCCATCAGTTTGATCTGAAAAAATAAGCGTGTCTTTTCTGAAAACACGAATGGACAAGAAAACGAAAGAAAAGAAATAGGGAAAAAAGAGAAAAAAAGAAATAAGAGGAAAAGAAATGTGAGGAAAAATAGGAGGAAAAGAAATAGGGTAAAAATCAGATGAGTAACGAAATAGAAAAGACTGGCAGATAGAACGTGAAAAATTAGCGGTAAGTTTTCTCGATCGGGAGACTGATTCGCAGAATCCCTGCCTTTGAATTTTCAGCGGTAAATCTTCTTGATCGGAGACTGGACCGCAGAATCCCTGCCTTTGAATTTTCAGCGGTAAATTTTCTTGACCGGAGACTGGACCGCAGAATCCCTGCCTTTGAATTTTCAGCGGTAAATCTTCTTGATCGGAGACAGGGCCGCAGAATTCCTGCCTTTGAATTTCAGCGGTAAATCTTCTTGATCGGAGACAGGGCCGCAGAATTCCTGCCTTTGAATTTCATTGGTAAATCTTCTTGGCCGGAGATCGGCCCGAAGAACCCCGGTTTTTGAATTTTAGCGGTAAATTTTCTTGATCGGAGACTGGACCGCAGAACCCCGGTTTTTGAATTTTCAGATCGTAAGAAGGAGAAATGCCAATCAAACAAATTTAACACTTCCAGCCTAGGCGCTGGCAAAAACTCTGATCGAGTTCGTTGACCTGGCTTGTACCGGGAACTGATTTAGGATCTGGTTAAGAAATCCGGTAGGAATATGATTTCTACTTACATGGCTGTGGATTAAAAATCAAAAGGCACCGGCTTGTTACCCTAGGTTAAATGAATATGGATATCCAGTGCAAGGGCGTGTGGATTCCTTGAGGTAAAATCAAGGGGAGGCCAGAGACCGAAAATTCGGTCTCTGGCCTCCTTGCGGGAACCTCATTGCAGCGAAGACTTTTATTGGCTAGAAATGTTTACGCTTCTGGTGAAGTGCTCTCCAATGAAGCATGTCATAGAAGCTCACTTGATGCGATAGGTTTTCCGGTGAATCTTAGGATGTCTCCGATCCCATTTTCTCATCAGAATCAGGTAGACAACGAATAGAACAAGAAACCCGACTGTGATCAAAGCGCCCGTCTTCAGTCCGGGAGTCGTGTAATTAAAGCGAATGGTGCTTTCTGTGTTGGCTGGCACCCGTACGGCCATAAAGCCCACATTGACCTTTTCGATAATAGCCTCCTCACCGTTTACCGTAGCGCTCCAGCCGGCTTCCCAGGGAACGCTGAAGAATACCAGTTCATCCTGCGCGCCGGCGGTATAAGTTGCGGTAAAACCGTAGTTATCCCTGGTAAAAGTGGAACAAGTATCTGATTTTCGATTGAGACAGTCCTGAAAATAATCAGCTTCTCCATAACGGAAACTATCTGTGGGAGCCTGGGTTAAAATATCCTTGTTCCGCTCCACAGCGCCATCCTCCAAAACGATGGCTTTCAAAAGGGCCAAATGCCGTGAGGACTCTGCGATATTATCGTATTGCTCCCTGGTCATATACTGATCGTAGGTAAAGCCATAGGGAATAAAATAACGGTTTTCCCAGATATCAAAGCCATTCTGCGTATCATAAAAACTCCAGCCAGGCATCTTTGTGTCATTGGCGTTGGTAGAGGATTCAAATTCATTCGCATCTCCGGTGTAATCGAACAGCCACCGAGTAGAGGTTAATGCTCTGAGACCATAAACTTCCGTTTCCGGTCGGGAACCTACATCCCTGGTAACGCCGATAGAGGGATAAAATTCCATAATAGAGCCAGGTACAATGCTGTGAAATGCCTGGATCGTGGGAATCTGCCAAAACATAGCTTGATTATCCATGCCCTCGTAGATATCGATGCGGCATTCCACGTCGGAATCCGGCAGATCGATGTCTTCTCCCTGATTCAAAGAGTAGGGGATAATGAAATTATGAGTGTCGTAAGACTGAGATTTCCCCAACCCGATAAGATAAGACGCGTAGATCACTGTGATCACCGACACGGAAACCATAGTGACCCGATAGAACATTTTCCGATCTCGCTTTAAGAAGCGGAGCGCGATCACCAGAAGCAGCAAACTGGCAAAGGCGATGGCCACATAAATCCAAAATCGGTCGGGATACTGCATCAAGCCTAATTTGGTTGTGGTGGTTCCGTCGTCATTGCTGATTTCCTGGGGGATAAAGGCGATGGGAATGGCGATAGCGGCGGTAATCCCCAGCGTCCACTTGATGGAACGCTTCCAGTCCACCTGAACGCTTTCCAGACTTCTTACGGTGGCCAGTGACATCATTAGAGTCAGCATATAAAACCACCGGGCGTAATAGCTGGAATTGAACAGCTGGAAGGCGCTGTTCAGGATCGGAACCATTGCCATAAAGAAAAGAACAATCAAAAGGCGTTTCAGCCAGTCCCGCTTTTGCGTTTGCAGCCAAGCGATCACGCCGCTCATACTGAACAACGGCAGCCAGGCACCCAGAGAAGCCCATTTGGCATTGGAGTCGGGCGTAAAGTTTGGCCTCGCGGGAATATCCGGTGGGAAGAAAAGGCATTGCAGAATATGAACATAACGCTGTTCGTTGCCGTAAAGCAAGGCGCCCCAACCCTGAGGCGGATTATCGATTCTTGGATTTTGGGTGACTGCTAAAATTGTGGGAAGAAGAAGCACTGCGGTTAAACCCACGCCGACGACGGCTTCAAACAGCAACCAGAAAAATTCTCCTAAAGTAATTTTCCAGGAGTTGGCAAACATTCGGATAAACCAGTAAATTAAGCAAAACGCCACCATGCCAGTGAAGAAATAGTAGTTGACAAAGCAACAGGCAAACACCGCCAGGGCAAATAATCCGCGGCGTTTTGTAGCCATGTATTCATCGAGAGCCGCCAGCAGCAGCGGGAAAAAGATAATCGCCTCATGAAAATGGTTAAAAAAGATGTTATAAATAGAATAACCGGAAAAGGCGTAAAGCATAGCGCCGATTAAGGCGGTATTTTGATTGCGGACGTACCGCTTTAAATACGTATAAGCGGTAAGAGACGCACAACCCATTTTCAGCATCAGCAAAGGCCCCATCAGGTAAGGAACCGCGTGGCTTGGAAAGGGAAGCGTCAGCCAAAAGAAGGGACTTCCCAATAGATAAAAGGTATAGGATCCGATGGTGTTAGCCCCCAAATCGGTGGTCCAACTCCAGAAGAAATTTCCTGAACGGATCGCGTCGTGAATCATTTGGTAAAAAGGTACCTGTTGAACGTTGAAGTCTCCGTAATAGAGAAAATATCCCTGATCATAAATAATGAAAGGCAGGAAAAAAATAACGGAAATACCAAATCCCAAGAGAAAAGCTTTTAAGTGCCATCGTTCACGCCGTTCTGTGGGGCGAAGAGAATAAGGATACAAAAAAACACCTCCGGATCATATTTGCATATGGAAAATGTTTGCATAAAGAATTGACTTCTGGAAAGGGAACAAAAGGCGATTGCGGAAATTGAAAAATTTTGACGGCATACGGTAAGCCGCTAAAAAGATTGAACACTAAAATCCATTTTTTAGAACGGCTCGTATGTTCAGAGAGCGCAAGGGCCTTAGCATCCCCAAAAATAGTTGCTTATCGAAGTGATTGCGAACCCAAAAAGATTTAAAAGGGTTATGAAAGTTAAAAGACTATAAAAATTAAAAGACTATAAAAGATTTAAAAGGCAATGAAATTTATTTTTTATTATAACATATCAACGATCAAAAAAATACTGGAATTTGGAAAAGCTTTCAACTATACTAAAAAAGGTATGGGATCGAAAAATCTGTTTATGATGATATTAAGGCAGAAAAAGGGAGAAATTATCTTATGGAACAGAATTCAAAAAACCAGAAGGGATATCATTTTTACGCCATGCTGTCCCGCATGAAATATATCAACCGTTGGGGCCTTATGCGTAATACACGGGAAGAAAATATTTGTGAGCACAGTTTGGAGGTGGCCATGATCGCTCATAGCTTAGCGGTGCTGAGGAACCAGCGCTTCGGCGGTAGTGTAAATCCAGAGCGTGCGGCCTTGCTGGGAATGTTTCACGATACCACGGAAATTATCACAGGAGACCTTCCCACGCCTGTAAAATATTTTAATTCAGAAATCCGCACTGCTTATCGGGAAGTGGAAATTATGGCAAAGGACAAGCTCCTCTCTATGCTTCCGCAGGATTTACAGCCTGTGTATGAGCCCCTGCTAGTCCCGAAAGAGGAGGAGAAAGAGCTTTGGCGTTTGGTAAAGACGGCAGATAAAATATCGGCGCTGATAAAATGTATTGAGGAAAAAAGCATGGGAAACGCGGAGTTTTGCCAAGCAGAGCTGGCTTTGAGGGAAGCGATCAATCGCCTGAATTGTCCAGAGGCAGAGTGTTTCTTAAAGGAATTTTTGCCTTCCTACAGCCTGACGCTGGATGAGCAGGAATGATGCAAAGATTGCCGCTTTTTAACTTTGCTTATTTGAAAATTCCAGGTCTATTGCTTAGGAGAAAGAGTGTTTTGTGAGATGCGTCAAGTGATCTTACCAAGTAAAAATTTTTTGCATATTAGAAAATAGGAGAAAAATTAGAGAAATCGGAAAGACCATCGCTTGTGTAAGTCTGCGGCGGGTCCTTTTATAGCTTGATAGCGGCCGCAGAGAATTGATCGAAATTGGGTGCGGCGCTGAGATTTTGAAAAAGCATGCGGGGAAATTTGTAAAAATTTGTTCATAAAAACATTGCAGAAACTAAACAGGATTACCGCGAAAAGATTTGCCAACCCGCGAAATTTGTTGTATAATGAATCCTTGTTACAGCGCAACGACAATTGCCCCAAAGGAGCGTGAAATTCATGGCGTCTAACCGGAGATACCAAGAACCGCAGAAAAGAGAGATATCCTCCAAAACGATCGGGAAAAATCCATATAAAAGATCCACCGGCAGAAAAGTATCCAATGTGATTATCATATTGTTGTGTGTTATCTTTTCCGGATTGGGTGGTGTAATTGTATATGCCCATGGTCTGATTGCCGGCATGTACCAGAATCTTGATTCCGCCGTACTGGATAGTAGCGTAAAGGAAGCTCTTACCGCCAGCAGTAATTCCAGTAATACCAGCAGTATCGCGGAAGTTCCCGCTAATATCGACGGCACCCTGATTAAAGATCCGATGGTGTTAAACATTATGTTGTTCGGTTCCGATGAGCGTCCAGGAGAAGTAGGATACGGCAGATCGGATACCATGATGCTTCTGTCTATAGATAACCGGCATAAAAAGTTGAAACTGACTTCTTTTATGCGTGATACCTATGTGAATGTGCCGGAGTGGGGAGACACGAAACTGACGCACGCTTATTCTTACGGTGGTCCCGCTCTTGCTATTGAAACAATAGAAAGAAATTTTGGAATCGATATCGACCGTTACGCTGTGGTATATTTTGATACCTTCCCTGGAATTGTAGATACTCTGGGAGGAATCGAGGTAGAGATGACCCAAACGGAAGCGGACGTTATGAACGAAAGCGTGGGCCCGGAATTTGCGAATTTTACAGAGGGTAAGAACACGCTGAACGGAGCGACCGCATTAGTATATGTCAGAATCCGATACGGTGTGGGAGATGACTTCGGAAGAACGCAGCGGCAGAGAAACTTTATGCTGCAGGTGCTGAACAAGGTAAAAGGCACCCGGGATGTAGGAACCCTTTTGACCTTGCTGACCAAGATTCTTCCTGGGGTTACCACTAATATCTCGGTCAATGAGATGGCGGGTCTGGCAAGCGGTGCGATTTCTTCTTATATGGATTATCCTATGTATCAGTTCCGGTTGCCGGAAGACGGAGCCTTTTCGGCGGTTGACGTAGATGCGGGCAATGTGCTGGCAATCGACGATTGGGATACCGCTAGAGAGCATCTCCAGCGGTTTATCTACGAGGAAACGGTCGACCCGCTTTATGGGCCCTCCACTAAAGTTATTGGCAGTGAAATGGGAAGTTCGGAAACGGCGAGCTCTTCCAGTTCTTCTGAGGGTTCTGAAGAATCTTTCGATGATTAAGCTGATTAAGCAATAAAAACTTTTAAAAGCCTTTGCGGAAAGACTCCGTAAAGGCTTTTTTAATAATTTGGTGTCTTACCTTATTTATTTCATTCCAAGGAATCCGAAGTGCCCGCGGCGACCAATCGAATAGTTTCCCGCGTGGACAAAAGACGGATCGCTTATGAAAGCTTTTTGAGAAGAAGCGTGGTTTCCCCCTGGTTCAAGGAAAGAATTTTTTGCTGAATTCTGGGGTGACGCAGTTCCGTACGGACCATGTTTTTTAAAGCGCTGCCGCCGTGATAACCATGAATTACCACGATTTCGCGGATATCTTTTCCGGCTCTTCCAATCAAAAGCTCTAACTCGTGTTTAGCCTCTAAGGCCCGCATACCATGGATATCCGCCTCGATGGTCCAGCCGTGTTTTCTTTCTACCATATCGTCAATCCTTTCCTTCTTCATACACTACGCCCGAAGCCTTTAGATCCGCACCGCATTGCGTGCAGTACCGCATCCCCTCATAGAGCACCGCGCCGCACCGGGGACAGAATTCCTCCAATACAATAAACTCGTCCTCAGGTTTTCTTTTTTGAGAAACCATCTGATGGAATCGGAAACACACAGCGCCGGCCGCCAGCAAAATCAGCAGAACCCCACCGCCTGTTATCCCCCAGAAAGCGGGATTCCAGCTTTTGTTGACCATTGTCAAAACAACCGCTCCTTGCGTGGGAATCGCTTTTCCGGCCTGGGCTTGGTCGCCGTCAAAGGTCTGACGCCCTCTGACGCTGTCGGTTTGGAGAAACTCATCCAGAGGTCGGGAAGAGAGATAACGATATGTGGGGCGACCGGTAAAGCCTATTTTTTGCAAAAAGGAAGAAAGTTCCAGGCGGTCTTCTACACTGTCATAAGAGAAGGGGGAGAATCCGTCTTGCCGGGTATAGCTTATCGTATTGCCCTCGCCAAGAATGACCGCCTGATCACTGGTGATTTCACCGGGAGAACCGGTGATCGTGATCACACATTGGTTTCCTTTGACCTGCGCGTTGGTAAACTGGGTAGGCAGAGAAGAAAAATAGTCCTTGGCTTTTTCCGGGCCGCCCTTGCTACCGGTAAAAGTAAAGGTCAAGATTCTTTGATAGGTGCCGTTGTCTTCCTCGGAAAGAGAGAGATTGACCGCTGAAACGGAATATTCGTCGCTGCTTTTCAGGGAAAGCTCTAATAAGGAAGTGTCTCCTTGAAATTGGAATTGGTTATCTTCTACCGCGCTGCTAGGATCGACCGCTTGGCCACCGCTTTTCAAGGTGACCTGGGAGATACCGGAATGATCTTTTGTGCTGAAGGTATAATTCACAAAGGTTTTCCCCTCGTGATTGGAAGGAAAAGAGGAAAAATCCAGAGTTTCCTGGAATACATGCCGGGCGCTGAACAGAGTCTGCTCCGTGGAAGTGAATTTCGCTTCAGGCGATTCACTGTCCAAGGCCTGCCGTGTGAAAGCTGTAAGCTCTTCCGTGTCCTCGGCGTCGAAAGATAGGGTGAAAACCCGGCCGGTAGAGATAATCTCCCAGCCGCTTTTTCCGTTCTCCGGCACCAGTGTGGCCATGTACTGATCCAATTGAGTCCCCAAAGTGTCACAGACATTCTGGGGGATTTGATAAGATAAGGTCCGGTGGTAAGAACCGTCGGGAAGAAGATCAGTATGTATGGTGATCTTGTCGATCGGCTGGTAATTCAGGGTAAACAGTTCCAGCCTGTCCCCGGAAGAAATCGTCCGGTCGCCCTGCTGAATTTCATTGCCGGTCAGGGTAAAAAGAGTGTCCTGCTGGTCCAGAAGTCCCTCTTTTTTCCCTTCGACAAGAATCCAGTTCATTAGCTCCTGGGAGGTAAAGTTTTCCCGCAGGACCTGCCCCTGAGCGAATAGATTGTTCGGGCTGGAATAGTAAAGTTCGGCTTCTTTGCCTAAGAGGGCGGAAGCCTTTTCCTGATAATCTGAAATATTGTCAAAGGATAGCGTAAAACGGTAATTCGTGTGGAACCGACCTTGACTTTTTTCATAGGTGAGCTCCGGAGGACAATGGAGGGAAAGAAACGCGTCGAAAGCGGCCTCTCCGCCGTTAATTTTTCCAGAAAGATCGCTGTTTGCGATGACACAGTTCATAACACGCACGCCGGAACCGTCGGCGTTCAAGGTCAAATGAGTGTCCGGTTGCCGCACAGAACAGCCGCAGAGCAGTAATAAAAGGAAAACAAGGAGAAGCACCGGCAAAAACCGCGCGAACAAGCGTTTTTGTTTCATAGAACCCCTCCTTTCGTTTACAGGTTTATTATACAATTTTTTGTGTTTCATTTCTACACAAACCTGCTGTTTTATAAAATTTTGCGAGTAAAACTAATTTTGCCTCTGTTTTTAATCAGAAAATAAAAACGTCATTCCTTCTTCCCGCTGTTTCCCTTTGATAGTGGTAAAGTCTGTTGTAACGGTGAAGATTTCTCATCGAATATGAGATCGGCGCAAAAAGGAATGGTTACGCTTTATTTTTCCACAGTTCCAAGGCCCTTCGGTTTTGAAAAGAAGTTAGAACAAACCGAAGGTTTTCTGGGGCGGCGTCTTGGAACCCTTTCTCTTTTGTGCTATAATAACCCCATGATTACCATTTTCAATCCGCTCCAGCCGGAAGGCCGGGGAAAGAAGGGAGCTGCAGCTATGGTTGTGGTGGATATCAGAAATGTTTTCGCCGTGAGAAACGTGGAAATCATCGAAATCAACGATGATTTTATTTATTACGCAGAGGAAAAAAAGGAAGAAGGCCACAACAACCTGTTTTTGCTGGAATACAACCGGGTGTCTAAGCGGGAGCGAGTGGTGACCCATTACTCGTTGGATGATCCCACATTCGTACAGCATCTTTTCAGTTTTCCTGACAGCATTGTGCTGCTGCTGGAAAACGGAGGGGAAAGTGTTTGGGTAATTCGGGTGGACAAAAACACAGGCGAGGAAACCGCCCGGCTGAAAATAAAACTGATCGGCGCTTTTTCCGACTGTAAGGCTCTGGATAAAGGGCATATTCTTCTCTGGACCACCGCCAATGAGAAGTATGAAGAATTGTTTGCGAAATATCACGAAAAAACCGGCCACGCCCGAATCGCTTACTTGCACGATTTGGATACGGCGGAAAAATATCTGGTAAGAGATCAGATTTTATGCCGCTTAGGCGGTGAGGACATTGTGCTTTATTGGGAAGCGGGAGAAAGCAGAGCGTTGCTGCTCAATCCTTACGGAGATGAGGCGCATAAGGAGAAATGCTACAAAAACGCCCGTTGGATCAGCCAGCCGGTTTGCGACTACATTTGGGATGGGCTGGTTTCGGATATTTTGCGGGAATTGATGGATGGAGCGGAGGCCTTGACCTTAAAAAAGCTGGTGACCGCTGGCATCGAAGGCTTAGCCCGCTATACCGGCATGGAACAGGGATATGTTTATTTCCGGGCGAGACATTTTCCCACGGAAAGCGAATGTATTTGCCGGTGTGATAAATCCACCGGTAAGGTAGAGGTCCTGAGCCAGCTTTCCTTTGACCGTGAGGATTGTTATTATCATGTGGATATGAAGGAGTGTAAGGTTTACCGCATTACCGAGGGAGAGGAGACCTGTTTGGTAAAGGGAGTTGTTAACAGTCAGGTCCAGGGGGAATACCAAAAACAGCTGGGAGAATTTGTGAGCTGCGTGGAGGACCGGTTTCTCATAACCAGAAAGGTGATGACAGACAGTCTCGGGAATTACGAGTTTGAGTATCATTCTATTTGTGATCTCAAGAAAAAAACGGAGGAAAGCTTCGAGTGTAAATGTGTGGTAAGCAAAAACACTCTGGTGCTGTATTGACCGATGGGAAAAATAAAAATATCCAAAGAGGGTTTTTATCTTATCGCAGGATATCTTTGGCTTCTGATCCTATGGACTTGTTACCGGCTATGGGGACAAAACCTGTTGTACCAGGCTTTGCCGGAACTTCCGGCGGCTCTGGCTGAGGGTGTGATCAAACTTTTGGTTTACGGCCTCCCGGTGTTTCTCCTTGTTGGGGAAAAAAGAAAAATGGTTCTGGTGTCACCGCCGGAACGGTGGTTCCGCATGAATCGGGAAACCATTCTCGTGGGACTGGGAGGCGGCGCTATTTTCCTGCTGTTCTTTTTGCTAACGAATTTTTTGAGAAATCACGCCCAGGGCGTGGTACTTCAGTCTCCCGGTATAGGAGAAATTCTTTCTACGGTTTTGTTCGCCGGATTAACAGAGGAATTGTTTTTCCGCGGGCTTTTGCTAAACTCCCTTTTGTCAAAGTTTTCCTTTGAAAAAGCGGATATAATCTCCGCTGGGGCTTTTCTGCTGATTCATTTTCCTACCTGGCTTTCCTCAGGAACGATTTTACCAGGAGAATTTTTGGTCAATGGAGCGTCAGTTTTCGTCACAGGCCTGATATTGGGAGGCGTTTTTGAAAAAACTAGAAACCTATGGGGCCCGATTTTTTTCCATGCTCTTTATAATCTGGGAGTAATTTTTTTGACTTCCTAAGGAGGAAGACCATTATGGATAAAATGCTGAAACGCCTGAAATGGTCGGAGATTGTAGAAGGTGTCTTGACCGCCTTGACCGGTCTGGCGTGTGTGATTTTCCCCGGTGTCCTGGCTAATATGTTTTCGTTTTTGGCCGGCGCAGTCACTTTCGTCATTGGAATTTTCCAAATCGTCCAGTGCTTTCTGGAAAAGAAATATCTGGCTTTTCCCACTTTAAAACTTGTAGTGGGTATTGTATTTGTGGTATTTGGCGCTGCCTTTTTACTTCATCGTAGCGTCCCGATTACTATTTTTGCTGCGGTGAGCGGAATTGTGGTTCTGGCGCTGGGCGCGGTGAAAATGAATGAGGCGATTAAGGCGCGGGAGAGGAAAAAGCCCTTTCTCTGGCTGTTCCTTCAGAGCGCGCTCCATATTGCTTTTGGTTTCTTGCTGGTGATCAATCCTACCTCAGGTACCAGCTTGTGGATTATGCTGATGGGAGGTTACTTGATTTATTTGGGTGTTACCCTTGTGATTACAGCCGCATTCTCTCGATACGAGATCATGAAGTAAAATGGCCTTGTGCCTGCTTTTCTCGCAAAACCGGGAGGTGGCTGTAAATTTAATTTAGAAGAGCGGTACGGTTTCAAAACCTTCCCGATTTTCAAATGATTTGGAAGCAGAATAGAATGGCAGGACGGAAGAGCGGTCGGCTTTTCCGTCCTGCTTTTTCGTGCGGCGTAAAAGTGCGGCAGTGGCTTACCCAATGATGACATGCGAATGGGCACGCGATGTCCTTTTTCAGAAAATAATGAAGGGGAGGAACCAGAAAAAGGGGAGGAACCAGAAAGAAGTTAGGCCGCTAGGCCGCTGGGAGGCCATGGCTTTTTCTGGTTTTGGCTCTGGGCCTTCGGCGGATGGTTTCGCTCTTGAAAATCACAGAAAGAATGGTATACTATATAAAAAGGATGTTTTGGGATGTGAGATTGCACTATGAGATTTATCGGCGGAAAAGCATTGTTGCTGGATCGTATTAAGCAGGTGATTCAGGAGAATACCGACGGGACGGAACGGGTATTTTGCGATATTTTTTCCGGTACAGGTACGGTGGCCCGCTACTTTAAGCCGGATTATGAGATTATTTCCAACGATTTGCTTCACTTTTCTTATGTGATTCAGAAGGCCACCATTGAAAACAACAGTGTTCCTCAGTTTAAGAAGCTGAAGAAAATCGGGATTTTAGATCCTTTTTCTTTTCTAGAGGAAACCAAAATTTCCGATTTGGAAGTGGACCCTGAACAATTTTTCATTACCCAGAATTATTCCCCCAATGAGCATTGCAGCCGAATGTATCTTTCTCCGCAGAACGCCAAGAGGATCGATTTTATCCGGAATATCATTGAATCCTGGAAAACGGCCGGGCTGCTGAATGAAAACGAATATTATTATCTTTTGGCGGGGCTGATCGAGGGCGTACCCTTTGTTTCCAATATCACCGGGACCTACGGGGCTTATCTAAAGCAGTGGGACAAAAGGGCGTATAAAGATTTCAGCATGATCCGTCTGGAGGTAGTGGATAATGGTTATCAAAACCGCTGTTATCATTTGGATTCCAATCAGCTTATTCGTCAAATCGAAGGGGATATTTTATATTTGGATCCGCCCTATAACAGCAGACAGTACGCCCCAAATTATCACCTGCTGGAGACGATCTCCCGTTATGATCGGCCGAAAATAACAGGTGTGACCGGTATGCGTCCCTACGAGGAGCAAAAGTCTGCTTTCTGTGTAAAAAATCAGGTATCTCAGGCGTTTGAAGAGCTGGTAGCCAACGCGAAATTTGACCATCTGGTGCTGAGCTACAGCACTGAGGGATTAATGTCAGCTCAAGAGATCGAGAAAATTTTGAAAAAGCGGGGAGTAGAGAGTAGTTACCGCAGATATGATATTCCTTATAAAAAGTATAAAAGCAAGCTTCCCAGCGATGAAAATAATCTGCAGGAATACATTTTTTACGTTCGCAAAAAAATTCACCATACCAAAGTGTATCAGATCCGGACTAGCCCTTTCAGCAATAATAAGGTGGTGGCTACGAAAAAATACCTGAAAAGCCCTTTGAATTACATCGGGGGGAAATATAAACTGCTGCCACAGATTCTGCCTCGATTCCCCAAGGAGATCGCTACCTTTGTGGACCTGTTCTCCGGCGGCGCTAATGTGGCCATCAACGTCTCCGCGGATCGAATCATCTGCAATGATATCAACTCAAAAATTATTGAGTTGTTCCAGACGTTTCAGTCCATGAATCTGGAAGATATTCTCCGGAGGATCGACAGGAATATCGAAAAGTTTCAGCTTTCCAAGGTGAACGAGCAGGGCTTTTTGAAATTCCGAGTCTACTATAACCAAACAGGAGATCCGATAGATCTCTATACATTGGCTTGTTTTTCTTTTAATTATCAGTTCCGATTTAATAACCGGCTGGAATACAACAATCCTTTCGGACGGAACCGGAGCCAGTTTTCCCAGCAGATGCGAAGCAACCTGATCGCCTTTGTAGAAAAGCTGCAAAGCAGCCCGGTGACCTTCACCAATCAGGAGTTCACTTTATTTGACCTGGATGAGCTGGGACCCCAGGATATGATTTACTGCGATCCTCCCTATCTGATCACTACAGGCGCCTATAATGACGGCAATCGGGGGTTTCAGGATTGGAACCGTGAGAAAGAGCTTCAGCTTTTGGATTTTCTGGATCGGGCAAATGAAAGAAATATTCGGTTCGCCCTTTCCAATGTCCTGGAGCATAAAGGACAGACGAACGATCTGCTGCTGAATTGGAGTGGACGATACCGGGTGATCGACTTAAGCTCCAGTTATTCCAATTCCAGTTATAACACGCAAAGAGGGAGCAGCCGGGAGGTTTTAATTGTAAACTACGATAAGGAGGGCTGATATGATTCATTTAATTCCCACCGAGACAAAAAGATTTAGAACGTTTGGCTGGGTTCAGGATCCCAGTGATTTCAGGAGCCTGTGCGATGTGGTAGCGGTTTTTGATGAGACCTCCCTCAAGCATAAGGAGCTTGTCGAGCGGACAATCCCGGATTTAGTGGAGGAGCGGGACGGTAGACAGAGACTATTGGATGCTCTTAATCAGAGACCGTTACGGATTTCATACTCTGATTTGGTGGGCACCGCCTTCACGCCTCGAAGCGCCGCGCGGTGCAACGGAATCGTTCAGGCCGTGGTGAAAGGACAGGTGCGTCCCTTTATTGGAGACTGGCCGGCGGATAATTTTGTCCGTTGGGCCCATGCTTTGGGATTTCTGCGCTATACATATCGTGATGATACCTTTGAGCTCACCGATGCCGGAAAAGCTCTGGCGAAAGCCAGAACAGAAGGATCTCCCTTAAATGCACAAGAACAAGAACTGCTTACCGCCGCTATTTTGGCCTATCCTCCCGCGGTGAGAATTTTAGACCTTTTGGCGGAGGGCGAGGGTGCCCACTTGACAAAATTCGAAATCGGAAAACAGTTGGGCTTCGTGGGGGAGGACGGTTTTACCAGTCTGCCTCAATCGGTGTTGATCCGGTCTTTGGCATCTATGGATGACGCCAAGGAGAAAAATAAAATGAAAACCGATTGGGATGGTTCCTCGGACAAATACGCCAGGATGATCGCCAAATGGATGGAAAAGTTGGGATTGGTGGAACAGGTAGCAAAGCCGGTGACGATTACTTTTGCCGGCAGGGAATATACCGAGTCCATTGGGCAGGCTTATGTGATTACCGGCTTAGGGTTAAGTGCCCTGAACCGTGCCCGGGGCCGCAGCCGTCATAAGCGGCTTTTGAAAAATGTGTCCTTTGAAATGATGGCGACTAAAGGTGAGGACCGGGAATACCTGAGGACTAGAAGAACCTGTGTGTTGAAAGCGGTGTCTGAGGGAAAGGGAACGGTTACTTACGAGGCTATCCAGAAATATTTGGAAACAGTAGGACTTCAGGAAGATGAGGCTACCATCCGGGATGATGTTCAAGGGCTGATTCATATCGGATTGCACATTGACGCCGGGGAGCGGGGATGCGTTTGGAAGGATGAGATCAACGATTTGGTTTTGCCGATGCCTAAGGAGATTACCAAATCCAGTCTGTCAGAGCAGAAAGAAGAGCTGCGGGAACAGCTAAAGAATCTTTCCCATGAATATCTGTCGCTGGTGGATCTGGCCTATGACAGCAAGCAGAACCGTTTATTTGAAATGAAAGTGATCGAACTGCTGACCGAGGAATGTGGATTTCAGGGCCTGCATCTGGGAGGCAGCCGCCGGCCGGATGGCGTTCTGTATACCGTTAAGCTAACGGACGATTACGGAATTATCTTGGATACCAAAGCCTATTCTTCCGGTTACAGCCTGCCTATTTCTCAGGCGGATGAGATGGAGCGATATGTCCGGGAAAATCAGACACGAGATGAGCTGATTAACCCAAACAAATGGTGGGAGAATTTTGACCCGGGACTAGGATCCTTCTATTTTCTGTTTGTCTCCGGACATTTTAACGGAAATATTCAGGCGCAGTTAGAAAGAATCAGTCGGAACACTGGCGTTTTAGGGGCTGCGGCCAGTATTTCTCAGCTGTTGCTGTTGGCGGATGCCATAAAGGCCGGAAGCGTAGATCGGGAAATGATTCCACACCTCATGTTTCAAAACAAAGAGTTCCTTTTAAAGGATGAGTCGGAGCCTTGACGGTGAGTCGCGGCTTGCGGTAAGAAACGCATCTTAGTTTGCGTTGTTTTGACCCGCCCCGATATTCACATTGCCCCGGCGTTTCGGATTGACTTGAAATTTTGGATTATCCTGATACTTCGAAGCACTGCCGCAATGTCTTAAATTGTCTTGGCATTTAAGAACTCTTTGGATTAAACAAAAAAAATCACGGCTTAAGTTAGCGTAAGAACTGCGAAAGATCTTAGGAGTGTAAAAGTGTAAGAATTTATTACTTCAATATGGAAAAGGGTAGGTTAAGGTGGGCATATCAGCTGCATTTGGCGTTGATAGAGAAAGGACGAAGCCAAAAGGCTTCGTCCTTTTTGGGTTATTTTTGTTTGCCGTCCGTTTTTTCCGGAAGCTGGGAGGGTTTGATGATTAATACTTTATCAATTCTCCGGTTTTCCACTTCCTCCACGGTAAAGCGGACATTTTCAATATTGACTGTGGGGTGCTCGCCCGGTTTGGGAATATGGCCCAGATACTCGATGACCAGACCGGAAACGGTGTCGTAGTCACCGTCTGGAAAGGTAACCCCCAGCAGATCAGAAATCTCATCGATTGAGGTAGTGCCATCCACGGTGAAGGTATTGTCATTGACCTTGTGGATTTCCTCCTCTTCGTTGTCATATTCATCCTGAATATTTCCCACAATGGCCTCTACCAAATCTTCCATGGTGACAAGGCCTTCGGTACCGCCGTATTCGTCCACGATAATGGCCATCTGGGTTTTGCTGGCGGTCATTTCCGCGAACAGTTCGCTGCACCGTTTGGTTTCTGGAATAAAGCTGGCGCTGCGCATCACGTCGGTAAGCTTGGTTTCCTCTGGCATTTGCGAGCAGACGTATTTTAGAAGATCTTTTACATAGACAATACCTACGATATCGTCCAGATCCTCGTGATACACGGGAATCCGAGAATAGCCGTTTTCAATAGACAGATTTACGGCTTCGGAAATAGAACTTGTGTCCTCGACCGCCGTCATGTCAGTGCGGTGGGTCATAATTTCGGTAACCGTGGTGTCGTCGAACTCGAAAATGTTGGCGATCATATCCTTGGCGCTGTTTTGAATCACGCCCTTTTGTTCACCGACATCCACCATCATCAGGATTTCCTCTTCGGTGACGGTCTCTTCTGAGGCGTTGGGATCAATCCGCAGCAGCCGGAGCACAAAGTTTGTGGATACGGTCAGAAAAGATACAAAAGGCTTAAAGATAGTGGCGGTAGCGTTTAACACGCCGATAAACCGGAACGCCAAGGTCTCTGACTTTTGCATCGCGATTTTTTTGGGCACCAGTTCGCCCAAGACCAGAGAGAAATAAGATAGGATAACGGTGATGATGACCGTAGCCACGCCTTCTATCACGGCAGGAGAGAAGGGAAGGAAGGTCATAACATCGGCGAGCTTCTTGGCGAAGCTCTGAGACGCGGACGCGGAAGTCAGAAAGCCCGATAAAGTGACGCCGATCTGAATCGTGCTGAGGAATCGGCTGGAATTTTTAGTGAGCTTCAGAATCTTCTGCGCTTTTTTGTGGCCGTCCTCGGCCATTTTTTGGATTTTGTTGTCGTTTAACGTGATCAATGCGATTTCCGACGCGGCAAAAAAGGCGTTGACCAAGATCAGAGCCAGCAGAAGGATGATCTGTATCAACGGGTCGCCGTCGGGAACAGGGTCAGCAGGCATGGATGTATAATCCCCTTTCAATATATAAAGTTGGTTTCATTTTACAAGATACCCCCTTGTTTTGTCAAGAGTGACCTAAGTTTGTGAAACTTTTATTAAAAGGCGGTAAAATTCCCTGGGAAATCGATTTTTATCCTTTACAGAAGGTTAAAAAAATGATAAAATCTTATGTGATGTAACAGAGCCGACTGTTGCAAAGTCTCTTTCATGAGCTAACCTAAAAGGAGGAAATATTACATGGCAAGAAAAATGAAAACCATGGATGGTAACAACGCCGCCGCGTATGTATCCTATGCGTTTACCGACGTAGCTGCCATCTACCCCATCACCCCCTCTTCCGTAATGGCGGATGAGACGGACAAGTTTGCCGCCAACGGCGTAAAGAACTTGTTTGGCAGAGAAGTACAGGTAACCGAGATGCAGTCTGAGGCCGGCGCCGCTGGTGCTGTGCACGGCTCCTTACAGGGCGGTGCGCTGACCACCACTTACACTGCTTCTCAGGGATTGTTACTGATGATCCCCAATATGTACAAAATGGCTGGCGAACTGCTACCCAGCGTTATTCATGTGTCTGCTCGTGCCATTACCAGTCATGCCCTTTCCATTTTTGGTGATCATTCCGATATTTATGCGTGCCGCCAGACCGGTTATGCCATGCTGTGCTCCAACAGCCCGCAAGAGGTTATGGATTTGGGCGCTGTCGCTCATCTGAGCGCCATCAAGGGAAGAGTTCCCTTCCTGCATTTCTTCGACGGCTTCCGCACCTCTCACGAAGTGCAGAAGATCGAGCAGTGGGATTATAAGGATCTGGCCGATATGCTGGATTGGGAGGCTGTGGATCAATTCCGTCGCCGCGCTTTGAATCCTGAGCATCCGGTGATTCGTGGTACCGCTCAGAACGACGATATCTTCTTCCAGGCTCGCGAGGCTTGCAACACCTATTACGATGCGGTTCCTGAAGTTGTAGTTGACTATATGAATCAAGTCAACGCCAAGATCGGCACCGATTATAAGCCCTTCAACTACTATGGCGCTCCCGACGCGGAAAGAGTCATCATCGCCATGGGCTCTGTCTGCGAATGCGCGGAAGAAGTTGTGGACTATCTGAACGCCGCCGGTGACAAGGTCGGTTTGATTAAAGTCAGACTGTACCGTCCCTTCGTGGCCAAGTATCTGCTGGATGTGATTCCTTCCACTGTGAAGGTGATCTCTGTTCTTGACAGAACCAAGGAACCCGGTTCTATCGGCGAGCCTCTGTATCTGGATGTTCTGGCTGCCCTGTCCGGCACTCCTTTCGGCTGCATTCCGGTCTACACCGGCCGCTACGGCTTGAGCTCTAAGGATACCACCCCGGCCCAGATCATCGCTGTGTATCGCAATATGGAGACCGATACTCCGAAGAAGCGCTTCACCATCGGCATTGTGGACGATGTGACCCATCTGTCTCTGGACGAGAAGGAAAATCCGGATACGACTCCTGCCGGAACTCATTCCTGTAAGTTCTGGGGCCTGGGCGCGGACGGCACCGTAGGCGCCAACAAGAACTCCATTAAGATCATCGGCGACCACACCGATATGTACGCTCAGGGCTACTTCGCCTATGACTCTAAGAAGTCCGGCGGTTTGACCGTATCCCATCTGCGTTTTGGTCACAAGCCGATCAAATCCACCTATTATATCAGCAAGGCTGACTTCGTAGCTTGCCATAACCCCTCTTATGTGGACAAGTATGATATTGTCGAGGATCTGAAGAAGGGCGGTAACTTCCTTCTGAACTGTCCTTGGGATGTGGAAGAGCTGGATAAGAGACTGCCTGGCAAGATGAAGAAATTCATCGCCGACAATGACATCAATCTCTATACCATCGACGGTATCAAGATTGGTAAGGAAATCGGCTTAGGCGGCCGTATCAACACCATTCTCCAGGCCGCGTTCTTTAAGATCGCCAACATCATTCCTGAGGCTGACGCCGTTCAGTATATGAAGGACGCCGCCACCAAGTCCTACTCTAAGAAGGGTGAGAAGATCGTCGCCATGAACCATGCCGCTATCGAGAGAGGCGTCAGTGATGTTCATAAGGTTGAGGTTCCCGCTTCCTGGAAGGACGCCTGCGCCTGCGAAGAGAAGAAGCTGGTTACCACCGACAGAAAGGATCTGGAGCAGTATGTCAACAATGTGCTGAATCCGGTCAATGCCTATCAGGGCAACAAGCTGCCGGTTTCTACCTTTATGCCTCACGTGGACGGCACCGCTCCTCAGGGTTCTTCCGCCTTTGAAAAGCGCGGTATCGCGGTAGACGTACCCGAGTGGAATCCGCAGAACTGCATTCAGTGTAACTTCTGCTCTTATGTATGTCCTCACGCTGTCATCCGTCCGGTGGCTATGACCGCCGACGAGCTGGCCGCCGCTCCCGAGGGCACCAAGTCCAAGGATATGACCGGCGTACCCGGCATGAAGTTTGTTATGACCATTTCCACTCTGGATTGCACCGGTTGCGGTTCCTGTGCTCAGGTATGCCCGGGCATGAAGGGTGAGAAAGCTCTGACTATGAAGCCTATCGATACCCAGCGTCCTGGCCAGAAGGTCTTTGATTACGGCCGTACCCTGAACGAGAAGCCTGAGGTTGCCGCCAAGTTTAAGGAGACCACCGTGAAGGGCAGTCAGTTCAAGCAGCCCTTGCTCGAGTTCTCCGGCGCCTGCGCTGGTTGCGGCGAGACTCCTTACGCCAAGCTGGCTACTCAGTTGTTCGGTGACAGAATGTTTATCGCCAACGCCACCGGTTGCTCCTCCATCTGGGGCGGTTCCGCGCCTGCGACTCCTTATACGGTCAACAAGAAGGGCTATGGCCCGGCTTGGCAGAACTCCCTGTTCGAGGATAACGCCGAGTTCGGTTTCGGTATGACTCTGGGCCAGAAGGCTGTCCGCGGCAGACTGGCTGAGTATATCAATGAGATCGCTGCAAAGACCGACGATGAGGCTATGAAGAAAGCCTGTGCCGATTATATTGATACCTTCAACGATTCCGGCGCTAACCGTGGCGCTGCCGATGCTCTGATCGCTGAGCTGGAGAAGGCTTCCGCTTATGATTGCGAAGTCGGCCAGCTTGCGAAGAAGACCTTGGCTGACAAGGACTTCCTGGCTAAGAAATCCATGTGGATCTTCGGCGGAGACGGTTGGGCCTATGATATCGGCTTCGGCGGCCTGGATCACGTGCTGGCTTCCGGCGAAAACGTGAACGTTCTGGTCTTTGATACCGAGGTTTACTCCAACACCGGTGGTCAGGCTTCTAAGGCTACTCCGGTTGGTTCTGTCGCTCAGTTCGCCGCTGCTGGTAAGGCTACCAAGAAAAAGGATCTGGCCGGCATCGCTATGAGCTACGGTTATGTATATGTTGCCCAGGTGGCTATGGGCGCTGATTACAATCAGTGCATCAAGGCCTTTACTGAGGCGGAAAGCTACAATGGTCCTTCTATCATTATCGCTTACGCTCCTTGCATCAACCATGGTCTCAAGGGCGGTATGGGAATCTCCCAGGCGGAAGAAAAGAAGGCTGTAGCCGCTGGTTATTGGAACAACTTCCGTTTCGATCCTCGTAAGGCTGACAACGGTGAGAATCCGTTCACTCTGGACAGCAAGGCTCCGACCGCCAGCTATCGCGACTTTATCATGGGCGAGGTTCGTTATAATTCCTTGACCCGCGCTTTCCCGGAGAGAGCTGAAAAGCTCTTCGAAAAGGCGGAAAAAGCCGCAGCTGACCGTTATGAGCATCTGGTCAAACTGCAGGAAGTTTACGGCGAGAAATAAGCTTGCCTGGTAAACGGAAAGCAAGGATCCAGTAAATTTTAAAACAAAAGCGCTCCCGGAGCTTTTCCGGGGGCGCTTTTTGCATATTTTTCAAACAGCAAAAATTATTGTGTCATTGTCAAATATCTGGCGTTTCTGAGGGCGCTTTTTGCATATTTTTCAAACAGAACGGGAAAATAAACTTAAATGAGCAGCTTCTTCCCGGTTAGGAGCTCTAGAGAAAGGAACGTGGACTGTTTGAAAATTACGGAACAAGAATACTCCCAGATGACCAAGGAAGCCTCTCCTAATTCCAAATGCTGGAGAAACGCTCTTTTCGCCTTCTTGATTGGCGGATTGATTTGCACGATCGGCCAGATTTTGGTCAACCTATATCAGCAAACCGGTTTAAGCCTTCAGGATGCCCGATGTGCCGTATCTGTCACCCTGATTGGGCTGAGCGCTGTTTTGACCGCCCTGCATGTTTATGATAATATCGCAAAGGTGGCTGGAGCGGGTACCCTGGTGCCTATTACAGGATTTGCCAACGCAGTAGTCAGTCCCGCTATTGAATTCAAAGCGGAGGGTTTTATTATGGGGATCGGGGCGAAGATGTTTGTGATCGCCGGACCGGTTTTAGTATACGGCATTACCGCTTCAGTGATTTACGGTATTATCGTGTTTGTGTTTGGTTTGTATTGATAGGAGGAAAAGTTTTTCATGGGAAAAAGGATGGGACGATATACCGTTGTTATGGATCATAACCCGGCAATATTGGGATATGCGGCGATCTGTGGAAAAAAGGAGTCAGAAGGTCCTCTGGGAAAGTCCTTTGATTTGACCTATGAGGATACCACACTAGGAGAAAAAAGTTGGGAAAAAGCGGAGAGCCGGCTGCAAAAGGAAGCGGTTAACTGTGCCATGAAGAAAGCGGGGGTGACGGCAGATGCTGTGGACTACATTTTCGCGGGGGATTTACTCAACCAATGCATTTCCTCCACCTTTGGACTTAGAAGTCTGGGAATCCCTTTTCTGGGACAATACGGGGCGTGTTCTACCATGGCGCAGACCCTGGCATTGTCCTCCTTCCTGGTGGATGGAGGAATGGCGAACCTATGTGTTGCAGTCACATCCAGCCACTTCTGTTCGGCGGAGCGGCAGTTCCGGTTTCCCTTGGAATACGGCGGACAAAGGACTCCTACCGCCCAGTGGACCGTAACCGGTTCTGGCGCCGCGGTAGTTGGAAAAGGGGAGAATGTGCCTTATGTTTCGGCGGTAACGGTAGGACGGATTGCCGATTTGGGAATTAAGGACGCCGCCAATATGGGCGCCGCCATGGCGCCTGCGGCCGCCCAGACACTGCGGGATTTTCTCAGCGATACAGGAACAAATCCCAAAGACTACGATTTAATTCTAACTGGGGATCTGGGAGATGTGGGAAGCAAGCTGCTGTATGAGCTTTTAAGCCGGAAGAATGTATCGATCCAGGAAAACCACCAGGATTGCGGCCTGCTGATTTTTGACCGCCAGACCCAGGATGTTCACGCGGGCGGTTCTGGATGCGGCTGCAGCGCATCGGTACTTTGCTCGATAGTTCTGAATAAAATGCAAAAGAGACAGCTTCGGAACATCTTATTTATGGCTACCGGGGCACTGATGTCTCCCACCTCTTCCCAACAGGGGGAAAGTATCCCTGGGGTTGCCCATTTGATCAATATCAGAATGTAAAGAATGGTTTGCCTTTTAAAGAGTTGTCCGTGAGAGCCTTTGCTCGCTCGGATAACTCTTTTTTTTGAAAGATCGTATCTGTGGGTATCCGCTGATTGCCATACCTTTTATAGCGTCAATCAAAATACGGTTCCATGGCATAATGCGCATGGGCCAATTGTTCTGTAATTTCTCAACCTGATTTTTTAAAGTGATTTTTGAAAATTTTAGAATAAAAAAATTTTTATAATATAAAATAAGTTGAAACAAAAAAGAGAAAAAAGACAATATACCGATTGGGATACCTAATTTTCCTAATATTTCTTCAGTGATTCGCGCAAAATTAAATCATAAGGTTACTCCTCAATAATGTATCGAGATCAATACTACTCACCCAATATATCGTCAAGATCGGTGGGCTAAATTTCTGTTTCAGTTGCGGGGCGCTGGTTTATCTCTTATGGCTTTCACTATGAAATACCAGTGGTTTTATGTTTAAACTGTCCGTGAAATATAGCACTGGACACATCGCCTCAAAACAAATTTATAGCAAGGAAGAAAAATAGAAGATGATTTTTCGCAAAAGAGCAGAAAAGTGAAAATAATTGACAAATTAACATATAGAAGATTTGAAAAAATATTTTTATTATTAAATTAAGACAAATTTATGCGTCAGTTTCATGAGATGGAACCGTTGGCAATGTGCAAGAAAAAAGACTTTAGAGAGAATTTAAACAGGAATTGAGAAGCGGGAAGCGATTGGCTGGACGTTTTAATATTTGATTACAACACTGGAAATCATGCTTCTTATGACAATTTTTATCTAGCAAGGAATAAATACAGTCTGCCTGACTTGTGTAAGTATCTGTTTGAATACGGGCGTGGATTCACGCGAAAGTTTTCTTGATGTTTCAAAGATAATTCAAAAACGCAAAGTTCTGTTACGTATTTGGATTTAATTTTTTTACTTTTGTCTCTGGAATAGAGACTTTTATACATATTTAGTATTGGTATGGCGTTGCTAGATCAAACGATCTGGTTTAAAAGCTTTTTCAGAGTGATCCTTTTGACAGTGCAGTGAGCTTTGGACGGCGGTTGTTGTTTCGACTTGAAAGCATCAGATTTTTACCTGATGTCTAACTCATTTTTAGCATCTAACAGTTTTATATTTGCATAAATAGTAAAAATGTCTTCATAGACCAGTGCTTCTAGCGATAGACTTGATGGTGGCGTATATGATATCGGTGCTGTCAGTGGTGATCTCTCGGAAGATTTAGAAATATCCAGCCTAAGGACTTGTCTGTTGATGATACTAAAATGTCTTATCAAGGGATAAAAATAAACATGATTTGTTGATATATCACTTAAGTCCAAAAGATTTTAGTAGTTAATATAACAATACTATAAGGAGAGGAAAATGAAAAAGGCAAGATCAATCGTGGCGTTTCTTTTGGCGGCGGCGATGTTAGCCGCCACGGCATGTTCCCAATCGGGAAGCGATACTTCCTCACAGGACTCTTCTGCGGCGGGAGATTCCTCTGTTGCTTCTGAGACCTCTGGGGGCGGAGAGGGAGAGACTCATGATATCGTGTTCTGGGATATAGCCTGGGGCGGCGAAGAGTATGTAGAACGTGTACAAGAAGATTTGGAAGTTATGAAGGAAGAAATTCCAGAAGTAGGCAATATTGAATATGTATCTTTAACTTGGGATAACTTCCTGCAGGTTCACCTGACCGCGATTAACTCCGGTA
>CAUFXR010000009.1 GCA_959596515.1 uncultured Oscillospiraceae bacterium
TGTACCAGAAGGGCTGACGGGTCTTCAATTTTCATTTAACTTTACAGTCCGATAAAAACTTGAGGGAGGATAAAGTATGAGAAAAATAGGAAGTTACCTGAGAAGATTTCTCTTGCCTATTTTAGGAATCGTGGCGCTGCTGGTGATCCAGGCGGTATGCGATTTGTCTCTTCCGGACTACACCAGTAAAATCGTCAATGTGGGAATCCAGCAGAGCGGCATTGAAAATCCCGTGCCGGAGCAGATACGGCAAAGCGAGCTGGAAAAACTTTTGCAGTTGGTGCCGGAAGAAAGCCAGAGCGCCGTGCTGGGAAAGTACACTTTAAACACGGAAAAGAATCCGGCGGTGTATGAGCAAAAGCGGCTCAGCGGGGAAGAACAGGAAGAGTTAAACAATATTTTGGAGAAACCTATTTTTCTGGTTTACATGATGGAAAGCGGACAGACAGAAGGAATGTCCGGCGCGACCGCTTCGGATTCATTCCAAGGTATGGCGGAACAGGGAATCTCCCTGGACCAAATGATGGAACAGCTAGACCAAAAACTGGGAGAGATGGAAGGCAGTATCCTGACCCAGAGCGATATTTTGTATGTTCAGAAAGAGTATGAGGCCCTGGGAATCGATGTAGGGGCGATTCAGATCCAGTATATCGTGATCGCCGGCCTGAAAATGCTGGGTCTGGCTCTGGCGGCTATGGCGGCTACCATTGTCGTGACGCTTCTGGCCTCGCGAACCGCCGCGGGTGTGGCGAAAAATCTGAGAAACGACGTGTTTCGAAAGGTGGTAAGCTTTTCCAATCAGGAATTTGAAAAGTTCTCCACAGCCTCCCTCATTACCAGAAGTACCAATGATATCCAGCAAATTCAGATGCTTTTGGTGCTGCTTTTGAGAATCGTGTTTTACGCTCCTATCGTGGCAGTGGGCGGATGTATCATGGCCCTGCAAAAGAACAACTCCATGTTCTGGGTCATTGGCGTGGCGGTAGTCGCTGTCCTCAGCCTGGTGGTAGTGCTTTTCAGCATCACTATGCCCAGATTCAAGCTGATGCAGAAGCTGGTGGATAAACTGAACCTGGTTTCCCGCGAGATCCTGTCTGGACTGTGGGTCATCCGGGCCTTTGGTACCCAGAAATATGAGGAAAAACGCTTCAACGAGGTCAATAAGGATTTGACCAAAACAAACCTGTTCGTCAACCGGGTGATGACCTGCATGATGCCGGCAATGATGCTGACAATGAATGCGGTGACTGTGCTGATCGTTTGGGTCGGCGCGGACAAAATCAATGCCGGCGGAATGCAGGTAGGAGATCTGATGGCGTTTATCCAGTATACGATGCAGATCGTCATGTCCTTCCTGATGATCTCCATGATGTCCATCATGCTTCCCAGGGCTACGGTATCCGCTAACCGTATCCAGGAGGTCTTGGAGACAGAGGTGGAAATTGAGGATCCTCAAAGGCCGGAAGGCTTTGTCCTTTCGAAAACAGGCGAGGTGGAATTTCAGGATGTATCTTTCCGTTATCCCGGCGCGGATGAGGATGTGCTGGAACACATCACTTTTACGGCCAAGAAAGGAGAGACAACCGCGTTTATTGGCTCCACCGGCAGCGGAAAGTCGACTTTGGTCAATCTGATCCCCAGATTTTACGATGTGACCGGGGGCAGAATCTTGGTGGACGGCAGGGATGTGCGGGATGTGACCCAGCATGAGCTGCGCGCCAGAATCGGCTATGTTCCCCAGAAAGGCGTGCTGTTTTCCGGAACCATTGAGTCCAACCTGAAGTACGGCGGTGATTTTATCACCGACCAGGATATGGAACAGGCTGCCCAGATTGCTCAGGCGACGGAATTTATCGCGGCGAAACCTGAGGGCTATCAGTCAGAAATTTCTCAGGGAGGCGGCAACGTGTCCGGCGGGCAGAAGCAAAGGCTTTCTATCGCCAGAGCTGTCGCTAAGCATCCGGAGATCTATATTTTTGACGACAGCTTCTCCGCCTTGGACTATAAGACGGATGTGGAACTCCGAAAGGAATTGAAGGAGAAAACCGCCGGCGCCACAGTACTGATCGTCGCCCAGCGGATCAGCACGATCCTCCACGCGGAGCAGATCATCGTTCTGGACGAAGGAAAAATCGTGGGAAAGGGCACTCATGAAGAACTGCTCGAAAGCTGTGAGGTTTACCAGCAGATCGCTTTATCCCAGCTGTCAAAGGAGGAATTGGGCAAATGAGCAGTAAGACACCGATAAAACGAAGAGGCCCAATGGGCGGTCACGGCGGCATGGCGATGTCTGTGGAAAAGGCTAAGGACTTTAAAGGTACAATGAAAACCCTTTGGGGCTATCTCTCCAAATATAAATTCGCGATTATCCTGGTGGCGATTTTCGCTGTTGGAAGCACTATCTTTTCCATTGTAGGCCCGAAAATCTTGGGAAACGCTACCACGGAACTGTTTAACGGCCTGATGGATAAACTACAGGGTGGCTCTGGAATCAATTTCGGGAAAATTGGGGAAATTCTGTTGTTCCTGATCGGTCTCTATGTGGTCAGCGCCCTGTTCAGCTTTATTCAAGGTTTTATTATGACCAACGTGTCTCAAAAGCTGACCTATCGCCTGCGGAAAAATATCTCTGAGAAAATCGGCAGAATGCCTATGAAGTATTTCGACGGCCAGACCCACGGCGAGGTGCTTTCCAGGATTACCAATGATATCGATACCCTGAGCCAAAGCCTGAATCAGAGCATCACGCAGCTGATCACCAGTGTCACCACATTGGTGGGAATTTTAGTGATGATGTTCTCGATCAACTGGATTATGACCCTGGTGTCTCTTCTGATTTTGCCGATCTCTCTGGGAATCATCACCAGGATCATCAAAAAATCCCAGAAGTACTTTAAGGCGCAGCAGGAATATCTGGGCCACGTCAACGGCCAGGTGGAGGAGATCTACGGCGGGCATAATGTGGTGAAGGCCTTTAACAGCGAGAAAAAGGTTACTGAGGAATTCCAAAAGGCCAACGAGGTGCTCTATGGTTCCGCCTGGAAAAGCCAGTTCCTGTCTGGAATGATGATGCCGATTATGAATTTCGTCAGCAATTTGGGCTATGTGGCTGTGGCGGTCCTTGGCGGCGTGTTTTCGATCCAGGGGATCATCACGGTGGGTAATATCCAGTCTTTTATCCAGTACAATAAAATGTTCACCCAGCCGATCCAGCAGATCGCCCAGGTGAGCAACCTGTTTCAATCCACCGCCGCGGCGGCGGAGCGGGTATTTGAGTTTCTGGACGAGGCGGAAGAGGACCAGACGGCGGAAAATCCGGTATCCATTGAAGGAAGGACCAGCAACGTGGAATTTAGGCACGTCAACTTCGGTTATCTTTCCAATAAGACCATTATTAACGATTTCAGCGCTTATGTGAAAGCGGGCCAGAAGGTGGCCATCGTGGGACCCACCGGAGCGGGGAAAACAACGATGGTGAAACTGCTGATGCGGTTTTACGACGTCAGCGGTGGGGCGATTTTGGTTGGCGGCGACGATATCCGCCGGTTCAACCGGGATGAGCTGCGGCAAATGTTCGGCATGGTGCTTCAGGATACCTGGCTGTTTAACGGCACGATTATGGAGAATATCCGTTACGGCAGGCTGGACGCCACGGATGAGGAGGTCATCGCGGCGGCGAAAGCGGCTCACGTACACCACTTTATCAAAACCCTGCCCGATGGCTATAATATGGTGCTGAACGAGGAGGGCACCAATGTGTCTCAGGGCCAGAAACAGCTTCTGACCATCGCCAGAGCGATTTTGGCGGATCCCAAGATTTTGATCCTGGATGAAGCCACCAGCTCGGTAGATACCCGGACCGAAATCAGGATCCAGAAAGCCATGGATAATCTGATGAAAGGCCGCACCAGTTTCATTATCGCTCATCGGCTTTCCACCATTCGGGACGCGGATCTGATCCTGGTAATGAAAGACGGCGATATCGTGGAGCAAGGTACCCACGAAAAGTTACTGCTGAAAAACGGCTTTTATGCAGAATTGTATAACTCTCAATTCGAAGAAGCTGTCTAATAGGGATCCCGAGGTGTATTCTCGCCTCGGAGATTTTCCTGGGAAGCAGAGATCTGGTGATGAAAGACGGCGATATCGTGGAGCAGGGTACCCACGAAGAGCTGCTGCTGAAGAACGGCTTTTATGCAGAATTGTATAACTCTCAATTCGAGGAAGCTGTCTAATAAGGAATCCCCCGAAGCGTATTTTTGCTTCGGGGGATTTGTGGAAAAATAGAAAGTTATATGAAAAAAGGAAGTCCGGTGACCTGCGATAGATTCGAAGAAAAGAAGGGAATCCGGTTTACTTATTGTAGTCCCTCTTGGAATGACGACCGTTTCCAGTGGCAAAACTTTGGGTGCTTTTTGGATGACCGGCGGTGTGGTGAGATGTTTATTATTTTAGAGCCCATATTAGTGCCCATAAGGACAAGATCGGAGAGGATCACTCCTGAATATTTTGTGAGGTGGGGCGCATGCCAAGAGAAAATTTTTGGTATTTCTTTAGGAAGGCTGAAGCCTATGAAAGCACAGACAACTGTTTTTTCAGGAAAATAGCGAAATCCTATTTTCTTTATGGCGGTTTTCCTGTATAATATAGTCACTAGTACTAAAAAAAGAGCAGGTATCTAAGTATGTATGGTGCAATATTGGGCGATATCGCCGGCTCAAAGTATGAGTTCAGCAGGCCCCAAAAATTTGATCCCTGGAAAGTGAAGCTGTTTTCCAACGATTGCCGCTTTACTGACGATACGGTGATGACCATTGCCACAAAGTACGCGATAGTAAAAGGGGTGTCTTATGCCAAGGCCTACGGTGTGTTTGGACGAAAATATCCCAACGCGGGCTATGGAACTATGTTCAAAAGGTGGATTGACAGCTACTGCGAACGCGGATATAATAGCTACGGTAATGGATCCGCTATGCGGGTGAGCTTTATCGGAGAGCATTTCGATACCTTGAAAAAAGTAGAAGATGAGGCGCAAAAAAGCGCTTTCTGTACCCATAATCATCCGGAGGGGGTTAAGGGAGCCCAGGTGATCGCGGGCTGCGGTTATTTGGCGCGAAATGGTGCCTCAAAGAAAGAAATCAAAAACTATGTTCAAAAAAAGTTTGGGTATTCCCTAAACAAACGGCTTAGTTTTTACCGAATGTTCTCCAAGGTGGATATGTCGTGCCAAAAATCAGTGCCCTTGGCTCTGCAGTGTTTTCTGGAAAGTGACTCCTGGGAGGAATGTATCCGTAACGTGTTCAGCGTGCGGTGCGATACCGATACCATCGGCGCAATTGCCGGCGGTATTGCGGATGCGTATTTTCAGGGTACTGGCTTCGATGAAGATGCCCTTTTACGCCAGTACTTAATCAAGCCCAACAGGTTTGGTACCATGGATCCTTTTTTATACCAGTGGGCCGCGGCAAAACAGGAAGAAAGTGGTGAGTTATCATAACAGTTATCACTTATCAGTCAAAGCGTGTTTTAAAAATAGTCCAATCTGGGAAGGTTTACCGTGCTCATCGAAATATCGGCATGGATCGTGCCTACTCCGCATTGGTGGATATTTTGGGACTCCGCTGTGAGTGCCCGATTTTCGGTTGCCTGCGCTTTCATCGAAAGTGCACCAACGGCAAGGTTTCCTCTTCCGCCAAGTTGGTGCTTAAGGTACCGGATGAATGTGTCAAGTTGACGGAGTATTCCGTTTGGGCTGATTTTATGTATCACATCCAGTTTACCAAACCCGCCGATTATTCCATGGTGGCCGTAGACTCGGTGGAGCAGCTTTCTCAGGTGCAGTTGGATAAGATGATCCGTTCTCTGAAAAAACAGCGTAAACCGTTTGTCTATCATTGCCCTCAGGCGGTTTTAGAGGAGATCCGGCCGGAATGGCTAGTGGACTACAGCTTGCACAATAGGGAAAGCTTTTGGGAACGACGAAAAAAGAAATTTGGTTAAAAGACCGCTTCGGGGCTTAAAAAGCAGAGCCTTGGAGCGGCTTTTTGTGGGACCGACAGAAGAATTCGCTGTGAGCCATTCGCCGTGCCGTCAATGAATAGAAAGAGTTTGCCCTCGGAACCGGACCGGATACGCGGCTGGGCCACCTCCCATAGGAAGACTCTGGCCCAGTTCTCACCTGTTCGCTGACAGGCGGCGGAGAGACGGTGTTCCCGGGGAGAACGGTTAAAACATCCGGACCTTTCCTCTTTTTTTAGAGGTACCTGAAATAAGGACTGTTTCGGCTTTCGCGCTACGGCAGGATAATATCCAGGCTTTTATAAGTTTTTTAAGTTTTTTATTGAATTTAGCGCTTTTCCCTTGACATTCGACTGTAATTTGGATATAATAATCAGGCGTTCTAAAAATAGAATATTTTATGGAGAGATGTCCGAGCTGGTCGAAGGAGCACGACTGGAAATCGTGTAAGCCGTTAAAGCGGCTTCTGGGGTTCGAATCCCCATCTCTCCGCCAGAAAGGTTGCATAAAATAGATGCAGCCACGAAAAACCTCGATTTTATCGAGGTTTTTTGCTATATATAGGCCCAAAAAACAATAGGGTTGACTCACAGATGAAAAAGCCCTTTTTCGATGATTTTAGAGAGTTGAACTCTCGTACAACCGGATATAGAACCGCAAAGGCAGATAGATGAAAAATCTATCTGCCTTTTTTACTGCCCGGAGTTTTGCAAAGGACTCCGGGCTTTTTTTCATTTCACAAAAAGGAGAAAACCAAAATGTATTTTACCAATACACCTTCCCTCAACAGCATGGAAGCGATCATGAAACAGCCGCCGGGATACCGTCTGCGAGGCGGGGGAAGAAAGAGAAAACCGTATCAATACACGAAAGCGGATTGCAGTTGCAGACTCTGCCCCTACTATCAGGGGAAAAAAGGCTGTGCCGTTTCCGTTTGTCCGGTGCTGGACATCCGGCTGGAATGCAGCGCCGCTCCTCTGGAGGAAGCCGTTCAATCCACGTTCAGTGAGGTGACACATACACCATTCAAACAACGGCTTCAAAGAATATACAAAGAAAAGCGAGGTGGTGAATGGTTGCCCTACCAGAACAGCGTGCATCAAAAAATTTTCGAAACTGAAAGTCTTAAACTTCGTTGTCCGGACAACAAATCCCTTGCGGTGCTGTACTTGCTAACGGCGGATCATACGCTTTGGAGCGAAGCAAGACGTCATACCCAATCCGGACAGATAGATCTGGAGAATATGTGCATCGGAGCCGTATCCCCTGACAGTTATGCCCTGTGGAAAGCGACAAAGGAATTCCAGACCAGAGAGAGGCAGATTACCTTGTGCGAACTTGCAGACAGAGAAGTTGTATCCGATAACGTGTTCCGCCTGATCGTGCAGGCGGCGGCCGTTGCCCGGTTCGGCAAGGCGGTATTAAAAGGAATGGAGGAATAGAAAATGATAACAGCAGTGATTCAGATCGGCAGACAGACAGCAGCTATTGAGCTTCCGCAGGATCGATTCAGCCTGCAGTACTGGCTGGCACAGATGGGTATCCGAGAGCGGTCTGAAAATATCCCCATCAGTAATGGTATCCTGCCAAACAGAGAACCATCGGCAGATAGCGCACCGCGGGTACGGTATGCACCGTACTGCCGGGTGTCCAGTGATTCGAGCGATCAGGAACTGTCCTTTGCCGCCCAGGTGAAGTATTATACGGAAATGGTCGGCAAAATGGAAAACGCCGAGCTGGTGGACGTCTATGCGGACGAAGCCATCAGCGGCAGAGGTACCAAAAAACGTGAGGATTTCAACCGTCTCATCGCGGACTGTAAAAAAGGCAGGATCGACCGGGTGATTACCAAATCGGTATCCCGGTTCGCACGCAACACCGTGGACTGCTTGGAAACGGTCCGGCTGCTTGCCCGGTATGGGGTAAGCGTCCTGTTTGAAAAGGAGGGCATTGATACAGCAGATATGCCGAGCGAGGTGCTGCTTGCAATGTCTGGCACACAGGCGCAGGACGAGTCCATATCCCACGGCAACAATATGCGGTGGAGTTATGAAACGAGAATGAAAAAAGGAGAATTCCTCGGTTGCTGCCCCGCATATGGCTATGCCCTCATCAGTAGTTCAGAACATGTCATCCATCCAGAGGAAGCAAAAGTCGTTAATCAGATCAAAGACATGTACCTGCAGGGCAGCGGAAAACAAAAAATTGCAGATTATCTTAATCAGAATGGGATCACCAACAGAGGACGGAAATGGACAGCCTTTGCCATTGACTATATCCTGAATAATGAGCGGTATGTTGGGGACGCCCTGCTTCAAAAGCATATTACCACCAATGAGTGGCCACCGCGTAAAATCCTGAATGACGGTTCCCGTCCCCAGTACTATGTCGAAAACGCACTCCCGGCGATCTGGACCAGAGAAGAACGCGAGGCGATTCTCGCTCTGGAAGCTTCCCGAAGAAATACCGATACAACCGGAGGCGGTCATGCGCTGTCACGAATGCTGGTCTGCGGGGAATGCGGCCATACCTTCCGCAGGATCAAGAGGAAAAGCGGAATCGTTTGGGGCTGTGCATACAGTACCAGCGGCCGGTCGGAATGCATCGGAGTCACTTTGCCGGAAACCGATGTGTGCGCCGCTTTTCTCCGATGCGTCAACACGCTCTATTGTCACAGAGAAGAAATCCTCCTTCCGCTCATAACCCGCATGGAAACCCTACAGAGCAAAAGAAACGGAACGCAGGTAAAAATTTGGGAGATCGATCAGCAGATCGCCTCCCTTTCCAAACAAAGCCTTGTCATCGCCGACCTTCTCGCATCCGGAATCTTGGAAACCGCTGATTTTGCCGCACAAAGCAATGCGCTCGGCGATAAGATCAACGCCCTGCGCTCACAGCGCCGGACATTGCTGAAACAGAATGAGAATGACGATTTACTGGCAGAACTCCATGAGCTGAAAGACACGCTGGACGATATGGACGGCGAAGTAACCGTCTATGACGAGGATTTGATACGTTCTGTGATCCAATACGCCACTGTGCTGTCCGATACAGAGCTGCGGATTCATATCAAGGGCGGGCTGGAAGTGACAGAACAGCTTCCGCAATATTATACCAGGAGGTGCAGAAGAAAATGATCATCCCGTTTGGATACACGATGGAAAACGGCCGGATTGAGATCAACCGGCAGCAGACGGAAACCCTGCGTGGTATTTTCAGGGAGTACATACAGGGAACATCGCTGAAGGCGAAAGCCGAAGAATTGTCGGAAGACAAAATCGAATATGCCCCCGGCAAGTACACCTGGAACAAAAACCGTGTACAGCGGATACTGACTGACCAGCGGTATCTGGGAACGGACCAATATCCGCCAATCATTGATGAGTCAACTTTTCAGGAAGTGCAGCAGATTATGGCAGAAAGGAATACCCAGAAAGGCTGCAACCGTCAGGAAGTGTTTTCATCCTCTGTAATCCCGATCCTATGCGGGAAATGCGGGCACCCGGTTATACGGCGATATGACGCCCGCTGGAAAAACACGACAAAGCACTACTGCACCAATCCCGACTGCAAAGCGGTCTACTGCATCACAGACAAAGAACTGTGGGATAAAACAAGTGAACAGCTTTCGTTCATGCCAGCCGAAACACAGAAGCCATCCGATGAGCTTGCGACTGATATACGCAGGCTGAACAATGAGATAGAACGGGATCTGCAAAGACTCGATGCGGATGGTGATTCCCTGCAGAAAAAGATTTATGAATGTGCCGCACAGCAATATCAATTGAATCGGACTGTCCCAAGGGAGAGTATGGATTTTCGGAATGCCGATCCATGCTCTCCCGATTTTATACGGAAAATCAAACAAATGGTTGCAGCTGTACATCTGATAGATGACGACACGATCAGACTGAAACGGATAAGCGATCAGGCAGCCGGAAAAGAGGAAACTGAATGGAACAGATGACAACTCAAAAGCGGGTAACCGTAATCCCGCCGACAGTCCTGCCGGAAGATACCACGAAAGTAAAACGGCAACTCCGCACAGCAGCCTACTGCCGGGTATCCACGGATTCCGATGACCAGGAATTGAGTTTTGAGGCACAGGTAAACGCCTATACCGACAAAATCATGAGCAATCCCGAATGGTCACTGGCTGGAATATTTGCTGACGAGGGCATCAGCGGCACGCAGGCATACAAGCGCAAGGATTTCATGAAAATGATTCGGATGTGCCGTCAGGGAAAGATTGATCAGATCATCACCAAATCGGTATCACGGTTTGCCCGCAACACGGTTGACTGCCTGACCTATATACGCGAACTGAAAGCGCTGGGAATCCCTGTGATCTTCGAAAAGGAAGGTCTCAATACCATGCACATGACAAGTGAAATCTACATCAGCATGCATGGGATTTTTGCCCAGTCAGAGTCCGAATCTCTCAGCGGGAACGTCAAATGGGGCAAGCAAAAAAGTGCCGAAAAAGGCAATGTGGCGATCAGCTACAAGAATTTTCTCGGATACCGTCAGGGAGAGGACGGGAAACCGGAAATCGTGCCGGAAGAAGCGGATACAGTACAGTTCATCTATGAGCGGTATCTCGAAGGGGACAGTATCCGCCTGATCAAACAGAAGCTGGAAGAACAGCACATTCTGTCTCCGACCGGCAAGCAGACATGGAGCACCACAACGATCCAGTCCATCCTCCGGAATGAAAAGTATAAGGGGGATGCGCTGCTGTGCAAGACCTATGTGGCAGACTGCATCAGCAAGAAGAAATGCAAAAACACAGACCGGCCGCAATACTATGTACAGAACAATCATCCGGCCATTATTCCGCGGGAAGTATTCGACCGCGTCCAGCAGGAAATGGCGAGGCGTTCCAGTCTCAACCGGAAAAAGCAGAAAGACGTAAAAACCGAACTCGGAAAGTATTCCAGCAAATATGCCTTAACAGAACTGCTGGTCTGTGGAAAATGCGGCACCGCCTACCGCAGAGCCGTGTGGAGTAAAAATGGCAGGAAGAAAGCGGTGTGGCGCTGTATCAGCCGGATGGAGTACGGTAAAAAATACTGCCCTGACTCTCCAACCCTTGAAGAAACCGCCGTCCAGCGGGCTGTGGTCGATGCGATCCGGGAGGTCGTAAATGATGACGGATGTCAGGCTGCACTCAAAAACCTGCAGCTCCACATACGGATGTTTTATGGTGCGACAGACGAGAACAGCACAGCAAATGATGAGGTGCGGCTGGAACAGCTCAAAAGCATGGTCATGGAGATGGCCGGCAAGGACGATGCCGCCGGTGAGGATTTTATCGCCCTCTCAAAAGAGATTGCCGAAGTCAAGCAGGTCATTGCAGAAAAGAAAAGCCGGCAGACCGCAGCTGGTGCAGATGAGTCCAGAATGGGCGAAGTGCTGGGAGCACTCAATGCCCTGAAAAACCATCCGATAGATTTCGATGACACTGCCGCAAGACAATTGATCGACTGCATCAAAGTGCTTTCCAAGACCGAACTACTGGTCATATTTAAAGGCGGAATTGAAAAAACAATAGCGATGGAATGAGGGATAGGAAATGATATATATACAAAGTTTTTTAATATGGCTATATACAAAATCCCCTTTAATATGCTATAATAGAAACAGAGCAAATGGGTTGGAACATTGCGAGAGTTCAATCCTATATCGTGAGGGGTTCATTTTATGCTACCCTTCCAGATTTAATAGTCGAAATGTCTTGCTTTTTTGCGGAAAAGAGAGTGTTCGACTGCAAAATAAGCAGAGCCATTTATTGACTCTGCTTATTTTGTTTTGAAGAAAGATTGTGGATCGTATGAGCGTTCAACTAAGAAGCTTTCTTTTCGCTTCGCTGAGCAGGCCTTCAACAGCCGGCTATCATTAAAGCAGGAAATCAATGAAATGTTACTGGAGGCCTGCGATGATCTTTCTGTTTTAGGCCGGCCCGCATTTAACCGCATCCTGAAGGATCTGTTTGTCGAGAAAAACTGGATAAGTCAACCGCGGGTGTCTCCTGAGATGAAGGCCTATAGTAAATTTGATTTTATGAAAGAGCGCGTGGCAGTGGAGATCCAGTTTGGTCATGCCTCTTTTATCGGCATAGATTTACTGAAATTTCAGATGGCTTCCTATTCAAACTTAGATCTTATTGATTTCGGCGTTTACATAACCACAACGAAGGCAATGCAAAATTATTTAAAGACAAGATATAACAGAAATTGGGATGGTTCGTTGAACTATGAGAAGGTCGTAAAGTATTTACCCTATTTTAAAAGTGCCATCCAAGTGCCGATTTATGTGATAGGAATCGATATCTAAAAGTACATATAGGTCCTGAGAAAGCGTGCGCGGGCTGCAGAAAGCACGTATAGACCCTGAGGAAGCGCGCGGGCTGCAAAAAGCACGTATTAGACCCTGAGGAAGCGCGTGCGGGTTGCAAAAGGTGCATGCGGGCCGTGATGCCCTTTCGGCGTTTTCTGCCCGCTGATCAGGAAAGGCAGAAGCATCGGGAAAGACCCGAAAGCAGGGAAACAGAATCCTAGGATCCTTGGCCGGCCGTGCCCGGGTTAGAGACAGTCAAAAGGAAGTGTGAGCTCTAATGAAAACAAGTTTAATTTTAGCCTCAGCGTCTCCCAGAAGAAAAGAAATTTTTACTATGCTGGGGCTGGATTTCACGGTCCAGGCGGCGGATATCGAAGAAGTTGTGGCGCCGGGTCTTCCGCCGGAAGAAACGGTGATGTCTCTGGCGGCACAAAAGGCCGCGGCGGTCAGGAAATTCCCAGAGACTTCTGGAAAAGTCGTCGTGGGAGCTGATACGGTGGTCTCCTTTGAGGGCCGGATCTTTGGCAAACCCAAGTCATCCCAGGAGGCGTTTTCCATGCTGTCAGCTCTGTCGGGCAACACCCATCAGGTGTATACCGGCGTATGCATTCTTGCCGAAAATGGGAAAGGAGCGCTCTTTTTTGAAAAGACCGACGTGACCTTTTTTCAGCTGACCGAGGAAGAAATTTGGAAATATGTCCGTGAGGAAAAGCCCTTTGATAAGGCGGGCGCTTATGGAATCCAGGGAAAAGCGGCGGTGTTTGTGGAAAAGATTCAGGGGGACTTCTTCAATGTAGTAGGTTTTCCAGCGGCCCGTTTTGTGCGAAAACTGAGAGAGCTGGAGCAAGAGTAAGAACCGGGCGTGAAAGCGCGAAACACCGAGACGGAAAGCGGTTTCGCCTCATTGAAGGCCCTGAAACGCTGTATGCCGCCATTGCCTAGGCACCTGGGTTACCCGCAGGTGTTTTGCCGGGAATGTCAGAATGAATTTGGCGCTTGCTTTTCCCAAAAATCTGTTTTTTCTGACGGTACTGGGCAACGGAGGATGAAATTTTTCCAGTGGCGCACCGGAAGGAAGCGCTTTTATGGGGTCTGCCCCGCTGGAAGGTAAAAACCGCCGTCTTCACCGGCTTTCCTGAGAGCTAGGCAAGGCACGAGAGGCCGATTGCAGCATATATTTGCGGATGCGCTGAATTTTACTTCCTTTAGGTCACCGGTTGGGATACCGTAATAATCAGGTTGAGGAGCGGAAAATTTTCTCTCTGATATTTTTTGTCGGGAACTCGTTTTTCCAACTCTCAAGGGAAAGGTTAAACTACAGAAACTTCTGCCGACTCTGCCGGCGGTTCTCCGATTCAGAAAAAATCCCCGTCAGACCTGACGGGGATTTTTTCTGAATCGGGCTCAGGGCTTGATTCTCAATACCTGACCGGGATAGATTAGGTTGGGGTCGTAGATGCAGCAGTTGAGCTGTAGCAGACGCTCCACCGTGGTATTGTACCTGCTGGCGATCGAGGACAGGGTATCTCCCTGGCGGACGATATACCATTTGGACGCCACCGGGAACTGCGTGACGATCCGCAATACCTGTCCGGGATAAATCTGATTTACGTCGCTGATGCCGTTATACCTGGCGATATCGTTGACCGAGGTATCAAATTTTTCCGCGATGTTCCACAGGGTATCTCCCGGGCGCACCGTATAATTGACAGTAGCCAAAAGGCAGCTCTCCTTTCTAAACATGAAATAGGGGCCTGTATCATCTTATGCCACAACGGGGGAAAGGGGTACAGGAAGAAAATAAAAGAAATCCTCTTTTCGAGAGAGAAAGACCAACTTTCCCCTTGCATGGCGATGGGAATTGGTATAAAATAAAGCTACTTACGATTGAGAAACAATGAGGGAGATTGAAACCATGACGAGAACTGAAATCGCGAGCCTATATCAAAGTCCTGCTTCTTTCAGCGGAAAAAAGGTTGTGGTCTGCGGCTGGGTGAAAACTATCCGGGACTCTAAAGCCTTAGGCTTTATGGAGCTGAACGACGGCAGTTGCTTTAAGGGTGTCCAGGTGGTTTTTGAGGATCAGAAAATCGATAATTTCAAGGAAATCGCCAAGCTGAACGTTGGGGCGGCGGTAACCGTTACCGGTGAGTTTGTGGAAACTCCCGAGGCCAAGCAACCGTTTGAGCTTCACGCCTGCGAAATCCTGGTAGAGGGCCCGTCCTCTCCGGAATATCCGCTTCAGAAGAAGCGCCACAGCCTGGAATACTTGAGAACCATCGCTCATCTGAGACCCAGAGCGAATACTTTCTCCGCGGCATTTCGGGTACGCTCCGCGGCGGCCTTTGGCATCCATAAATTTTTCCAGGAGAGGGGCTTTATTTACGCCCATACCCCGATTCTCACCGGTAGCGACTGTGAGGGCGCCGGCGAAATGTTTACCGCTACCACCCTGGATTTGGATAACCCACCCAGAGGAGAGGATGGGAAAGTCGATTTTTCTCACGATTTCTTTGAGAAGCATACCTCTCTGACGGTATCTGGCCAGCTGGAAGCAGAGTGTATGGCGATGGCCTTTGGAAAGGTTTATACCTTTGGTCCCACCTTCCGAGCGGAAAAATCCTACACGCAGCGTCACGCGGCGGAGTTTTGGATGATTGAGCCGGAGATCGCTTTCGCGGATCTGAACGACGATATGGAACTGGCCAGAGATATGATGAAATATGTTATCCGCTATGTGATGGATACCTGTCCCCAGGATTTACAATTCTTCAATCAGTTCGTGGATAAGGGCCTGATTGACCGGCTCACCCATATTGTGGAATCGGATTTCGCTCACGTGACCTATACAGAAGCGGTAGAAATTCTGAAAAAGCACAACAGCCAGTTTGAATACCAGGTGGACTGGGGCGTGGATTTACAGACAGAACATGAGAAATATCTGACCGAGCAGGTATTCCAGAAGCCGGTATTCGTCACCGATTATCCCAAGGAGATCAAGTCTTTCTACATGCGTATGAACGAAGATGGCAAAACGGTGGCCGCTATGGACATGCTGGTTCCGGGTATCGGCGAGATCATTGGCGGCAGCCAGCGCGAGGAGCGTCTGGATCGGCTGACCGAGCGTATGAAGGAATTAGGGCTCAAAGAGGCGGATTACTGGTGGTATTTGGATCTTCGCCGTTTCGGCACCAATAAGCACGCTGGTTTCGGCCTGGGCTTTGAGCGTTTGATTATGTACCTCACCGGAATTCAGAACATCCGCGATGTACTTCCGTTCCCAAGAACCACGGGTGTGGCGGAGTTTTAAGCAGACAGAACCTTTTTGCGGGATTTGCATATCCTATCAGTATAAGGGCAGGCGGCGGCCTGCCCTTTCTTTTGTGAAAAACGTTGAAAATGCAAGAAAAGATAAAAAGACTTGCATTTTTGTGCCGGATGGGTTAAAATAACCTATGGTTTTGGCTTATGATTGCAATTACCGCAAGGAGGATTCTCATGTTGGATTACTTATCGCTTGACAAAGCGCAGCTGCAGCAGAAGCAGAGACTTTTGCAAAAGTCCTACGATGATTTTAAAGCAAAAGGCTTAAAGCTGGATATGTCCAGGGGCAAGCCGGGAGCGGACCAAACCGATCTATCCGGGGGCATGTTCGATATTTTGAATAAGGATTCGGATTTCCGGTGTAAAAGCGGAGAGGATTGCCGCAATTACGGCTTACTGGAAGGCATTCCGGAGATGCGAGAGATGTTCGCCCAGCTGCTTGGGGTACCGGCAAAAAATGTTTTTGTGGGAGGCAACTCCAGCTTAAATATGATGTTCGACGCGATTTCCTGTATGATGAGCCAGGGAATCGGCGGGTGTGAGCCGTGGAACCGTCAAGGGACTATTAAATTTCTGTGCCCTGTGCCCGGCTACGACCGGCACTTTGGAATCACGGAATTTTTCGGTATTGAGATGATCAATGTGCCGATGACCGATTTAGGCCCCGATATGAATATCGTGGAGGAACTGGTGGCATCCGACGAGAAGATCAAGGGAATCTGGTGCGTACCGAAATACTCCAATCCTCAGGGAATTACTTATTCTGACGAAACGGTCCGTCGCTTCGCGGCGTTAAAGCCAGCGGCTAAGGACTTCCGGATTATGTGGGATAACGCCTATGCGGTTCATGATTTAAACGATACTCCCGATCACCTCTTGAATCTGGTGGACGAATGTAAGAAGACTGGAAACGAAGATCTGCCGATTTTGTTCTGCTCTACCTCAAAAATCACTTTCCCTGGTTCTGGTGTCGCGGCCATGGCCGCCTCAGAAAGCAATATGGCAGTGTTCAGAAGAAAATACCAGTATCAGACCATTGGTTATGATAAGCTGAACCAATTGAAGCATGTGCGCTTCTTTGGAAATTACCAGGGCCTTGTGGACCATATGCAGCTTCACCGGGCAATTTTAGAGCCTAAGTTCCAGACAGTCCTCAGCCTTCTGGATGAGGAATTGCTGGGCAGGGGAGTAGCTTCCTGGACCAAGCCGAACGGCGGCTATTTTGTCAGCGTCAATGTGCTTTCCGGCTGTGCATCCAGAGTGGTATCTTTGTGCAAGGAGGCTGGTGTGGTGCTGACCGGCGCCGGGGCCACCTATCCTTACGGCAAGGACCCGAACGACAGCAATATCCGCTTGGCGCCTACTTATCCGCCGGTATGTGAGTTAGAAATAGCGATGCAGCTGTTCTGCGTCTGCGTCAAATTGGCGGCGGTGGAAAAACTTCTGGAAGAAAAGTAATCGAAAACCGCTGTTACAGCGTCAAAAACGGCCGCCGGCTGCTCCGGCGGCCGTTTTTTATTGCGCAAGCCACCGGAAGCGCCGGATGGCCCGAGGTTTGCGCATCTGGCAGCATCGGGAAAATGCTGTTTGCGAAATCTATCGAAAGCTGTTTCGGAGTCTCTGAAGAAAAAATTGAAAATTTTGTGGCGCTACGTAAATATTTCCAAATTCTACTCTGTCGCGGCAGGACATTCCATTGACTTTTCCTGATAAAAAACATATAATTAAACTTGTTACGTCTGCGAGTGGATATCGAAAGCTGTTTTGGGGACGTTTTCTCATATTTCTTCGCGGATACCAAACTACATTGGAGGATTTGCGCATGAAGCGAGTAGCAAAACCGGTATTTTTTATCGTTGCCCTCCTGATCATCGCCCTGAGCGGTATGGCGTTTTTCGGCATCCACGGCAGGAACGGAGATATCCCCGTTACCTACATAAAAGGGCTTAACGATATCAGATGGGGTATTGACATCAAAGGCGGCGTGGAGGCTACTTTCAGCCCCGCGGACGGCGTGCAGGCCACGCGAGAAGATATGGAGTCTGCGAAAGCCATTATCGAGCTCCGTCTGGTGAACAACAATATCACCGATTATGAGCTTTACGCGGATTACGATAATGGAAAGGTCATCGTTCGTTTCCCCTGGAAAGAGGATGAAACCGATTTCGATCCGGAAGCTGCCGTAGAGGAACTTTCCGCAACCGCCCTATTGACCTTCCGGGAAGGCGGAGAATATGAAACCACCGAGATAGGATCAGACGGCCAGCCGATTTACAAGACTCCCGCGGGAACCACCGCTGAAAACGTGATTATGGACGGTAAGGACGTCGTATCCGCCAAGGCCGGTATGATCCAGGACGAAAACGGCGCGCAGCAGTTCGTGGTAGACCTGGAATTTAACGATGAAGGCAAGGAACTGTTCGGCGAGGCCACCAGCCGACTGGTAGGACAGACCATCTCCATCTGGATGGATGACGTGATGATCTCCCAGGCTACGGTAAAAGAAGCGATCACGGAAGGAAAATGCAACATTTCCGGTGATTTCACTTCCTCTGAGGCCGCCGCTTTGGCCAGTAAGATTCAGGCCGGTGCCCTGCCCTTTAAGCTGGAAACCACGAACCTGAGAACCATCAACCCGACCCTGGGCGCTTCCGCTCTGAACGCGATGGCTTTGGCCGGCGCGATCGCTTTGGTTTTGGTTTGCCTGTTTATGTTAATTGTATACAGAGTTCCGGGCTTTGTAGCCTGTATCGCCCTGTTGGGACAGGTTGCCCTGTCTCTGGCTTGCGTATCCGGCTTCTTTAACTTTGTGCCCAGCTTCACCCTGACCCTGCCCGGTATCGCCGGTGTCATTCTTTCCATCGGTATGGGCGTGGACGCTAATATTATTACCAACGAGCGCATCAAGGAGGAACTGAGAGCCGGAAAGACCTTGGACGGCGCGATCCGTATCGGCAGCAAGACCAGCTTCGCCGCCATCTTTGACGGCAATATCACGGTAATTATTGTGGCCGTGATCCTGATGCTGGTATTCGGTCCCAGTAATATTTTGTCCGGAATTTTTGGCGCTTCCACCACGGGAACCATTTATTCTTTCGGCTACACCCTGCTGGTAGGCGTCATCGGCAACTTCCTCATGGGCGTCACCGCCTCCCGCCTGATGCTTTCGTCCCTGTCGGGATATAAGTTCATGCGCAAAAAATCTTGGTACGGAGGTGGCGCAGAATGAAATTCCATCAGTTTAAAATCAGATTCGTAGAAAATAAAAAGATTTATTTTGGTATTTCCATCGCGGTGCTGCTGATCGGTATAATTTTCAACGTGATTTTCGGCGCGAAACTGGATATTCAGTTTACCGGCGGCGCGATCGCGAACTACTCTTTTACCGGTGAGATCAATACCGATGAGCTGGCAGCTCTGGTGGAGGAAACCACTGGAAAGAGCGTCAATGTCAATGAGAGCACCGACATTGTGGCCGGCGAGGACGGTACGATTAACAATAACGTGTCCATCGAGTTCGCTGGCAACGACGCGTTGTCTCTGGAAAACCAAAAGGCTATGGAAGAGGCGATTCAGGAAAAGTATCCGGATAACGGCTTCCAAAAGCTGGAATCCGACTCGGTTGACCCGGTCAACGGTGAGAAATTTCTTCTGAAATGTCTTTGCGCGGTAGGCTTGGCCGCTATTCTGATGATCATTTATATCGCTTTCCGGTTCCGGAAGATCGGCGGATGGTCCGCCGGCGTGGTGGCGGTAATTGCTCTGCTTCACGATGTGGCGATTATTTACTTTACCTTTGTGGTATTCCGCATGCCGGTAGATGATAATTTCATCGCCGTGGTTCTGACGATACTGGGTTACTCCCTGAACGACACCATCATCATTTATGACCGTATCCGTGAAAACAGGCGGATTTTAGGGCCGAAGGCGGAAATTGGCGAGCTGGTGAATGCCAGCATCAATCAGACCTTAACCCGGACCATCAATACCTCTGTGGCGACGGTAATGGCGGTAGGCGTTGTAGTCGTTGTGGGCCTGGTGTACAATTTGTCTTCCGTGGTCACCTTTGCTCTCCCGCTGATGTTCGGTATTATCTGCGGATGCTATTCCAGCACCTGTATCACCGGACCTCTCTGGGTGGTGTGGCGCCGGTACCGCGCGAAGAAATTGGATGCGAAAAAAGCATAAATCCGGTAAAGCTAACATACAGAATTTGGAAAGGCCATTCGCGGCGCGCGGATGGCCTTTTTGAAAGGAGGAACAGCATTGGCGCTGGGAATTTCAACGGCGTGCCTTTATCCTATGGTGATGGAGGATAGCCTGCAGACCCTGATCGATTTGGGATTTCGGGAATTTGAGATTTTTATCAATACCTATTCTGAGATGGAGCCGGAATTTCTGGCCCTGCTGGAAGAAAAGATGCGGCCTCAGGGGTGCCGAGTGAAGTCTCTGCATCCTTTCACCTCAGGCTTTGAATCTTATCTGCTGTTTTCCAATTACGAGCGGCGGTTTCAGGATGGTGCTTTTTTTTACCGCCGGTATTTTGAGATGGCCCGGCGGCTGGGAGCGGAAATCCTGGTGATTCATGGGGATCGAAGTTTTGAAAAAAGCGGCTTGAATGATGAGGAGTATTACGAGCGTTTTGGAATTCTTTCCCGAATCGCCCGGGAATACGGCGTTACGCTGGCTCAGGAAAATGTGAACGCCTTTCGCAGCCAGGACTGCGGTTTTATCCGGAATATGCGAGAATATTTAAAGGATGACGCTAACTTTGTGCTGGATGTGAAGCAGGCGGTCCGTTCAGGAAGGGATCCCTATGAGATGTGTGAGGCCATGGGGGAAAATTTGGTACATGTCCATATTAACGACAACATGCCTGGACGGGATTGTTTGTTGCCAGGACGCGGAAAAATGGATTACGCTCGGCTGCTGAAAATTCTCAGAAAGAACCATTATGACGGAGATTTTATTATCGAGGTATACCGAAAGGATTTTACCCAGCTTTCAGAATTGACGGACGCTTACCGCTTTCTTCAATCTTCTGGTTTTGAGTTTCGCACTGGATAAATTTTCTTGCGGGGAAAGAAACAGTGTGCTATACTACAATTATGGTAATGTTTTCGATTCTATCGTCAAATTGATTTTTGTCATGCGCTTTATTAAAGGAGGGAAAGAGTTTTGAAGTGTCCGTTTTGTGGCTATGAAGAAAGCAAGGTAGTAGACTCCAGACCAGCCGATGACGGGGAAAGAATCCGCAGAAGACGGGAATGCCTTGGCTGCGGCAAGCGCTTCACTACCTATGAGGTGATCGAAACAGTTCCTGTAATTGTTATTAAAAAGGATAAGTCCCGCGAGGTATTCGACCGAAACAAGCTGATTAATGGCCTGCTGCGCGCCTGCGCCAACCGGCCGATCTCAATTGCAGCCATCGAAAAAATGGTGGATGATATTGAGACAAAGCTTCAAAATTCTTTGGATCGGGAGGTTTCATCCACCCTGATTGGAGAATATGCCATGGAGGCGCTGAAAGAGGTGGACGAGGTGGCCTATGTGCGATTCGCTTCGGTATACCGCCAATTTAAGGATATTAATTCCTTCCTTGAGGAATTAAACCAATTGATGAAAAACAAAAATTAGTATTTTAATTTCCCCAATAGGCACATTGTTTCCCCGATCTACACAAAAAGTGGAGCGAGAGTGTGTTGGAAAAACCAATGCGTCTCGCTTTTTCTATTTCTGACCGTGCCTCCTCGTACCGGAGTCTTATACCCAGATCCCTCGAAATAAAACGACTGAGAGTATGCCATATAGGACAATATACAGCGTTAAATCGGTATAAGACCGTATCTGTAAGGCAGACTGATAACATGTTTGTGGGCATGCGTTAGCGTAGGTGTTCTGGGGATAGGTAGAAAGTAGGGAAAGCATGGATTGGATTGTGACGAAACAAACAAGGTAAACAACAAAAATGAAATAAAGAAAAATAGTTAGAGAAAATTTTAAGCCGCTGGATTCCAAATCCAGCGGCTTTTTTGTGTCTTTCAAACATAAGAAAACCCTTTGGCGCATAAGCTTCACCAAGGGGGGATCACGGTGAGATTTTTTGTGCTGACTAAAAAGAAACTGCTGGCTTTTGGCTGCTGTGTGCTGGTGGGAGCGCTGGTTGTAATGATCGGCTTTCAGGGCGCGGGCGCCATCTTGCAGACTGTGGCGTCCCCGAGGAAAAGCCCGATTTATTCTGTACAAAGAGAAGATAAGGTGGTTTCCCTTACCTTTGATACCGCCTGGGGAAACGGGCAGACAGAGGACATTCTAAATATTTTAGAGCAATATGGGGTAAAAAGTACCTTTTTCGTCACAGGACAATGGACCGAGGAATATCCGGATATGGTGAAAGCCATGAGCGATCGGGGGCATGACGTGTGCAATTATTCCGATACCCATCCGCATATGCCACAGATCGACAGGCAGAGCCAGTTGACGGAAATCACCGGCTGTAATGAAAAAATCAAGGAAATCACCGGCCTTAGCCCTATTTTATTCCGCCCGCCATACGGGGATTATAATAACTCGGTGGTGGAAACCGCCAATGACCTGGGAATGTATTGTATTCAATGGAATATCGACAGCTACGATTGGCAAGATCCTTCGCCGGAAAATATGAAGAATCGTATTTTATCCCAACTACAGCCAGGCGCCATCATCCTTCTGCACAACGGCGCGGAAACCACCCTCCAAACCTTGCCCGCCGCTATCGCTGCCATTCAGGGGGAGGGGTATCAGATCATACCAGTTTCCCAGCTATTATTATCCGGCCCTTACCTTGTCGATCATGAGGGAAAACAAATTTCCCAGCCATAAACCGGTTGGTTTATCCCTTAAAAACCGGTTCGATAAAACTGTAGTTACTATCTGCTCATCATCAGGAATCTACGACAGAAGCTCAGAGATCAAAAGAAAAGTCAAGACTTTCGGACCTGTGGTGACCCTGATTTGTGAAAGCACATAGCAAAATGCCCGCAATAGAAATCTTGTAACAAAAAACTCGTAACAGAAAGCGCATAGCGAAAAGCGCGCAACAGGAAGCGCATAGCGAAAAGCTCGTAACAGGAAGCACATAGCGAAAAGCCCGCAACAGGAAGCGCATAGCGAAAAGAGGGAAGATAAGCGTTGCGTTACTTATCTTCCCTCTGTTGGTTGTTTTTAGGCTCGATTTACAAATCGATTTTATTTAGAATACCGGAGAGCTTGGCAATAGCCACACCGTAGTTGGTGATGGGCACTCCTTGGCTTTTAGCCCGTTCAATACGGGACATAACGTGGCGGCGGTTAAACATGCAGGCGCCGCAATGGATAATCAGGTCATAGCCAGATAAATCCTGGGGAAAGGCCGGTCCGCCAACCACATCCACTGTCAGCCCCCGCCCCACTTTATTCCGCAGCATCCGCGGCAGCTTTTCCCGGCCGATATCCTCAGACAAAGGTGCGTGAGTGCAGGCCTCGGCGATTAATACCTTGGAGTTCTCCGTTAAACTGTCGATGGCGGCAGCGCCCTGGACAAACTCCGCAAGATCTCCCTTGTAATGGGCAAAGAGTACGGAAAAGGAGGTGAGCTTGCTTTCTTTTGGCTTTTTCTCATACACGGTTTTAAATACCTGGGAATCAGTGATGATCCATTTTGGCGGTTCCTTTAAAGCGGCAAGGGCCTGATCCAGTTTGTCTGTGGTACAGCTCATTACCAGGCATTTGTGATCTAGAAGATCCCGGATGGTCTGTACCTGTGGTAAAATCAGTCGCCCCTTTGGCGCCTGAATATCCTGTGGCATGACCAAAAGCACGCAGTCCTCCGGGGAAACCAGGTGACCCGTGATACTCTCCTGCTCATAGTCCTCAGGCAGGAGCCGAATCAGTTCCTCACGAACCTTGTCAATACCTTCCCTGGTTTTGGTGCTGACCAGTATCGGGGAAAGGCCGTAATCTTTTTTTAGAACCTCCAAATAGGCTTGGGGGTCTTCTAAGAGGTCCGATTTATTCACCACGGCGAGAATTGGCGTTTTTTTCTCTTTTAGCAAAGAAATCCATTCTTTTTCCTGGGTGACGGCGCGGCCATCAAATACCAGTATAGCGATATCGGTTTTATCCAGGGCCTGCCGGGTCTTTTCCACCCGAAGCCTGCCCAGTTCGCCCTCGTCATCAAAACCGGCGGTATCGATCAGCATGCAAGGACCGATGCCGTGGATCTCCATAGCTTTATAAACAGGATCGGTAGTAGTGCCGGCGTAATCAGAAACCAGAGCGATATCCTGGTTGGTGATGGCGTTGATAAGAGAGGATTTTCCGCTGTTCCGTCGGCCGTATAAACCGATATGGACACGGTTGGCGCTTGGGGTGTTTGACAGGCTCATGAACGAGGCCTCCTTTCAGGGAATACCGATGTGTTTGCAATGCGTAGAAAACGCGAGATGTTTTTAGAAACGGAAGTCTCGCATGCCATTTTCCATTTCGTTCAGATGCTTCAGCACTACTTGACGGACTTTTTCGCTGGGGATCTTGGGAATTTCGCTTTGGATCAGCTTTAAGCCCTTTTCCTTAGTGTCAGGAGAAGCGTAATCCTCCAAATATTCCTTCAGGGTCATCAAAGCGTTAGGCTGGCAGCAGTTAGCGATCTGTCCGCTTTTTACCAGTCGCATAAACCGGTCGCCGGTACGGCCTTCGCGGTAACAGGCGGTACAGAAGCTGGGGATATATCCCATACCCAGCAGCCAGTTGACCACCTGGTCCAGGGTACGGGTATCGCTGACCTCAAACTGGGCGGAATCTTCGTCTTCCGCCTCTTCCTCGCAGTAGCCGCCTACAGAAGTGCGGGAACCGCCGCTGATTTGCGATACGCCCAAATGGAGCACCCTTTCCCGTGTTTTCTGAGTTTCCCGGGTGGAGATAATAATACCGGTATAGGGGACGGCAATCCGGAGGACCGCCACGATCTTGGCGAAAATATCGTCGTTGATACCGTTTTCAAACTCATCCGGGTCGATATCGTCGGCAGGCCGGATTCTCGGCACGCTGATAGTATGCGGGCCGACGCCTTTAGCGGCTTCCAGATGTTCCGCGTGCATTAGTAAACCGACAAAGTCGTAGCGGTAGAGGTTCAGGCCGAACAGGACGCCGCAGCCCACGTCGTCAATCCCGCCGTCCATCGCCCGGTCCATAGCCTCGGTATGGTAAGCGTAGTTAGACTTCGGGCCGGTGGGATGAAGCTTCTCATAAGCTTTCTTGTTGTAGGTTTCCTGGAACAAAATATAGGTACCGATGCCGGCTTCTTTCAGCTTGCGGTAGTTTTCGACCGTGGTGGCGGCAATGTTTACGTTTACCCGGCGGATGGCGCCGTTTTTGTGCTTGATGGAATAGATGGTCTTAATGCTTTCCAGGATATACTCAATGGGGTTGTTCACCGGATCTTCGCCGGTTTCCAGGGCCAAGCGCTTGTGTCCCATATCCTGGAGAGCGATAACCTCTTTGCGAATCTCGTCCTGGGTCAGCTTTTTCCGGCAGATATGCTTGTTTTTATAATGGTAGGGACAGTAAGTACAGCCGTTAACACAGTAATTGGACAGATACAGAGGGGCAAACATGACGATACGGTTTCCATAGAAATCTTTTTTGATCTGTTCCGCTAAACGATACATTTTTTCGTTTTGTTCCGGCAGATCACAATCCAAAAGCACCGCCGCTTCCCGGTGGGACAGGCCCTTCAAGCCCGCGGCCTTTTGTAATAGGGATTCGATCAGCTCCTTATTGGACTTGTTTTTCTCCGCATAGTCCAGGGTGTCTAAAATTTCCTCGTCGCTGATAAATTCTTCCGCTTTGCTGGATTTTACATCATACATAGTACTCTATCTTCTTTCTCTTTAAAATATTTTGGATATTTATATGATTCGTCAGCGTGGGATACGATCCAACGCTGTAATCTGATGTTCTAAAAGCTTTCGGTCCTCTACCACATGGGTTTCTCCCAGGTTCGCCGGGTAAATCTCGTAGTACTGCTTATATTTCGTAGGAGTTACTTTCCGCATTACGACGTTGGCGCCGCAGGAAAACACGTCGTTTTTTTCATTGCCGCTCAGCACGCCTAAGGAAGTGGTAGCGGGAAGGTTCAGCGCAGGAAGTAGGATACGCGCGAGAGCCACAACCCGTTTTGTGGTTTCCGTGCTGCCGCTGGGATGCGCCCGCAGGGGCGTGTCGGGATGGGGAATGAAAGGGCCCATGCCAGCCATATCGCAGCCGATTTCCTGAAGTAAAAGAAGGTCGTCCGCTAAAGTTTCCGGCGTCTGACCGGGAAGCCCGATCATAAATCCGCTGCCGGTCTCATAGCCAAGACGCTTTAAGCTTTTCAGACAGGCTACTCGCTGCCGCAAAGAAGAATCTGGATGGAGAGCGGCGTAAATTTTCGGATCGGCGGTTTCGTGTTTCAGCAGATACCGGTCGGCCCCGCATTTTTTCAGATACGCATAAGCCTCGTCCGGCATCTCGCCGCAGCTCAGGGTGATGGCCATACCTGTTTTTTTAATTTCCTTCACCAGGTCGCCCAGGATTTCCGGCGTAAACCACGGATCCTCCCCAGACTGCATCACCAGGGTGCGGTAGCCGGCGTAGGCAGCGGCGAAAGCCGCGTCTACAATCTCGTCGGGTGTCATACGGTACCGGTGGAGAGATCGGTTGGTACAGTTTAGTCCGCAGTAAGCGCATTTGCGCCGGCAGATGTTGGAAAATTCCAGGATAGCCCGGATATCCACATAATCCCCTTTTTCCCGGAAACGAATTTCGTCCGCCAGGCGGTAATAGGGAGAAAAGTCCTCAGCCCGCAGGGCGTCGATCAAATCCTGTCGGTTCATTGGGCACCTGCCTTGGAATAAACAGTTTTTACGCCGATTCCCGGCAGCATCCCCAACTTGCCGGAAAGAGAACTGATCACGTTGTTTTCCGCGTCGATCACCACGCTGATAATGTTTACCTTTTTCTCCCGATAGGGAAGCCCCATACGCCCGACAATATAATCGCCGTATTCGTGGAGAATAGCGTTAATCTGCTGGACTGAGTCCGGATCTTCTACAATGATGCCGATGAGTGCGATTCTGGTTTCCATGGGCAAGTCCTCCGTTTTGATTCCAAATATAAGATTTTATGCGCTTTGGTTTGTTACTGGGAAAATAGATCGTTGCCAGCTTTTCCGGATGGTTTTCTGACAAGCCTGGTCGCTGGCGATTTTTGTGGGGATATATCAAAGGGAAAGCTTTGATGAAAAGTCAGCGCTATGAAATAATCTTTAGGATCCTTTCGCCGGTTCCTTATCAAGCCCGCAATTGTTCGCGCCATGGCGCTGGCTTTACAGAGGCTTGTTCTTAGAAACTGTGAGATTCTCGCGCTTTCCCAAAATGGCGGAAAGCTAAAAACAGTTTTTATACTTTTTGATACCACTGTTTAGCGGTGCCTCAGCCTGACCTTTGCCGCAGACTGTTTTTTCGTCTCTGCAGAAAATCTGTAGAAAAACTTTGAAAAATCTTACTTTGACGAAAATAAATGGGATAAAAAAATCCCCGCGCGAAAGCGCAGGGATAGCCGTTGTAAAGCTAAAGCGTAAAAAAGCTTTTGATTCCCGCCGCCTTCACTGTCGGGCCGTCAAGACGCCCTATCGTTCAGTGCTTACGATTTTTTAGGACCTTTCCACTTGGCGCACCGCCTTATAGTCAGGTTGTGTTAAGATTATAACATACCTTGCGGAATTCGTAAAGGGGCGGTATACTAAAACTCAATTCAATCTTTTAATATCCTTATATTGTTTTTTACGGTTCTGCAGGAAAGAACCAGAAATCATCAGGAACAATCGGAAAAATCCCCGCGTGGCTGAAAAGTGTTTCCGAAGCTTCCTCAAGAAATTCTAAAAAAGAATGGGAAGACCAAGGAAATGCCCAAAGGCTGTGACTAACCGTCCGGCTGAGAGAAAAGCGGAAAATTCCGGCGGCCCACACCTGCTTTTTTCCAGAAAGGCCCGGCGAGGATTTGTTTTTGGCTGCAATTTCATCCCATTTCTTCCGGTTTTGTTTCGTGAAGACTATCGGCTCGTTTGGAGGAAACCATGAAAAAATTTTTTACCATTCTGGCGCTGTGCCTTATCCCGTTAGGCGCGCTGCTTTTGCTCCTGGCGCAAAACGTCCCCGGCTTTGCCGAGGGCTACGCTGTCACCGTGTACCCCGTGTGGTCCAAAGGCGTCAATTTTATTACGTCACTGCTGCCTTTTTCCCTGGCGGAGTTTGTGATTTATGCGGCCGTGTTGCTGGCCCTGTTTTTCTTAATCCGGTTTATTGTACGGCTGATTGCCGGCAGGGGACAACGGGGAAGGCTTCTCAGAAACTTCACGATACATATTGGCTGTGTGCTGGGCGTTTTGCTTTTCTTCTTCGCTGTAAACTGCGGCATCAATTACCACAGAGATACCTTTGCTCAGTCCAGCGGACTTCCGGTGGAGCCATCCACGGAAGATGAACTGATTAGCCTGTGCCAGTCCCTGCTGGAAGATGTGAACAGGGAACGCCAACTGGTGGGAGAGGATGCCAATGGCGTGATGCAGCTGAGTTTCGAAAACGACCGGGAGCTGGCAGAGGCGGTCCAGCAAGCCTATGATGGACTGGAAAGCCAGTATCCCACTCTGAAAAGCGGCTATGGCCCTCCCAAAAGCGTGCTCGCATCTCGGGGAATGTCATATCTGGATATCACGGGGGTGTTTTTTCCCTATACTTTTGAGGCCAATGTGAACGTAGACGTGCCGGATTACTCCATCCCATCCACGATGGGTCATGAGCTGAGCCATTTGCGGGGCTATATGCGGGAGGATGAGGCCAACTTTTTAGGGTACCTCTGCTGCCGGGAAAGCAGCCATCCTGATCTGCGGTATTCCGCCGCCATGCTGGCGTTTACTCACGCCACCAACCAGCTTTACCGCCAGAATCCAGAGGCAGCCCAAGAGATCTTCGATGGCATGAGCGATGGCGTCAGAAGAGACCGGGCTTATAATTCCGCTTACTGGAAGCAGTTCGAAGGTCAGCTGTCGGAGGTTTCCGGAAAGGTGAATCACACCTATTTACAGGCGAACAGTCAGAAAGACGGCGTACAAAGCTACGGCCGTATGGTGGATCTGCTTTTGGCGGACCAGCGACAGAGAAAGTCAGAATAAAAGGTGTGAGCGTATGTCCCGCAGGGCGAAAACGCTTGGGACAGAATGCTGTGCCGGCGAACTGTGAACATAACTTGAATAATTTGTTAAATACCTCCTGAATAATGTTCAGGGGGTATTTTTTTCTTGACAAAACGAACACAAAATCTTTATAATTAATAATTAGATTGTCAAACTAATTATCGGCTTGACAACGGGAGGTGACGTAATGATCTGTCAAAATTTAGTTGAGGAGCTAGAGGAAGCCTATACTCTTATCACGGTCGTGGAGGAGGAAATGGTGGAAAAGGCTAAAAAGCTGGATCTCTCCTTAGCTGAGGTTCATATGCTGCAGGCGATCGGGAAAAACAAGGAAAAAGGCAGGACCATCAGCGAGTTGGCGGCAGAGCGTTATATCACCTTATCCTCTGTGACCATCGCGGTGAATAAGCTGGCCCGCAAGGGGTATGTTTTAAAAACCAAGACCCAGCGGGATGGCCGAGTGGTATATGCCCGGCTGACAGAGCGGGGAGAACGGGTGGACCGCCTGTACCGCAGGTTTCATCAGAGCCTTGCCCACAACATGGTGGAGGGATTTTCGGAAGAAGACAAAAAGGTATTGCTGAAAGGCATCAGACGGTTAAACGGCTTTTTAAAGCATAGAATTGAGAAAATGGAGGCCAGCAAATGAGTTTTCGAATTATCGGAACAGGCCGCTGTGTTCCGGAATACGTTTTGACCAACGAGGAGATTTCCACGATGGTAGAAACCAGCGACGAGTGGATCAGCACACGGACAGGCATCAAGGAGAGAAGGATCTGCACCCATGAGACCATCACCGATTTGGCGGTAACGGCGGCGAAAAATGCACTGGAGAACGCGAAGATCGCTCCTGAAGAGTTGGATATGATTATCTGCGGAACCATCCGTGGGGAATTCATCAGTCCCTCAGAAGCCTGCGTAATTCAGAAAAAGATTGGCGCCAGATGCCCCGCCTTTGACGTAAACGCCGCTTGTTCTGGTTTTCTGTATTGTATGGATGTGGCCGCCGGCTTTTTTGTCAGGAAACGGGTAAAAAAGATGCTGATTGTATGCGCGGACAATGTGAGCAACTGTTCCGACTGGAACGACCGGGCGACCTGTGTGCTCTTTGGCGACGGCGCCGGCGCGGCGGTGCTCGCGGAAGGAAACGATCTGCTTTCCATCGAGCTGACCACTACAGGGGATTTCGAGTATCTGAGGATTCCCAGGGGGGAAAATACCTGTCCCATGTACCAGCATCCGTCAGAACGGCCGGTGCTCCACATGAACGGCCGGGAGGTTTATAAATTTGCGGTAAACGCTATGGTCACCGGCTTACAGAACGCCGTAGCCGCCGCGGGTCTGCAAGAAAGCGACATTGACCATGTGATGCCCCACCAGGCCAATATGCGGATTATTGAGGCGGCTAAAGCGAAGCTTTCGTTTGCGCCGGAGAAATATCTGTATAATATCACCCGCTGCGGCAACACATCGGCGGCTTGTATTCCCATGATGCTGGATGAGGCCAACCGTGCCGGGAAACTGAAAAAAGGCGATTACATCGCCATGGCGGCCTTTGGCGGCGGTTTGACCAGCGGCAGTGCCGTGCTGAGATGGAATGCGGAGTGATGTCAATGGCGTTGGAAACGATTAAAAAGCTGTTAGCGGATTACAAGCATATCGACGAAAGTCTGATCACCCGGGAGACCACCTTTGAAAGCATTGGCATCGATTCTCTGGATACGGTGGATCTGGTGATCGATCTGGAGGAAGCCTTTCACATCATCATCGAGCGGGATGATACGATTGAAACGGTAGGCGAGCTTGTGGATATTATCGACGAGCTTAGCTGTCAGGAGGTATAAAATGAGTAAAATCGCGTTTGTGTTTTCCGGACAGGGGGCGCAGGTCCCCGGAATGGGAAAGGAACTGTATGACGCCTCTCCCGCCGCGAAAGCGGTGTTTGATCTGGCGGACAGCATCCGTCCCGGCACTTCTCAGCAGTGCTTTGAGGGCACTCAGGAGGAATTGAACATTACTATCAATACCCAGCCCTGCTTGTTTACCTGTGACCTGGCGGCGGCGAAAGCCGTCCAGGAGAGGGGAATCCAGCCGGACTGCGTGGCCGGATTCTCTTTAGGAGAAGCGGCTGCCATCGCGTTCAGCGGTATGCTCACGGAAGCGGAAGCCTTTTCCATGGTATGTAAGCGGGCGGAACTGATGAACGACGCGGCCCAAAGGAATCCCGGCGCTATGGCGGCGGTGATGAAGCTTTCTCCGCAGCAGGTGGAGGCCCTTTGCGAGCCCATTGAGAACGCCTGGCCGGTTAACTACAACAGCCCCAAGCAGACGGTGGTGGCGGCTTCTGCCGATACCATCGACCAGGTGGTATCGGCGGCCTCGGCCCAGCGGGGCAGGGCGGTCAAGCTGGCGGTCAGCGGCGCGTTTCACTCTCCGCTGATGCGTTCAGCCGCTGATGGCCTGAGAGAATATCTGAGCATGGTTTCCTTACAGGAAGAAAAGCTTCCGGTTTACGCCAATCTTACCGCGAAGCCCTACGCGGGGGATAAAAAGGAAACCATGGCGGCCCAGTGTGAAAATCCGGTGCAGTGGCAGAAAACCATTGAAAATATGGTGGCGGACGGCGTGGATACCTTTATCGAGGTAGGCGTCGGAAAGACGTTAGTTGGGCTGATCAAAAAGATCAATCCCGATGTAACGGTATATCAAATTGAAAATAAGGAGGGACTCGACGCGGCCGCGGCAGCGTTGGGGAAATAATTATGATGGATTTAACAGGAAAAAACGCGCTGGTTACCGGCGCATCCAGAGGAATCGGCAAGGCCATCGCCTTGAAACTGGCGGGCCAGGGCGCTAATATCGCTATCCCCTATTTAGGCGATCCGGCGGAGGCGGAGCAGACCCAAAAGGAAATCGAGGCCCTTGGGGTCAAGTGCGTGATGTATGTCTGCGACGTTTCCAGCTTTGAGGCTTCCAAAGAAGTGGTGGAAAAGGTCATCGAGGAATTCGGCGGCATCGATATTCTGGTGAACAACGCCGGCATTGTCCGGGATAAGCTGATCCTTTCCATGAAAGAAGAGGACTTCGACATGGTTATCAATGTAAACCTGAAAGGCGCTTTCAATATGATTAAGCACACCTATTCCCACTTTATGAAAAAGCGCAAGGGCAGGATCATCAGCATTTCTTCCATCGTGGGCCTGAACGGCAACGCGGGCCAGGCTAATTACTCCAGCTCCAAGGCCGGTCTGATTGGTTTGACCAAGTCCACCGCTAAAGAACTTGGCGGCAGGAATATCACTGTCAACGCCATCGCCCCCGGGTTTATCGATACGGATATGACCCAGCAGCTTTCCGACAAGGTAAAGGACGCCATGAAAGCGCAGATCCCCATGAAGCGTCCCGGCACCCCGGAGGATATCGCCAATCTCGCCCTGTTCTTAGCCTCGGATGAAGCCTCTTACATCACCGGTGAGGTCATCCGGGTAGACGGCGGCTACGCAATGTAAGGAGGAGCCAGAGTGAATCGAGTAGTAGTCACGGGAATCGGGGCGGTGACCCCCATCGGCAACGATGCCAGCACCACTTGGGAAGGAATGAAGTCGGGCAAAAACGGCATCGGCTTTATCACCCGCTTCGATACGGAGGAATTTAAAGTCAAAGTGGCGGCGGAGGTTAAAGATTTCGACCCCACCCTTTATTTGGAAAAGAAAGAGATTCGGAAAACCGATCTTTATACCCAGTATGCCCTGGCCGCGGCGTCCCAGGCTTTGGAGGACAGCGGCATCATCGGTACTGTGGAGCCGGAGCGGCTGGGAGTCTATGTCGGCTCCGGCATCGGCGGCATGACCACCTTTGTGGATAACTGCAAAAAATTGTTTGACGGCGGCCCCAAAAAGGTATCCCCGTTTTTTATCCCTTCTATGATCGGCAACATTGCCGCTGGCACCATTGCCATTAAACACAACGCCCAAGGTCCGTGTATGTGCGTGGTGACCGCCTGCGCCACCAGCACTCATACCATCGGCGAGGCGTTCCACGCTATCCGCTATGGCTACGCTGACGCTATGATCGCCGGCGGCGCGGAGGCTACTCTGAACGAGCTGGCCGTCGCTGGGTTTACCAACTGTATGGCCCTGTCCACAATCAATGACCCTCAGCGGGCCTCGATCCCCTTCGACAAACGGCGGGATGGCTTCGTTTTGGGTGAGGGTTCCGGTATTCTGATCCTGGAGGAATATGAACACGCCAAGGCGAGAAATGCGAAAATCTACGCGGAAATCGTAGGCTACAGCAACACCGACGACGCTTATCATATCACCGCTCCTCATCCGGAGGGCAGAGGCGCCAGCGCCGCCATCAAGCTTGCTTTGGAGGAAGCGGGCTTCGATAAGGAAAAAGACAGCCTGTACCTGAACGCCCACGGCACCAGCACCGAGCTGAACGATAAGGGCGAAACCATGGCGGTGAAAAAGGCTTTGGGTGATAAAGCCTATGATATTTATATTAGCTCTACCAAATCTATGACCGGCCATATGCTGGGCGCCGCTGGCGCTGTAGAGGCCATTGCCTGCGTGATGGCGCTGACGGAGAACGTGATTCCGCCGACCATCGGCTATCAGGAGCCGGACCCGGAATGCGACCTAAACTATGTGCCCAATCAAGCGGTAGAGGCGAAGGTGGACTTCGCGGCGTCTACGTCCCTGGGCTTTGGCGGACATAACGGCTGCCTGGTATTTAAACGGGTTGAGGAAAAGGGAGAGTAAAACATGAATGTAAAAGAGATTAAAACCCTGGTGGGGATCATGGAAAGCAGCAGCCTGACTGCTTTGGAAATTGAGGTTCCAGATCTAAAACTCCGTTTGGAGCGCAACGCCGGAAACGGTAATGTGGTAGAGGTGCTCCAGCAGCCGGTATATTCCGTGCCCACAGCCGTTCCGGCCCAAGTGCAGGAAGCGGCGCCGGCGGGTTCCGCCGCGCCGGCTCAGTCAGCTGCCGCCGAGCCTCAGCCGCCGATCCAGGAGAACGCTTTCTATAAAGAGATCAAAGCGCCTATGGTGGGCGTGTTCTATACTTCATCCGCGCCGGAGGCCGCTCCTTACGTAACCAAGGGCTCTCAGGTGAAAAAAGGCGACGTGGTGTGTATCATCGAGGCTATGAAACTGATGAATGAAATCGCCGCTGAGGAAGAAGGCCAGATCGTAGAGGTCTGCGCCCAAAACGGCCAGATCGTGGAATACGGCCAGACCCTCTTTAAACTTTCCTGAAAGGATGATGGAAAATGAATCGGGAAGAGATTATGCAGATTATTCCTCATCGTCCTCCTATGCTGCTGGTGGACGAGGCGGAAAAAACAGATGAAAACAGCTGCCGCGGTTCCTATACCGTAAAGGGGGACGAGTGGTTCTTGCAAGGGCATTTTCCCGGCAAGCCTACCGTTCCGGGCGTGGTACTGTGCGAGATGATGGGCCAGGCCTGTGCCGTCATTCTGGCGGATAAGGTCCAGGGCTGTATCCCTTATTTTACCGGCATTAAAAATGCAAAGTTCAAACACCCGGTGCTGCCTGGTGACACGCTGGAGATCGAGTGCGCTATGACCAAAAGCCGGGGCGCCTTCTATTTTGCCGAAGGTAAGGGCAGCGTCAACGGAAAGGTGTGCGTCCAGGCGGAGTTTTCCTTCGCTCTGGTAAAGCCGGAAGAATAAAGGAGTGTGACACCTTGTTCTCTAAAATTTTAATTGCCAATCGGGGAGAAATCGCGGTGCGGATTATCCGGGCCTGTCATGAGATGGGAATTTCCGCTGTGGCGGTCTACTCTGAAGCGGATCAAAACGCCCTGCATGTCAGTCTGGCGGATGAAAGCTATTGCATCGGAGGCCCGCAGGTCGGGGACAGCTACCTGAACATGGCGGCGATTTTAACGGTAGCGGTAGCTACCGGCGCCCAGGCCATCCATCCGGGCTATGGCCTGCTTTCGGAAAACGCCAAGTTTGTTTCTCTTTGCGAGCAGTGCAATATCGCCTTTATTGGGCCTACCTCGGAAATGATCTCCCAAATGGGCGATAAGGATATGGCCAGAAAAACCATGAGAAACGCCGGCGTTCCCGTAACTCCCGGCTGTGATATTATCACCGATATTAAGGAAGCGGCGGCGGTGGCCGAAGAGATCGGCTATCCGGTACTGATTAAAGCGAAAGCCGGCGGCGGCGGTAGAGGGATCCGCCTGGTATCATCTCCAGACGCCTTTGAAAACGCCTTTTATTCCGCTTCCAGCGAGGCGCAGAGTGCTTTCGGCGACGGCGCCTGCTACATGGAAAAATATTTGAATCCGGTCAAGCATATCGAAATGCAAATCCTTTGCGATCAGTACGGAAATGTGGTATGCTTAGGAGAACGGGAATGTTCCGTTCAGCGTAAAAACCAGAAGCTGATCGAGGAAAGTCCCTCTCCGGCCATCAACGAGGAGACCCGGCAGAAGATGATCCAGGTGGCCGCCAAGGCCGCCAGGACAGTCGGCTATGTGGGCGCCGGAACTATCGAGTTTTTATACGATCAAAGCGGTAATTTTTATTTTATGGAAATGAATACCCGGCTTCAGGTGGAGCATCCTGTTACTGAGATGGTGACAGGCATCGACCTGGTCCAGTGGCAGATCCGGGTAGCGGCCGGTATCGAGCTGAGTTTCTGTCAGGATGATATTCATTTAAACGGCCACGCTATCGAATGCCGCATCAACGCGGAGGATCCGTCTCATGATTTCCGGCCCAGCTGTGGTCAGATTCAATTTCTGCACATTCCCGGCGGCCCGGGCGTACGGTTTGAAACCGCTGTGTATCCCGGTTATTTTATCCCGCCGTTTTATGATTCCATGATCGGTAAGCTAGTGGTTCACGGGGATACCCGGGATCAGGCGATCCGGAAGATGAAAACCGCTCTTGGCGAGTTGGTAATCGAGGGGATCAACTATAACGCTGAACTTCAGATGGAATTGATGGGAGACCCCAGATTCGTGGATGGAACCTATACCACTGGACTGATGGTTCAGCGGGAGAAGGAACGGAAGACTTAAGAGTACCGCTGTAGGGTGCGATAGAAACTCTCTGTTTCCAGAAGGCCTCTGAATCTTCTAACGACGCCCTTTTAAGCCAGTTTTCCATATGTGGTTATGATAAAAGGAGGGAAAATGCTGTGAAACCCAGCGATTTTACCCAATTGACGGATTCAATATCCAATTCTATCTCCCAGACCATTTCCAACACCTTAAACAGTATCCCGCTGAATTCCCTGTTTAAAAAGCCTAAGAATGAGCTGGAGGGAGAGCAGCAGGCTCAGGAGCCCAGCGTGCCTAACGATCTGTGGATCAAATGTCCCTCCTGCAAAACTATGCTGCTTTCTTCTGATTTGCGGGAAGATTTGTTCGTCTGCCGAAAGTGCGGCCACCATTTCAAGGTTACCGCCCGGCAGCGCATCCGTATTTTGGCGGACCGGCACAGCTTCCATGAACAGGATAAGGAACTGGAATCCGTAAACCTGATCGATTTTCCCGGCTATGATAAAAAACTGGAGAAAGCCAAGAAAAACAGCGGTGAAAAGGAATCTGTGGTCTGGGGAACCGCTCAGATAGACGGGAATCCCTGTGTGCTCTGCGTCATGGATGGAAATTTCATGATGGGAAGCATGGGCACGGTTACCGGGGAAAAGATCTCCCGGGCTTTTGAATACGCGACAGATCACCGGTTGCCGGTGATTGTGTTTACTGTTTCCGGCGGTGCCAGAATGCAGGAGGGAATTTTATCCCTGATGCAAATGGCCAAAACCAGCGGAGCGGTAAAGCGCCATTCCGACGCGGGACTTTTGTACATCACGGTGCTCACTGATCCTACTACTGGAGGGGTGACCGCCAGCTTTGCTATGGAGGGCGATATTATTCTGGCAGAACCAGGGGCTTTGGTTGCTTTTGCCGGACCAAGGGTTATTGAACAGACCATTCGGCAAAAACTACCTCAAGGCTTTCAGCAGTCGGAATTTCTAGAAGAAAAAGGTTTTGTGGACGCAATTGTTCACCGATGGGAAATGAAAAAGACCATAGCTCATATTTTACAGCTTCACAAAGAGGAGGAACTGGAACATGACGGCCTATGAGCGGTTATGCGCGGCCCGGGATCAAAACCGGCCCACTGCAATTGGATACATACGCCGTATGTTCGGTGACAGCTTTTTGGAGCTTCATGGGGATCGGCGTTATGGAGATGATAAGGCTGTCCTGGCGGGGATTGCCAGCCTAAAGGGAATGCCAGTGACGATTATCGCCTTGGAAAAGGGACGGGACGTCAAGGAGCGTGTGGCCCGTAATTTTGGCTCCGCCCATCCGGAGGGCTATCGAAAGGCGCTGCGTCTGATGAAACAAGCGGAAAAATTTCACCGGCCGGTGCTGTGTCTGATTGATACCTCCGGCGCATATTGTGGCCTGGGAGCCGAGGAACGTGGTCAGGGCCAGGCGATCGCGGAAAACCTGATGGAAATGATGACCCTGAAAACACCGGTGCTTTCTTTGCTGATCGGCGAGGGCGGCAGTGGAGGCGCTTTGGCGCTGGGCGTGGCCGATCAGGTTTGGATGATGGAAAACGCGGTGTATTCCGTAATTTCTCCCGAGGGCTGCGCCAGTATTCTGTGGAAGGATTCTTCGAAAGTGGCAGACGCCGCCGAATGTTTGAAGCTTACCTCTCACGACCTTTATAAAATGAATGTGATTGAAAAAATAATCCGTGAGCCGAAAACCGCGGACAACGGACGGTTTTATGAAAGCTTGGGAAACCTTATTTATGAGACATTTCAGGAGGCGAAAAAACTTCCGGTGGAGCGGCTGCTGGAGCGGCGCTATCAAAGATTTCGAAAATTTGGAGCGGGAAATTGATCCCGCTCCTTTTTATTGGGATATTCCAGTAAAATCCGCCAATAATGTGAGTAGGAGTAAAACGACGGGAGGGCGTTCTTTGGGACAGATTACCATCATTCATTGTGGGGTGAAAAGTAAAAACGGGACTATGAGCAGAGTGCTCAGACGGGCGCTGTCTGCCTATGGGGGTGTCCAGTGGTTCGACGGCGCCGCTATTTCCTGCCCGGAACAAACGCCGAGATTTTTGCTTTATGAGTGTCCGGAAATTCCAAAAATTACTTCGGGAGCGGGAATTTTGGTGTTTGACAACAGCTTTGTGTATTCTCAGGAAAGTAGCCGTCCTTTTTCCGACGGCTTTGTGCCGATTTTGGACGGGGAAAATAAAGAGGCGGCCAAAGCACTGCGGGGAACGGGGAAGATCGCCGTCACCTGTTCACCTTCCGTCAGGGGAACCCTGAGCATCGCCAGCCTGAATTACGAAAGGGCGGCGGTCAGCCTGCAGCGCGATTTGCGGATTCTTGACGGCAGTGTGGTGGAACCGATGGAGATCATTGTGAGGCTGTCCCAGGAAACGCCGGCATATCCCCTAATGGCGGCCTGCGGTATTTTACTGCTTTCCGGTGTGGAGGGTAGCTATTATTTTTAGCCATATATTTTCCAAATGCTTTGCCAATTTTTTTCTGTACTAAAAAATGAAAAGGTACACACAATACTATTGCAAACGCGAGAGAAAGAAATTTTGAAAAGAAAAAACAAAAAAGAAAAACAAATTAAGGAGTGTACTTTCTAATGGCTAGAAATTCTGTGATCGTTCCTGAAGCGAAGGAAGCTATGAACAAGTTTAAGATGGAAGCTGCTTCTGAGGTTGGCGTAAACCTGAAGCAGGGCTATAACGGTGATTTGACCTCTCGTCAGGCTGGTTCCGTGGGCGGCCAGATGGTTAAGAAGATGATCCAGCAGTACGAGCAGAGCATGAAATAACTTCGGGAGACCGAACCTTTTCTGTTTTGATTAAACTGTAAAAACAAAGGAGCCCAGGCCCTCATTGGAGGACCTGGGCTCTCCGCTTTTTTCAGCGAAAACTTATCGCCGGTTATTCCGAAAACAGTACAAATATTAGATGTCGGTGCCACGGGAACAAACTGAAGTCCGGAATATTTAAGTGTTCAAGAGAGTAGTGTGGAAAGGCCTATGTCCGTCCGCGGGAAAAACATGAGGCGAGAGCCGAAAAATTTTCAGCGTGGTTTAAGAGAATCACTGGCAGGATATTTTGGTAAATTTTTTTCATGGCGTCTCTGCCAACGTTTTGACCGAATTATGACAGATCAAGGAACCGACAGGAAATCACCAACATAAAAACCGATATGAGAAAAGGAAAAATCGCGGGACGATCCTTTCTTTAACTGCACAGATCCTGCAGAAGCCGGTTTAGATCTTCCTTGCTGCTGACGCGAATCCCTTTTTGCAATAACTCCTGATCTACAGAAGGAAGAACAGACATATCAAGTTCTACGGTTTTGATGGGAGTGTCTTCTCCTTCACAGTAGACGCACAGAACATCACCCTCACTCTTGATAATATAACGGGTCACCTTGGCGTTGGCTTCGGGGACAGAGGAAGAAGGCTGAGAACTTGAATCCCCGCTGGAAACGGATGAACTGGGGGTTACGGGGGCTTGTACAGAATTTTGGGGAGAAAGCACCAAAACGCAGATAAAAATCAAGGCGACTAAGCCGCAGACGACTCCCACAATCACTTTACTGGCGTTTCGCATAAACGCATCACCTCGACAAATATTGTTTGAAGGAATTGTTAAATTATGCAAATTTAACCGGAAACTATTTTTTTATTTCTAAACTGTGGTATAATAAAAAAGATTAAATTTTGGCAAAGCCAGGAAATAGGAGGTGAAAGCCGTTGCGAAAAACGGATATTAGCCGGTATACCGGAGCTCCGGTTCCCAATGGACGTCACCCTTCATCAGGAGCAGCGGCGAAGAAAACAGTCGGGATTGTGTTCTCAACGATTTTTAAAATCATTGGATCCCTTTTCCTGATTATGTTTTTAACCGGGATTATCGTTGGTTCTTCAGTGTTGATTAATATCTTTAAAATGGCCGATAACACGGTAGATGTGGATTTGCACACCTTAAAGTTGGATCTGACCAGCTTTATTTACGTCAACGATGAAAACGGCAATCCGGTGGAATACCAGTCTGTTTACGCAGGAGAAAGCCGTATTTGGGTGGACTATGACGATATTCCCGAGGCGATGAAAAACGCTATTATCGCCATTGAGGATAAGCGTTTTTATGAGCATAAGGGCGTGGATTGGATCCGTACCGGCGGCGCGATATTGAACCTAGCTACCGGCGGCGGTAATTCCGGCGCGGGCGGCGGTTCCACACTGACGCAGCAGCTGATTAAAAATCTGACGAATCGGAACGACGTTAGTATCGTCCGCAAAGTAACGGAAATTTTCAGCGCTTTGGAGTTTGAGAAAAAGTACAGTAAATCTGAAATTCTAGAGGCCTATCTCAACGTGGTCAACTTTGGCAGCGGTACCAATGGGGTGCAGGCCGCGGCGAAGCTATACTTTAATAAGGATATTAAAGACTGCTCTATCGCTCAGTGCGCCGCTATTGCCGCCATTCCCAATAACCCGGTCTGGTATACGCCGCTGATTTACCCGGAAAACAACAAGGAGCGCCGGGAAAATATTCTGGATCAGATGTACCAGCAAGAAAAAATTTCTAAAGCCGAGTACGATCAGGCTATGCAGGAATCTGCGACCATGACGTTTGTGGGGTATACGGACGACAACGTTGTGGATAACGTACCAATCGACGATTGGTACGTGGAAGCCATGCTCGACGAGGTGGCGGAAGATCTGGCGGAAGCCCTCAATGTGGATGTGGACAACGCCATGTACATGCTGATGCATAACGGCTATAAGATTTATTCCGCCATGGACGTGGAAACTCAGAGAATGGCGGAGGAGGTGCTGTCAGATCCGGAATTGATGCCGGAGGATGAGGATATCCAATTCGGCTATGTGATGATGGAATACGACGGCAGAATACTGGCCTCAGTGGGCCAGCGCGGCAAAAAAGAAGGCAATCAGCTGTGGGACTTTACCACCAGCGACGACCGTCTGCCGGCTTCCAGCTTTAAGCCCTTGAGCGCTTACGCACCGGCGATCGATAAAGGCCTTTTGAACTATTCCAGCCTGGTACTGGACCAGCCTTTGAAGAATATCCCGGGAACCGAGGGCGAATGGCCGCCTAACTGGTATTCTGGTTATAAAGGACAAATCCCGGTGGAGTATGCCCTGGAGATTTCCTCCAACGCCGCCGCCGCCCAAACTGTCAATCTTTTGGGATTGGAAAACAGCTTCGATTTTGTTACCAATACCCTGCATATCACGTCTCTGAAGTCACCGGAGGATTTAACTTACTCCGCGATGGCGACCGGCGCCGGTTATCATGGCGTTTCCGTAAGGGAAATGACGGCGGCATTCCAGATCTTTGGAAACGGCGGCGTTTATAACGAGCCCTATATGTATTACTATGTAGAGGATAATAATGGAAACGTGGTGCTGGATAACCGGAACAAGCAGGGCGAACAGGCGATTAAGAGCACAACCGCTACAATTATGCGCCATCTGCTTCAAAATGTAGTTACCGGCGCCGAGGGTACCGGCGGTATGGCCAAAGTGTCCGGCTGGCTTACCTATGGTAAAACCGGTACTACTGATGAAAATGAGTACAACTGGTTTATCGGCGGCACCCGCCATGCGGTTGCCGGCCTGTGGTGCGGTTATGAGACTCCCGCGCCGATCGGCTATGAAACCAATTATTCTAAAACTGTTTGGCGGGAAATCATGACCCGTTATTTGGCGGATAAGGATCCCAACGACGACTTTATCGATGATCCCAACGTAGTGCCGGGGGCCTACTGCAAACAGACAGGAAAACTCGCCGGCGATAAGTGTTCTGATACCGGTATAGGCTATTATGATATCAGCAATCTGCCGGCGGTCTGCGACGGCGTTCATCCGAACTCCAGCTCTTCGGCTCTGAACAGCAGTCAGATATCGTCTATTCCAAGCTCGTCTGTTCCGTCCTCGATTCCATCGGAGATTCCTTCCAGCAAGGAACCGTCATCTTCCGAGGAACCAGTTATTTCCAGCGAGGAGCCATCGTCGGAACCGTCCTCAGAGCCTTCCAGCTCCGAGGGAACATCCAGCGAACCATCTTCCTCAGAAGAGGAGTCCTCAATGGATTCGAGCCAATAGTATATTTTCAGCGGGGAGAAGCTGTTCTCCCCGCTTTTTCTTTGCCGATGATTGTTTTCCGAAAATGGCGGTTCCTTTTTTCGCGATTTTGTGTTATGATGATAAAGAGAAATCAGGAGCAATCAGGAGAATTTTAGAGATTTTAAGAGATAATCTCATTTAAACCGTAAATTTCGCTTCTAACCCCGTTTGAAAGCATTGTCGTAAGATGATAAACTGTATTTCGTGACAACACAATCGTATCTGAGGGGTGGACGGTTTGGACCAGGCGAAATTATTGTTGGTATCGGCGGATGCTCTGCCGGAGGTGTTTCGGCGGGTAGTGGAAGCAAAGCAGTATCTGGTGTCAGGTGCGGCTGCCAATACCTCCGAGGCGGCGAGGATGGCGGGAATCTCCCGAAGCGCTTATTACAAGTATAAGGATTCTGTTTATCCCTATCAAAGCAAGGGCGCCAGCCATCTGGTGACGATTCACGCGGTACTGGAGGACCGCCCCGGCGTACTGATGGCGCTGATTTCTTCTTTTTATGACGCAGGCGCCAATATTTTGACGGTCAATCAGAATATCCCGGTGATGGGTGTGGCGCTGGTTTCGATTTCCGCCAGAGTAGACACGGTAAAAATTCCGGTGGATTTTCTGCTTGACTCGTTGAGAAAAGTAGACGGAGTTCAAACTATTGAAAATATCACAGGCGAACAGTAAAGCTGAAAGGCGTGAGAATATGGTAAAAGTAGCAATTATGGGATATGGTGTGGTGGGTTCCGGTGTGGCCCAGGTGTTAACCGATCACTACGACAGTATCGCCAGTCGGGCAAAAGAAGAAATTGATATTAAATATATCCTGGATCTCCGGGATTTCCCGGACAGCCCATTTCAGGGCAAGTTTATCAAGGATTTTTCGATGATTCTAAATGATCCGGAAATTCGGGTTGTAGCTGAGGTTATGGGAGGCCTTCACCCGGCCTATGATTACGTAAAGGCTCTGTTGGAATCGGGGAAAAGCGTGGTGACCTCTAATAAAGAGCTGGTAGCCGCCAAGGGTGCGGAGCTTTTGAAGATCGCCCAGGAGAAAAACGTAAACTTCCTGTTTGAGGCCAGCGTAGGCGGCGGAATTCCGATTATCCGGCCTATCAGTCAGTGTCTGGCCGCCAACGATGTCATTGAAATCGCCGGTATCTTGAACGGGACCACCAATTTTATCCTGACCAAGATGATCCGGGAAAATATGAAGTTTGAGGATGCTTTGGCGCTGGCCCAAAAGCTTGGCTACGCGGAGAGAAATCCTGCCGCGGATATCGAGGGAGCGGACGCCTGCCGTAAGATCTGCATTCTGGCGAGCCTGGCGTTCGGCAAGCATGTGTATCCAGAGCAGGTGCACACCCAGGGCATCACAAAGATCACTTTGGAGGATGTTGCTTACGCGACAGCTTGGGGCGGCGTCATCAAGCTGATCGGCCAAGTGAAAAAGCTGGATAACGGTAAGGTGGAAATCGTGGTGGCGCCTATGTTTATTTCCCACGAAAGCCAGTTGTCCAGTGTAGATGACGTGTTCAATGGCATTTTGGTGCGAGGCGACGCTACGGGAGATGTCGTATTTTATGGAAAGGGCGCCGGCAAGCTGCCGACCGCCAGTGCCGTAGTGGCGGATATTATCGACTGCGTCAAGCATTTTAAAGCGAGAAAATATCTTTACTGGGATGACGGCCAGGAGGGTTATGTGTCTCCCTATGAGGACAGCGTGATTTCCGTATATATTCGGGCGACGGCGGAAAATGACCATAAGGGCCTGGAAATCGCGGAGAAGACCTTTGGAACGATCAGACGTTTGGTGCGCTCTGATGCGCCGGAAAACGAGTTCGCTTTTGTCACGAAGCCAAAGTCTGTGAGAGAAATCAATGCCTGCTGTGAGGCGATGAAAGACCAGGGAGTAGAGGTGCTGGGAATGATCCGGCTCAGTGACCTTTAATGAGGCAGGTAGCGATTCATGATACGTATTGAAGTACCAGCGACCAGCGCAAATCTGGGTTCCGGGTTCGACTGTCTTGGCCTGGCTCTCACCATGTATAACCAGGTGTGGATGGAAGAGGCCGACGGGGTAGAGATTATTTCCAGAGATGGTCTTCCTGTGCCGACGGATGAGAGCAACTTGATTTATTGGTCAGCAAAAAAGCTTTATGAGAGGTGCTCAAAAAGGCTTCCGGGCCTGCATATTGAGCAGTTAAGCGATATCCCTATGGCGCGGGGTTTGGGAAGCAGTTCGGCCTGCATCGTGGCGGGACTGCTGGGCGCCAACCGCTTTTTGGGCAGCCCCTTGTCTATGCAGGAGCTGGTCAATCTCGCCTGTGAAATCGAAGGACATCCGGACAATATCGCCCCCGCTTTCTTAGGCGGGTTGGTAACCTCCGCCATGGAGGGAGGCCGTGTTCACAGTATTTCCGTTCCGGTTTCCCCAAAAATCCATTTCGCGGCACTGATACCGCCTTTTGAATTGAAAACCGAGGTTGCCCGAGGCGCGCTGCCAGAGGAGTATTCCCGCCGGGATGCGGTGTACAATTTGAGCCGTTCGGCTCTGATGACTGCGGCTCTGTTTTCCGGCAGCCTGGAAAATCTGAGAGTGGCGGTTCAGGATCAGCTGCATCAGCCCTATCGGATGAAATTTATTCCGGGTTTTGAAACCGTAATCCGAATGAGCTATGAGTTGGGTTCCCTGGGTACCTATTTAAGCGGTGCCGGTCCTACTATGATTTCGATTGTGGATGATGAGGGTGTTAATGTCTTTCGGGAGCACGCGGTGGCCCATATGGAAGAGATGGGAATCAGGGGGTGGCGGCTGGAAATTTTAGAAACCGACCCGAAAGGTGCGAGAATCTGTATTGATTAGCATATTCTAGTATGAGTCCATACTTTGAATTATAATTTTGGAGGATAGCCGTTTATGAGTCTAATAGTTCAGAAATTTG
>CAUFXR010000010.1 GCA_959596515.1 uncultured Oscillospiraceae bacterium
GCTTTTCCTTTTTAAACCACTGGCGGATTTTGTTCCTCGCCTCGCTGGTTTTTACGATTTTAAGCCAATCGCGGCTAGGACCGTGATTTTCCTCCTTAGTGGTAAGCACATCGATAATCTCGCCTGTTTTTACCTTATAATCAATCGGGACAATTCTGCCATCCACCTTAGCGCCGATCATCCGATTGCCTACAGCGCTGTGAATCGCATAAGCAAAATCGATTACCGTTGATCCAATCGGTAAGCTGATAACGTCCCCTTTCGGCGTAAATACAAAAACTTCCTCCGGCGCCAGATCTGTCTTAATGGTCCGCACAAGTTCAGTGGAATCCACCGTATCCTGCTGGTTTTCTAGCATTTGACGGACCCACATAAGCCTTTGCTCGAAGGAGTCGCTTTTGGTAAGGCCCAGCTTATATTTCCAGTGAGCGGCGATACCATACTCCGCGGTATGGTGCATCTCCCAGGTACGAATCTGAACTTCAAAGGGGACTCCCTCTTTTCCCAACACGGTCGTATGCAGGGACTGATAAAGGTTCGGCTTGGGCGTGGAAATATAATCCTTAAAACGGTTGGGAATCGGACGATACATATCGTGAATCATTCCCAAAACATTGTAGCAGTCATTTAAAGAGTCTACAATCACCCGCACGGCGTAAATATCGTAAATCTCCTCCATAGACTTTCCTTGGACAAACACCTTGCGGTAAATGCCATTAATGCTCTTTACGCGGCCCTCAAGATGCACATTGGGAATCACACTGCTGACACGTTCATAAATCTGTTTTTTGATCTTATTGATAAATTCTTCCCGTTCACCTGATTTCATGGCCAAGGCGCTTTCGATTTCGTGATACCCGATCGGATCTAAATAACGAAGAGAAATATCCTCCATTTCCTCCTTAAGCGCCCGGATACCCAACCGATGAGCAATAGGAGCGTAAACTTCCATTGTTTCTAGGGCTTTATCCCGGCGTTTTTGATCCGGCATAAATTCAATTGTGCGCATATTGTGAAGCCGATCCGCCAGCTTGATAATAATTACTCGAATATCATCCGCCATAGCGATAAGCATTTTCCTCAGGTTTTCCGCCTGCTGCTCCTCACGGGAGGAATAGGGAATCCGTCCCAACTTTGTGACGCCGTCTGTTAAATTGGCGACTTCCGTACCGAACAGTTTTCTGATTTCCTCTAAACCGACAGGTGTATCCTCCACCACGTCGTGCAACAGGGAAGCCACAATAGACTCGGTATCCATACCCAATTCGACTAAAATATAAGCAACAGAAATCGGATGCAGAATATACGGCACGCCGGAACGGCGCTTCTGATCGCCATGGGATTTGAGGGCGAACTGATACGCTCTATCGATTTTTTCCATATCGAAATCACGGTCGCTGGCCAATAAAAGCGATTTTAACTCTTCATAAGAGTGATCGACCTTTTTATCCAAACGATGACCTTCAGGCATTCCGCACACCTCCTTTTTCTTTGTGAGTTCTTAGCTCCTGCAATAAGATAGAATCATCCAGATTCACTTTTTGGGTAACTTCCTTTAAAGAGACCTGATAAAGTGATCCTTCGATATGTAGCGTAACTAGATTTAACTCAGCCATGACGTCTAAAATTAAACACAACGTACTGAAAGGGATCTTCCCGGCTAACCGGAAATATAAAACATCCAGTCCGTGACTCCACCCTCTTTGTTCCCGCAAATACCGGTAAACAATCGCAAACTGTTCCCGAGTCGGCAACAGTTTTTCAGTTTCCTCAGGAGAAAGAATTTCTCCTCTTCTAGCGCTTTCATAAAAAGCTTGTTCCTGAAGAAGAGCGGTTTCATCCACCCCGTGCAGCTTCAAATCTCGAATATGGACAGACAGCGATGCCTCTCCTCGATATTCATTCCGTTCCAACGTCACCGCTAAATCTAAGACATCTCCGATCTGGTAAGGAAATTCCTCCGGCGTTACGGAAAAACGCATAGCGGTAATTTTGACCTGTTCCCGCTGAAAGGTCAATCTCAGATGCTTTCGGTTGCCGCATGGGGTAATTCCTGTCAATGTCATGGAATACAAACCGAACAGCGGAGGGGGATTCCCGGTGCCAAAGGGCTCTAATAAGGATAGTTCCTCTGTAATATCCAGTGATAAGACCTGAGGCCGAAGTTTACAATCCAAAAGCAGCTTCAAGCAAGGCATCTGAGGATGCCGCTGCCCAGCATAAGCATTGATCGCTAAACGAAAATCATCAATTTTTTCCGTCTTTATCGTAATACCCGCTGCCATTGGATGACCGCCGAAACGGACTAGATGGTTTCTGCAAGCATAAACGGCGTCTGAAAGGGAGAAACCTTCTACACTGCGGCCAGAGCCTCTGGAAAGATCGCCTTCTCGAGAAATGATAATACAGGGTTTTCCGTATTTTTCCACAATTCGAGAGGCGACAATTCCGATTACGCCCCCATGCCAATTATCACCATCCACTACCAAAACCCGATCAAACCTGCGCGCAGGATGCGTTTGTAAGTATTCTTCGATCTGGAGAGCAATCTCCCCTTCGATCTTCTGGCGCCGTTGATTCTGCTCACCGATTTCTTTTGCTAGGTTCTCCGCTTCCTCTGGATACTCGGAAAGGAGAAGTTTTACCGCTTGCCGCGAAGAACCTAATCTGCCCGCCGCATTGATCCTGGGCACCAGCGAAAAGGCCACGGAAGTAGAAGTCAATTTCTTGCCTTCTAAACCAGACTCCGCGATCAGTGCTTGAATCCCCGGTCGATCCGTCCGGGAAAGCTGTTCAAGACCGTGCTTTACTAGTATTCTATTATCCTTTTCCAGGGGAACGATATCCCCGATGGTCCCAATAGCCACTAAATCTGAGTAATTTTCCAAAAGAGTGCCAAAATCGCCATCTTTTCCTTCCAGAGCAGAAATCAGCTGAAAAGTGACCCCCACACCCGCCATATTTTTAAAAGGGCAATCACAGTCCAGCCGATGAGGATCGACCACTGCTGCCGCAGGAGGCAAGATATCTCCCTGTTGCTGGTGATGATCGGTAATTACCGTATTTATATGTAAGGAATTGGCGTATTCCACTTCCTGGACAGCGGCAATTCCATTGTCCACTGTGATAATCAGACGCACTCCCAGTTCTGACAATTTTCGCACGGCGTCCATATTCATACCATATCCCTCGGATTCACGTTCCGGGATATAATACATTACATCTGCCCCTAAAGATTCTAAATAGGAGTATAGTAGACTGGTTGAGGTTACGCCGTCTGCGTCATAATCACCGTAGATGCAAATTTTTTCAAATTGGTCCAGCGCCTGATGAATCCTTTTTACAGCCAAATCCATGTCATTGAGTAAAAAGGGATCAAAGCAGACCTCCGGTGTATTTAAAAAGCTCTCAATTTGTTCTTTGCTGTGAAAGCCGCGTATCACCAGCATCATTGATAAAAACTGGGATAGCCCATATGCTTGCGAAATTGTTTTCGCCATTTCTTTATCCAGCGGCGCTGTCACCCATTGTTTCATACTGCAATCTACACCTACCCTATAAATAAATATTTTACCATTTTCCCCACTGTTATTCAAGCCAAAGAAAAAGCCCCCCGGATATTTCCGGAGAGCTTTTAAAAGATTGGAATCAACCTGAGGTATCCGCGACATCCACACTTACCGTATACTGACCGTACGCCCAGCAGCCTGAGGCACCGTTTATCGAAAAGGTGACTTCCATTTCCTTGTGTCCAGTATCGCGGTTTTCAAAATCTACCGTGCCAGTAATTTTATCCGCAGTTAGAGAGTCGATCTGATCTTCCGGTCCTACGACCACAACATCTACTTTATCGGAAAGCACTGTCGGATTTTTCCCATCTGGAACATTGATACAGCTGAACTGATCCTTGGAAACAGAAAATGTCTTTTCGGTAAAACCCGACAAATCGACGTTCACCGTTACCGTGCTGGTGTTACTCAAATTTCTGCATCCAATCGGCAACTCTACCTTTAATTCAAATTCATTGTGGTCTGGATCGATTCCCGCAAAATCAATCGGGGAAAGCTCAATCGATTTGAGTTCCGCCATAGTATCCTCTGGACCGGCGATCTCCAAAGTAGACGGAGAAACCGTCACATTGGAAGAACTGAAGCCAGACGGCATATTTTGGAAAACTGCCTTTACTGGAACCGTAGCACGTTTTAGAACAACAATATCAGCCTGAACCTCTGTGTTGCTGATGGTCAGCTGGTTATAGTCATCTGTACTCAATTGATTTCCTTCCGCATCATATAAAACGATCGGAACCGTTATAGATTGAGAGGAAGTTAAGGTCTCGTTAATCGTATAATCAGCCTGCACCTTATCGATTTTATTTACAATGCTTTCCGGCCCTGAGATCGTGATCTTTTCAGGAGTAAACTTAGTGGTTCCGGCAAAATACGACGGATCAGTCTTATATTGAATATTGTCTATAATTTCAAAGGATTGCTCCTTAAGCCGATCCACTAATACCTGAATGGTCTGGGGCACCAAAGAGGTCTGAGAGATTTCATATCCGCTCAGTGTCCCCTGCTGTTTTGCGGAGAGCACCAAAGTATAGGTGCCCGCTCTGTCGATGGTTCCGGCCTGGAGAGCGGTAACCAAAATGTTTTCCTTTTGGACCTGACTGACAATAAAACTAGAACCGGAGACAGAAACGCTGGCGGTCTGATTATCATTAAAAACCATCAGATCGTTATCTTTGGCGTTTTGAGATAACTCAATAGTTACAGGGATATCGCTGATGACCTTGTGACTTTCCGTACTGGTATTGGTCGCTGAAACCGTAAACCATAAAATAATAGAAACCATTACGGAGAAAATCATGACAAATTTATCGTTATAAAACAGACGTCCAATGTTAAATTTATTCTTTTTCATCTTTTTTCACCCTCCTGAAGGAAGAGAAAATCGGCCTGCGGTCGCCGTCCTCCGCCACATCGGGAAGGATTTCGTTTTCCAACGCACCCTTCAGCGTTTCTCTTGTATAATTGCGGGTAATCACTCCGTTAATCGCCAAAGAAATCGTTCCGGTTTCCTCTGAAACCACCAAAATGACAGCATCGGAATTTTCGCTCATTCCTACTGCCGCTCTATGGCGTGTTCCCAAATCCACACTCAGGGAGTCATTTTTTGTCAAAGGTAAAATACACCCCGCCGCGTAGATCATTCCATTGCGGATAATCATAGCGCCATCGTGCAAAGGAGCCTTATTAAAAAAGATATTTCCTATGATCTGCGCTGAAGGGGTAGCATTAACAACTGTGCCAGTGTCCACAATTTCTCCAAGTTTGGTCTGCCGTTCAAAAACGATTAAAGCACCTGTTTTGGATTTTTGGAAAGAAGCCGCAGCCTCCACGACCGCATTGATACACCTTTTCTCTTGCTGTAAAAGAGACTCTCCCTCTTTGACAACGCTGAAGGTTCGAGCGCCGATTTTAGTACGACCAATATGCTCCAACGCGCGACGAAGCTCAGGCTGGAAAACCACAAGCAACGCGATGATACCAAATTGAAAAAAGTTATCCAACAGAGTGCTGATCATTTTTAAATTTAGCTGAGAACTGAGAGCCCATGCGATCATCATGATCAAAAGACCTTTTACTAATTGCTCGGCGCGGGTTTCACGGACTAACTTAATTAAGCTATATATTAAAAAAGCCACAACGACAATATCCAGCACATCAACCGCGCGGAATTGTCGCATAAGTTCTAAAAAGGCATTAAAAATGTTAGTAATGAACTCCCCCATACTTGCCTTCTTTCCTTCGCCTAAACAAGCTGAATGTTTTTATTTCCCATTTTATTTTAACATATCTAATACGTTATGCAACCTTTTCTATACTATTTTTTTGCGATTTTTGCCACTACATTCACCAGGAAGTCGATTTCCTGCTCTTTGCTGAACAGGGAAGGACACACTCTCACCGCACCGGTTTCCAAAGTACCGGCAAATTTATGGGCTTCTGGAGCGCAGTGGATTCCAGCCCGAACAAAAATTTGATGTTGATTCAACTGCATCGAAACCTCTTCGCTGGGCATTTCCGCAACATTAAAGGAAAGCAAAGGCACAAAATCCGGAAATTCTGGTCTTGGCATAAATAACTTTACATTTTTTATCGATGATAATTTATCATACAAGCGGAGCATCAATCTTTGCTCATATCTCGCGATTGTCTCGGCTTTTTTCTTGGTAACATATTCGATACCGGCTCGTAATCCGGCAATTCCTGGCATGTTAGGAGTCCCACTTTCCATTCGGTCTGGCATAGTTTCCGGCTGGATCAAGGAAATGGAGTTTGTTCCAGTACCACCTTCGATGATAGTAGAAAGCTTATCCCCATTGGACGTAATAAGAAGACCGGTACCCATAGGGCCGTACAAACCTTTATGGCCGGCAACACATAAATAATCAATCCGGCTATCCTGAACATCGATGGGCAAAATTCCTGCTGTTTGAGCCGCGTCAACTAAAATCGGAATACCATATTCCTTACCCATAGCTGAAATTCTTTCAATAGGAAGCCGAATTCCCCACACATTAGAAGCGTGCATACAAACGATTAATTTTGTCTTTGCGTTCAGGGCTTTTCGGAAGCCATCGAGAGTCGCATCGCTGTCTCCGGGAACCACCTGTGCCTGAGTATAGCTGACCCCTTGCTGACGCAAAGCCTCCAAGGGCCTCATGACGGCATTGTGCTCTAAGCAGGAGACCACCACATGGTCGCCTGGTTTTAAAAGCCCCTTTAGCACTAAATTGATAGCGTGGGTACAGTTTAAAGTAAACGCCACATTTTCAGGGCCCTCCGCATGGAAAAGATTAGCTGCGGCAACCCGACAGCGGTATTCCTCTTCCGCTGCGGCCATGGACATTTTATGGCCGCTCCTTCCTGGATTAGCCCCGTATTTTTGCATAGCGGTCCTTACAGCATTGGTCACCGATAGAGGTTTCGGATACGTGGTGGCAGCGTTATCAAAGTAGATCATTGGGACTCCTCCCAATCGGTTCTGCCCACTATTTTTATCCCGTGGGTGTGAAGAAGATTTTCTGCCTCATTGATCCGTTTGGGAACGTATAAACTGTAGCCGCAGCCGCCATTTCTTTCTATTTTAGGCGTCCTTTCTATATATGCCGCAATTCCATTGCTGATCAACAGCTCTCTGGCCTTCATCGCATAAGTGATGGAGCTGACCATGATCAATGGCTTGCCCATAAATATCACCTCACTGTTTTAGGTTATAAAACAGTATATGCAGTGAAATAGATTCTGCTTATCCAATCAGGCGATTAAGCAGACCGCATGGGCGGCAATTCCTTCTAATGCGCCGGTAAACCCCAATCCTTCTTCTGTGGTCGCTTTTATATTTACGCAATCCACAGGGATTTCACACACTCTTGCTAAATTTTCCCGCATTTTCGCGAGATAGTGCATCAGCTTGGGCTTTTGAGCTAATATGGTGGCGTCAATATTCTCGATATGGTAATTTTTCTCTTTCAGTAGACGGCATACCTGTTTTAAAAGTTCAAGACTATTGGCTCCCAAATATCGAGGATCGGAATCTGGAAAATGCTGGCCGATATCTCCCAGAGCGGCCGCTCCCAGTAAGGAATCCATAACCGCGTGGGTCAGGACATCCGCATCTGAATGGCCCAGTAATCCCTTTTCATAAGGAATTTCCACGCCTCCTAAAATCAATTTTCTATCTTCCGTTAAACGGTGAACGTCATATCCGTGGCCGATTCTCACGCGTCTTCCTCCCTCAAGCGTAAAATATACTCTCCAAGCGCCAGGTCATCCCTGGTGGTAATTTTTATATTTTCATAAGATCCCATACAGAGATGGACCTTTACTCCCAACTGCTCAATCAGCTGGCAATCATCCGTGTAATCAGATTGATCCTGTTCCGCCTTTTCCATGGCTCTCTGATAAACAGTTTTCTCAAACACCTGCGGCGTTTGCACATTCCACATAAAGGTCCTGCTGGGAGTATCCTTCACATAACCTTCCGCATCCACCACTTTAATGGTATCCTTAACCGGGACCCCAAGGGAAGAAGCGCCAAAGCGAATACCATCTGTCACGGATCTTTGAATATCATCCGAGGTAATCAGCGCCCGGGCACCGTCGTGAATGGCGAAATGGGTTGTCCTTTCATCAGCGGCCCGTATTCCTTGAAACACCGACTGCTGGCGAGTACTTCCCCCTGGTACCGCGGCCGCCAGTTTACGAATACCAAAAGTCCGGGCGATTTCCGTCATTTCTTCTTGCTCTTCCTCACGGCATACCAGAACAATCTCATGAATACAAGCTGTCTTCTCAAAAGCCAGTAGTGTCCTTGCGATCACAGGCATTCCTTTTAAATCCAGCAGCAATTTGTTTTTAGAGCTTTTCATTCGGCTAGAACTCCCGGCCGCTACAATCAAAGCTGTAACAAATGATTTCATGTTTTCTCTCCTTGAAGTGCAGAAAAGCCAGAAGAAAAGAACTCTCTCCTGGCTTTTTTGATTCTTAAATTAGGCCTCCATGCCCAGTTGCAGAGCTTTCTTATTGGCATCAATCAAATGAGCTTTTCTGGGAGGTACGCATTTTTCTACCGCTTTATAGAGGGCTTCTTCTGTACAGAAATTGGTCTCATGGAAAAGCTTACCCACCAAAATAATATTGGCAAGTCCTTTTAGACCATTATCCTCTGCGATTTTGGTAGCGGGCACATAAAACGCTGTCACGTCATCCCGTTCCACCTTCTTGTTAATCAAGAAGCTGTCAATCAGAACAATACCGCCTGGTTCCACATCATTGATAAACCGGTCAAAAGACGGTAAATTCATGGCGATGAACACATTAGGATTTACCACCAAAGGAGAACCGATAGACTCGTCAGAAATACATACGCTGCAGTTGGCGGTACCGCCGCGCATTTCCGGGCCGTAAGAAGGCAACCAGGAGATTTCTTTCTCATCCATCAAACCGCCGTAAGCAATAACCTTTCCAGCGAAAAGGATTCCCTGACCGCCGAAGCCAGCCAGAAGCATGTTGAAATTCTTATTCGTGCTCATGCAGTCTCGCTCCTTTCACGCTGTCCTTGTAAACACCCAGGGGATAATAAGGCAGCATATTGTCACGCAGCCACTGGAGCGCCTCGATAGGCGACAACCCCCAGTTGGTTGGGCAGGTAGAAACCACCTCGACAATGGAAAAACCTTTTCCCTCGATCTGATTCTGAAACGCCTTTTTAATCGCTTTTTTAGCGATATTAACATTTTTCACGCAGTCTACGGTAACACGCTGGGCCAAGGCCACACCGTCTAAAGTAGAGAGCATTTCACAAACCCGAACAGGATATCCGGCAACATTTACGTCTCTGCCATAAGGAGTGGTCTGAGTCACCTGATTCGGCAGAGAAGTCGGCGCCATCTGGCCGCCGGTCATGCCGTAAATAGCGTTATTGACGAAAATCACTGTAATATTTTCGCCGCGGGTAGCGGCATGGACAGTTTCCGCGGTACCGATTGCCGCCAGATCGCCGTCACCCTGATAGGTAAAAACCACGTTTTCGGGTCTCGCACGCTTAAGGCCGGTAGCAACCGCCGGCGCTCTTCCGTGAGGAGCCTCTACCATATCACAGGCAAAATAATCATAATTCATAACAGCGCAACCCACAGGAGCAACGCCGATGGCTTTTCCCTGAATTTCCAATTCGTCCATCACCTCGGCAACCAAACGGTGAATAATACCGTGGGTGCATCCGGGGCAATAATGGAACGGTACATCTAACAATGATTCCGGTCTTTTAAATACAACCGCCATTACAGAACACCTCCCGCTTTCTTGATCGCGCCCAGCACCTCAGCAGGAGTGGGAATCATACCGCCGGTACGGCCGTAAAACTCTACCGGTTTCTGATCATGGATCGCTAAACGCACGTCGTCTACCATCTGGCCCATGCTCATCTCCACAGCAAGGAATTTCTTCACATGCTGGGCAGCCTTTTGCAAAGCGTCTGTCGGGAACGGCCAAAGCGTAATCGGACGGATGAGGCCAGCCTTTATGCCTTCCGCACTCGCGGCGTTGACCGCGCTTCGAGCCACACGGGAGGAAGCGCCGTAAGCCACTACCACTACGTCGGCGTCGTCTACTAAATATTCTTCCGCTCTCTGCTCTGTTTGCTTGATGATTTCATAACGTTTAAACCGCTCTTTCACCAGACGCTCCAGATCAGCGGGCTTTAGATAAAGGGAATTTACCACATTATGCGGACGTTTGAACTGATGCCCAGTCAGCGCCCAGGGCTTATCAATCTTAGCGCTCTCCCCTTGATCCTTAAACTCTACCGGCTCCATCATCTGTCCCAGCATACCGTCTGCCAAAATCATAGCAGGCATCCGATACTTATCTCCCAGATCAAAAGCCAAAGAAACAAAATCCACCATTTCCTGCACGGTAGAAGGAGCAAACACCAAAATCTGAAAATCACCGTGACCGGTAGCCTTTGTCGCCTGCCAATAATCAGCCTGAGAAGGCTGAATTCCGCCTAAACCAGGGCCACCGCGCTGTACGTTGATGATCAGTGCCGGTACGTCGGAACCGGCGATATAGGAGATTCCTTCTGTTTTCAGACTGATACCAGGAGAAGACGAGGAGGTCATAGCCCGCATACCAGCGGATGAGGCTCCCAGCACCATGTTAATCGCGGCAATTTCAGACTCTGCCTGGAGGTATGTACCGCCGATTTTGGGCATCTTCTTGGACATATAAGCCGCAAGTTCAGTCTGAGGGGTTATGGGATAACCAAAGAAATGCCGGCAGCCCGCGCGGATCGCAGCTTCCGCCAGCGCTTCGTTTCCCTTCATCAATACTCTTTCGGACAACTTCGTCACTACCTTTCCACTGTAATCGCTACGTCGGGACACATCGTCGCGCAAGAGGCGCAGCCAATGCATTTTTCTTCATCAATCAATTCAGCCGGATGATAACCCTTCGCGTTAATCCGGTCTTTCGACAGACGAATGATTTTTTTGGGACAGGCATTGACGCACATTTCACAACCCTTGCATACTTCTTCTCTCACAATGATTCTTGCCATCTACGACCCTCCTTTATTTGGATCCTTTGGGGTTACTGTTCCCAAGGTGGTTTTACATAAATTTCTACTGGATAAATATCTTCTCCGGCTCCCGAAATCTTTCCCGCCAAAACGGCAGGAACCGTGGTAAACGCCAAGGGAAGTTTCAGAATCTCCGCCGTTTTTTGGGCGAAAGGAATTCCCTGCAAAATATCCTCCACTGTGGTTTCACCCTGCATATGGGAATTGTTCACCACGCCTGTAGCCGTCAGCCGGCAGGCCGACTCGATTTCTTTCAGTAGGACGCAGGCTTCTTCCGGGGTCTGCGTCAAGGCGCGGTAACGGTTTACCACATACAGCATCTGATAGTCTATCTGGCATATGTTTCGAGAAATGCTGCCTAACGCTGTAGCGCCGGCGTCATCCCCGCCTACGTCGATAATCACCGTTCGATCCGCCATATTAAAAATACGGTGCAGGTCCAGCGGCAAGGCGGGCAAGTCCAAATTAGAATGAGCGAAAACCGGGGCGATTAACTCAACCTGATTGGAATGAATAATCTCCTGGAAATCGGAGGACCGAAAATAGGGATTGACTAAGTCTAGATCTACCAGGGTAACCTTTCTTCCCGCTTTTTGCAGGTTTACTGCCAAATTTAAAGAGAGATTGGTTTTTCCGCAGCCATAATGACCGCAAACAATGATAAACTGACCAAATTGAAACACTCGCTCACCTCATTAAACTGACATTGAGTATTATTATATCACGTTTCGACTTTCTAGACAAGAAACAGAAAAAACCTTATTACCTAATTTCTTCCGGTAATAAGGTTTGTATTTTTATGCATAATTCATAGCGTAAGATTGAAAAATATCCGCCATAACTTTTTGTCCCTGCTCATTTAAGTGAATCCCATCTAAACAGAGATAATCCCGGTAATTATGAATCGCTAAAAACGCATCCCGCACGTCAATCAGCGGTAGATTTTTTTGATATGCTACCCGTTCCATCGCCCTGGAATACCGCTCCTGCTGACGATAAATGGTATCCATTTGTCCTCCCAGCCATTTCAGGATAGCCTTGGGATCCGTATTTTTCAGGCCGCTGATCCAACGATAATACCATTCCCCATCCACAGGAGGAAGATTCATAAACACCGGCTTTACGGAATGGGACAGCAGTAAATCCGCCATTTTCTCCATAGTGGAGCAGAAGACCTGAAACGGCGTATGAGGCTCATGCTGTCCTTCCGGATTCCGGCTGATTTCAGCCCAGTTATAATCACAGTCATTTCCGCCAAACTCTAAAAGCGCGACCTCTGCTTTCAGGCCATTGTTTAAAGACTCCTCTAAATTATTTAAGGCTTTCGGAGCGGTGCAGCCAAAACGAGAATTATTTTTTACTGTAAAAGGGAACGCTTTACTGAACAAATTCACTGAACTGGTTTTCAGCGGCTTATATCTACTGGTTTTCTCGTCTAAAACAATCCCTTTTAACAGAGAATCTCCCCAAACCGCTAAATTTTGTATCATGGATAACTTCATAATACCACTCTCCGACCCAGATGATTAAAAACGACCTGCACATCAATGAAATCAACACTCTGAAAAAGAACAGAAGGCCAAATATGTAAAGCCAGCGGTATCCGCCGGCTCAATCTTCCAGCGCTTGAATTAATTCATCTCTTAGTTTTCTCATGTGCTGGATTTCAAAAGATACGGTATGCTTCAGCATGCCATTATAGAGATCCACCATACCATCAGGCTGAAAATCCCGCTCCCGTAAATTGTCCAAACCTTCCTCCATCTGATGGATTTGATCATCCATATAATGTTTGATTTGGGACTGACTGTAATTCATAACCTACGCACTCCTAAAATAGAATTTTACCTTTAGTATGTGCGATAGAGGAAAGAAAATCCCTTCTATTTACAGAAAAGAAGGGATTTTTTATCACTGATAAAGTTCTACTTTGTCGAAATGGTAAATAGCGTTGAACAGATTGGTGGGAAATTCCTCTAACTGATAATTGAAAGCGATCGCTCGGTTATTATATTCCTCTATTAGATAACTGTCTTTGTAAAATTGAAAAGATTCATACAAGCTCTTTGCGTCGCGATCATTGGAATCTTTTAGTGATGTTCCCTGTAACGAGATATATAAATCCGTTATTGCCTCCTCTAGCTCAAGATCCGCATCGTACTTTTCCGACAAAGTTTCCGCCTGGCGAAGACGGTCAATCGCCGTCAAAGTAGTCTCCACATCTACCTGCTGTTGAGAGGTTTCCTGCTGTTTATTGTATTGCTTCGCGATATAAACCATATCCTGAGCATATTCTATACGCCGATTTAGGTCGGACTGTATGGAATAATATTCGCCCTGATAAAAAGCCTGTTCAGCCTCATTGTGCGCTCTGGAAATGGATAAATAGCTTCCATACATAATACCAGCTAAAATCATAATTACCATAGCGAAAATGGCAAAAGATTTCTTGCGTAACAATTTCATGGTTCTCTCCGTTTAATAAAAATGTCAGCGGTTAATGTTTAACAGCTTTTGTTTCAGCTCATTCTCAATCCTGCCCAATTCCGCTTCAGCCGCGACACGCTTTTGACGGCCCTCGGTCTGAATCTTCACCACTTCATCCAAGGTGGAGATCAGAGACTCATTGGTATACTTGAGAGTTTCGATATCCACAATTCCCCGCTCTGATTCCTTCGCGGTCTCAACAGTTCCCGTTTTAAGGGCATCAGCGTTTTTCTTCAAAAGCTCATTGGTCATATTGGTAACTTCCCGCTGGGCCTCCATGGCTTGCTGAGAATGGGCTAGGCCTAGGGCAATAACCATTTGACTTTTCCAAAGAGGAATCGTATTGACCAAGGTTGACTGGATCTTTTCCGTCATCATTTTATCATTATTTTGTACCAAGCGGATCTGAGGCGCCATTTGAATGGAAATCATCCTGGTCAATTCCAAGTCGTGAAGCTTTTTTTCGAAGCTGTTACACTGGGCAGAAAGGTCATTCGCCGCTTGAGCGTCTTCCGGCAATCCGGACATTTTCGCCTTATCCAGCAAGATAGGAAGATCATTTTCCCGGACTTGCTGCAGTTTTTTCTTACCGGCTAAAATATACATGGTTAGCTCTTTAAAGTACATCAGATTCAGGTCGTACATTTTATCCAGAAGGGCCACATCCTTCATCAGTTGAATTTGATGGCCTTCCAGAGTTTCGGAAATTTTATCTACATTAACTTCCACTTTATCGTATTTAGCTTTCATTGCGGCGATTTTATTTCCGGTTTTCTTAAACAATCCGAAAAAGCCGCCTTTTTCCTCTTCGTCAATGGAAAAACCCTTAAGCTCTGTCACCAGGCTGGTGATCATATCGCCTACTTCACCCATGTCCTTCGTGCGAACATTTTCCAGAGCGGATTCGGAAAAATCAGCGATTTTCTTTTGGGACGCAGCGCCATACTGCATCACCATAGATGAATTGGTCAAATCAATCTTATCAGAAAAATCATCGACCATTTTTTGCTCTTCCGGAGAGAGCTTTTGGGCCATCTGTTCGGCGGCCGCTAGAGCCTGATCCGCCGCCTGCTGGGAAGGCGTTGTCTCTAAAGTCACCGCAGATGCTTCAGGCATATCAAAAGTAAGCTCAATCTTTTCTTGGTCCATGTTGTGATCCTCCTTATTGTATTGATTCCGCTTAATCATTAGTTTCTTTAAAATCGCTGCCAGTTAAGCCCTCTTGGGCTAACATCCCCTCTAAGACCGTAATATCCGTAGAAATATCCATAGCCTCGTCGGCGAACAAAGAATCCAACTGCTTTTCAAAAGCCATCACGATGGTGTTCATCATTCGCTCAATGCTCAGCATGGTCTCTGTAATATTAGCTCCGGTGATCCCGGTATCTTCCAGCTTGTCATAAGATGATAAAAGTTTTAAAGTGGTTGGCAAATAATAATTCATAAACTTTCGAATCTGAGGCGCTTTTTTCGGGTTTTCAGCCACGAATTCAAAAATCTTTTTAGAGATTTCCTCCAGCCTGCGAATCTGCTGAGAAACGTTTTCATCTTCTATGGCAATATCCGCTTCCTGCATTTTCTTTAAATAGTTTTGTCCATCTATAATCAACTGATCGATTTCCCGATTCCCCGTTTCTATCTTCTTTTCAGAGATCGGTACAAAGGTTCTTTTCCCTTTAAAAATTACTTTACAAAGGAAAAACACACCGACACAAAGAAAAAGCAAAATAACAAAATCACTTATCCGATAAGTCGGAGCAAACAGTCCCCATAAAAGCACAAATAGACCTACTCCATAATATCCAACAACTGATTTTTGCCGTACTTCCATCATTCCAGGAGGCACAGGCTGTTTTGCAGCTTCCTTTTTCTTCTGACGCTTAGTCTTAATCGGCTCGTAAACATGATAGGAAGAACTCTGCTTTTTCCCTTCGGTTTGATGATTCTTCGGCGGTGGGGTGGTGTAAACTTTCCCCGATGGAGGCGGGTATTCCTCCGAAGAATTTCCTGAAGACTCCTGCCCAGGGTAGTATCCTTCCGTTTGATAGGGCGGCTGCTGATATGGTGCGCCGGGTCCGGGAGAATTTTTACTCTTCTGGCGTTGGCTATCCTGAATTTCTTCCGCCGCCTGATCCAAGCTTTGTTCCACCACTTCTTTTGCTTTTTTTAATACGTGATAAGTATAAGACGATTTCACGTCCCAGTCCCAACGACCAGACATAGCGGCCTCCTTGTAACTATTTTTCTACACTTTTACTAACATTTTACTTTGATTCCATATTAGTGTCAAGGAAAATGACGAATTGGTAATTATAAATTTACAGCTCGTTTTTATTTAAGAGATAGCCACAGAAATGCCGTCAACTAAAAAATTAAAAACTGTTATTTCTAACTTCAATTTGAGAAAACAACATCAATTGAATGCTGATGAATGCTGAAATCCATAGGCCATCGGATGATCGAGTAAAAGTATCGAAATAGACATTTTGGGCCTATCCGGATTAGCACAATCGATTTAGCACAATCGATTGTACTAAATTGATTCGGTCTAAAAATTAGCGACTCTACGCCTTTACGGTTCCCATGCTGAACATCTATTTACACCAGGAGCATCGCATCTCCGAACGAGAAAAATCTGTACTTTTCCTGTACCGCGGTTTTGTAAGCCCGCATAGTATGGTCATAACCAGCAAACGCGGAAACCAGCATAATCAGAGTGCTTTCGGGCAGATGAAAATTGGTGATCAGGCCGTCTAAAACTTTAAATTGATAACCGGGATAAATAAAAATATTGGTCCAGCCCTCACTCGCTTTGATTTGCCCTTCAAAAGTAGCCACGGATTCCACAGTTCGACAGCTCGTGGTCCCAACACCGATCACCCTGCCGCCGTTTTTTTTAGCGTCCAAAATTAAATCCGCGACATCTTGGGTGATTTCATAGTGCTCCGAATGCATCTTATGTTCCGCAACATCATCTACTTTCACAGGACGAAAGGTCCCGAGGCCCACATGCAGTGTTACAAACCCTAAGCGAACCCCTTTGTCTTGCAGCTTTTTCAGCAGTTCCGGCGTAAAATGAAGTCCGGCCGTAGGTGCGGCGGCGCTTCCCAGCTCCTTGGAATAAACGGTTTGATAACGCTCTTTATTCTCCAAACGCTTTGTAATATACGGAGGAAGAGGCATTTGCCCAATTTGATCTAAAATGTTATAAAAATTTCCTTCTTTAGGGTCAAACTCAAAGCGAACGATTCGGTTTCCCCCTTCGATAATTTCCAAAACTTCTGCTTTTAGCAGCCCATTGCCAAAAGTAAATCTAGCGCCTGGTTTCGCCTTTTTCCCTGGTCCCGCCAGAACCTCCCAGACATTCCCTTCTTTGTGAGTCAGAAGCAAGAACTCAACCTGAGAACCTGTCCCCTCTTTGATTCCATAAATGCGGGCTGGAAGAACTCTGGAATCATTCAAAATCAGACAGTCTCCAGGATTCAAAAAATCAACAATATCATAAAAATGCCGGTGCTCTATCTCTCCTGTTTTTTTATTCAAAACCATCAATCTGGAATGGTCTCTTGGCTCAATCGGCGTCTGAGCGATTAGTTCTTGTGGTAAATCATAATAAAAATCACTAGTTTTCATAACTGCCTCCAAGGTTTTTCTCTAAATTCATCCAAGGTTATGGTACTTTTAGTATAATCTCTTTTAAAAAAATTGACAACATATCGGAACAATGGTATGATTAATACCAAAGAAAAACACGAAACCTAAGATAGAGGTGCGTCTTTAGATGATTAGCTGGTTCGAGGTTGCCGAAACCGCAGACATCCAGTAAAAGGCTTTGGTCGCCGAAGGAAAAGAGTTGGCAGCCCTTTTCCTGGGTGCATTAGCGAACAGCGGTGCAACTGTCATCATGAATTTATGATGGAGAGCTATCTGTGCATTTACCGCAAAAGAATATTTCTATGTTAAGTGCGCGGGAGGCTTCTTTGATTATATTGGATTGATGACCGGTTTACAACCGGTTTTTCTTTTTATTTAGTGTTTTTCTAAGGTTTCGGTTCATAAAATTTTTCAGGAGGCTTTCACTTATGAAACAATATCGTGTAGGAATTATTGGGGCCACAGGTATGGTTGGGCAGAGATTCGCCTCTTTGCTTGAAAATCATCCCTGGTTTACGGTAACCGCATTAGCGGCCAGTTCTCGTTCCGCCGGAAAAACATATCAGGAAGCGGTAGGTAGCCGTTGGGCCATGTCTACACCGATTCCAGCTTCCATGAAAGATATGATCATTCTTGATGCGCAAAAAGATGTGGATAAAGTCACCGCTCTGGTTGATTTTGTTTTCTGCGCAGTTGATATGAAAAAAGATGAAATCAGAGCGTTGGAAGAAATGTACGCCAAAGCGGAGTGTCCCGTAATGTCCAATAACTCCGCCCATCGCGCTACTCCCGATGTTCCCATGATCATTCCAGAAATTAACGCTAACCACGCAGAGATTATTTCCGCTCAAAGAAAACGTCTTGGAACGAAAAAGGGCTTTATTTCAGTGAAATCCAATTGTTCTCTTCAGAGCTATGTCCCCGCAGTCAACGCCATGATGGATTTGGGGGTAACTAAGGTATTGGCCTGTACCTATCAGGCGATCTCCGGAGCGGGCAAAACTTTCCAAACCTGGCCGGAAATGGTGGATAACGTCATTCCCTACATTGGCGGAGAAGAAGAAAAATCCGAGCAGGAGCCTATGAAAATTTGGGGACATGTGGAGGGTGATAAAATTGTTAACGCCACTTCCCCCTCAATTACCGCACAGTGTATCCGCGTGCCTGTTACCGACGGCCACACAGCGGCTGTCTTCGTTTCCTTTGAGAAAAAGGCTGAAATGGAAGAAATTATTGAAAAATGGGAAAACTATCGCGGCAGACCTCAGGAATTAAATCTGCCCAGCGCGCCTAAACAATTCATCCATTATTTCCGTGAAAATGACCGTCCCCAAATCAAGAGCGAGAGAAATTTGGAAGGCGGTATGGCAGTTTCTGTGGGCAGACTCCGTCCGGATACTCAATATGATGTTAAATTTGTTTCTATGTCCCACAACACGCTCCGAGGCGCAGCGGGCGGCGCTGTGTTAATGGCAGAACTTTTATGCGCGGAAGGCTATTTAGATTAATCCATAAGCGGTGAAAAAGGAGAATGCACTTATGAAAAAAACTATTTTTACTGGATCTGGTGTTGCAATTGTAACACCAATGTTTGAAGACGGTTCTGTTAACTATGATGAATTAGGCAGAATTTTGGAATTTCAAATTGAAAATCACACAGACGCAATTATTATCTGCGGTACAACCGGAGAATCCGCGACCTTAACTCATGAAGAACACTGTGATGTCATCAAATACGCAATTGAAAAGGTGAATCATAGAATTCCTGTTATTGCCGGTTCTGGAAGCAATGATACCGCTTATGCTATCGCTCTGTCTAAAGAAGCGGAAAAAATGGGAGCCGACGCTTTGCTGATAGTAACCCCTTATTACAATAAAACTTCACAGGCAGGATTAATTAAGCATTATAATATGATTGCTGACAGCGTAAATCTTCCTATTATCGTGTATAATGTTCCTTCCCGTACCGGCTGCGCCATACAGCCTCAAACCTATGTGGAAATGGCCAAACATCCCAATATTTGTGCCATTAAAGAGGCAAACGGTAATATCAGTGCTATTGCACAGACGGCGGCTTTGTGTGGCGATATGATCGACATTTATTCTGGTAATGACGATCAGGTGGTTCCGATCATGGCATTGGGCGGAAAAGGTATCATTTCTGTTTTTGCAAATGTTTGTCCTCAGGAGTCTCACGATCTGGCAGAAGCCATGCTTCAGGGAGATATGAAAAAAGGCGCAGAATTACAATTAAAATATCTGGAATTAATGAATGATTTATTTATGGATGTTAATCCCATTCCTGTCAAAGAAGCAATGAATATGATGGGCTTCCAATGCGGTCCCTGCCGCATGCCTTTGGCCGAAATGAGTGATTCTGCCAAAGCAAAGCTAAAGGATTGTTTGGCTCGCTATGGACTGATTAAGTAAGATTGTTAAATCGGGGGACGTAGAAATGACCAGAATTATCATGAGCGGTTGCACGGGAAAAATGGGACGTGTGATTACTGCCGCTGTAAAAGAAAAAGAGAATTGTGAAATCGTGGCGGGGATCGATTTGAAAGTACCAGAGCAAAGCGAATATCCGGTATTTTCTTCCCCGGAAGCGTTGCAAATTGATGCGGATGTGGTCATTGATTTTTCCAACCCCTCCGCACTTTCCTCCCTACTCCGGTACGCTGAAAAAAATAGTATGCCTTTGGTTTTATGCACCACCGGTTATTCGGAACTCCAAGTAGCCGAAATTAAGGAAATGGCTAAAAAAGTACCGGTTTTCTATTCTGGAAATATGTCCTTAGGTATTAATCTGCTGATTGAGCTCTCGAAAAAAGCGGCACAAGTATTTGGATACGCCTTTGATGTGGAGATCGTTGAAAAACACCATAACCAAAAAATCGACGCTCCCAGCGGTACCGCTTTAATGATCGCCGATAGCATATCGTCTGTTATGGCAGAATCTCCTAAATACGTTTATGACCGTCACTCTTTCCGGCACGCCAGAACAAAAAATGAGATCGGAATTCATTCTGTACGGGGCGGATCCATCGTAGGTGAGCACGAAGTAATTTTTGCGGGTCACGATGAAGTCTTAACCATTTCTCATTCCGCCCAATCAAAAGAGATTTTCGCTATGGGAGCGTTGAACGCCGCAGTATTCCTGGCAAAACAGGCGCCAGGCCTATACGCGATGTCCGATATGCTTCGTGACTAAAAGGAGGACGATTTTATGAGTCAGCACGCAACAGTGACTACCACGGATGGAATCACCCTAATCACTATGCCAGATGTTCCCGCTGATATCGATTTTGTCGCGAAAATATTCGAAAATATCGCTTCACTTGGAATCAATGTGGATATGATCTCCTTGACCCCGCCTCAGGGCGCCAATATTGATCTTTCTTTTACCATCAGTGACGATGATTTGGGAAAGCTTTTGGCCTATAACGCTGCCCGGCGTAATAAGGGTGAATCCAGTATTCAGCCGGCAGTCTCCAGCGGTAACTGTCAGATTTCTGTTTATGACAAAGCTATGGAAACCACTCCTGGAATGGCTGCGAAAGTATTTCGCGCCGCGGCGAAAGCCAGCGCGGATATTCGGATCATTACTACTTCAGAGGTACAAATTTCCCTATTAGTCACACAGGCAGACTTTGACGCAGTTTACGAAGAAATTAAAGCGTCTTTGGCTTAATTAAAATTTATTTTTCTAAATTTTTTACGGACAGATCCTAAACTTTTATCCTGATATCGTTTCTATCTTCCTATCGATTTTCTGGAGCGAATATCTGGGGTGAATATTTTATTATACTGGCATAACCGGCATAAATCTCATGACGGATTTTTCCTTCCTCGTATATTTATTCAGATGCTGGTATGGAAAGGTTTGGTCCGTTCAAGAAAAGGCATAAATTCGATCTGCCCAAAAAGCATAAATAAAAAGTGCAATAAAAAAAAGAATCCGGTGTGATTTCCACACCGGATTCTCTTTTTTACTGAAATCTTATGTTTAGTAAAATTTAGTCAGAATTTTCTCAAAAAATAGAGTCGAATCTAAAATCGAGTCGACTCTATTTGAAAAAGAAACTTGTAAATATAAAAGCCAAAAACCTCTTGCTACTCTAAAATTCTTGTTACTCTCTGGCAACGAGGCAGCGAACCTTTCAAAAATTCCCGCCGTTCCAGAGTGCGAAAATTTGACGAATTTTCCGCCGTGCTAGAGTCTATTTCAAATTCATCTTAAAATAGACTTCGGCAAGCGGTTTAATTTTCTCAGCCGCCGGACGCTGTTCAAGAAAGGATCGCCTTATGATAGACTTTCTTTCCCTTTTTGATAATTACAAAACCCTTTTCAAAAGCGTCTTTCGAAATTTTTGCCGTAACAGAATTCACCTTTTCATCATCAATAGAGATACCGCCCTGATCGATCAGTCTACGGGCTTCTCCCTTGGATGGAACCAACTTTGTTTTCGCCAAAAGATCTAAAACAGAAATTTCGCCGTCGGTAAAATCATCAGCGGAAAGCTCTGTGGAAGGCATATTCTCAGAATGAGCTCCGCCGCCAAAAATCGCTCTTGCCGCGTTCTGAGCCTTCAGTGCTTCTTCTTCTCCGTGAATCAGCTTGGTCACTTCAAAAGCTAAAATCTCTTTGGCTTTATTCAATTGGCTACCTTCCCATTTCGCCATGGCTTCGATTTCCTCTAAAGGCAGGAAAGTCAAAATCTTCAGGCAGCGAATAACGTCGGCGTCATCCACATTTCTCCAGTACTGATAAAAATCATAGGGACTGGTTTTCTCCGGGTCAAGCCAAACAGCGCCGCTTTCGGTCTTACCCATTTTACGTCCGTCGCTTGTCGTTAACAGGGTAAAGGTCATTCCGTAAGCCTCTTTATCATCCGCTTTCCGGATCAGCTCTACGCCGCCGATAATATTACTCCATTGGTCGTCGCCGCCAAGCTCGAGCTGACAGCCGTACTTCCGGTTGAGTACCAGGAAATCATAACTTTGCATCAGCATGTAGTTCAGTTCAAAGAAAGACAATCCTCTTTCTAAGCGCTGTTTGTAACACTCAAAAGACAGCATACGATTCACAGAGAAATGGACTCCAACATCCCTCAAAAACTGAATATAGTTTAAATTCATCAGCCAATCAGCGTTATTCACCATAATCGCTTTTCCGTCTGAAAAATCCACTAATCTGGACATCTGCTTCTGAAAACAACGGACATTATGATCGATTTCTTCCCGGCTCATCATTCTCCTCATAGCGGTTTTCCCGGAAGGATCACCGATCATGCCAGTGCCTCCACCAAATAAAGCGATCGGTGTATGACCCGCTTTCTGCATATGGGCCATTACCATAATCTGAACAAAGTGACCGACGTGCAGACTATCCGCCGTTGGATCAAAACCAATATAAAAGCTGGTCTTTCCGTTGTTCAATAAATCACGTACTTTTTCCTCGTTGGTAAGTTGGGCGATCAAACCTCTCGCCTTTAGTTCATCGTACACACCCATGACTGGTTCCTCCATCTTCATTATTTCTTGCTCAGAGGGCTTTTAAAAATAAAAAAGCCCTCTGCAAATTTTGCAGAGGGCGGAAAATCCGCGGTACCACCTCAATTCACCACAGCCTCACAGTTGTGGCCTTACGGGTACGATCCATACCCTGGCGCTGTAACGTGCGCGAATACGGCGAAGCCTACTGAAAAATTCAGCCCCGCGGCTCCAAGATGTATTTCAAAAAGCCCTCTTCTCTGCCTTACACCAGCCGGCAGATCTCTTCGCAAGAAAAGCTTTTTTACTTCTTCTTTTCATAGCCGTTATGTGCAATTATAGTCAAACCAAGCTTATTTGTCAAGACTTTTCGCTTGAATTTCCCGCTAATGCGAGCATTTCTTCCGCGTTTTTCAATGCCAAGTCAGTTACCTTTACACCACTGATCATCCTAGCCAGTTCCCGCTTTCTTCCGTCAAAGTCAAGGAGATAAACTTCAGTAAAGGTTCTTTCCCCCCGCACCTCTTTCTTAATCAGGAAATGGTGGTCACCTAACGCGGCGATTTGGGCTGAGTGCGTGACACACAGCACCTGACGATTTGCGGCGGCTTCCTTCAGCTTGAGTCCTACCTTCTGTGCAGCGCTTCCACTGATTCCGGTATCAATTTCATCAAAAATCATGGTTTTCTCTAGATTACTGCTAGACAGCACCGTTTTGATTCCCAGCATGATACGGGAAAGCTCGCCGCCGGATGCTATTTTAGACAGCGGCTTGGGAGGCTCTCCTGGATTGGTGGAAATCAAAAACTGGATTTCATCGCATCCATAACGATTTAATTCGCAGGTTGACTGACGCACCAAAAAACGGATACCGGGCATATCTAAAAAAGAAAGTTCTGATTTTAACTGCTCCACAAAGGCCTTTGCTGCTTTTTTTCTAGCATCCGATAGCGCCTGCGCCAGGGTTTGAGCATGTTTCTCCGCTTGCTCATACTCTTTTTCCAGCTCCTGCAGACGTTCATCCGAAAGCGTAATAGCCTCTAAATCCCCTTGAACTTTTTCATAATATTCAAAAAGCTCATCTTCCGTACTGCCATATTTTCTCATGAGTCTATGATATAGATCCAGCCGTTCCTCAATCATTTCCAATTCATTGGGATCGTACTCGATCTCCTCGCTATATCCTCTAAGCTCCTCGGCACAGTCATCCAATTCATAAGTAAGAGCCGACAGCCGCTCGGATAAAGGCTGTAGTTCCTTAAAATAGGGCACAATCTCTTGAATAGCGTCCGACGCTGTCTGCAGCGCCTGCAAAGCGCCGGAGGAATCCTCATTCCCTGACACCGCTTCCTTGGCTTCCTGAAACGCTAAGGCGATTTTTTCACTGTTTTGGAACAGAATTCTCTTCTCAGTAAGCTCCTCAAGCTCTCCGCGCTGGAGATTGGCGGCTTCCAACTCCTGCAGTTGATAGGTCAGCAGATCAATTTGACGTGCTTTTTGAGATTCGTCCAAAGAGAGGGCATCCATTTCTTTTTTCAATTGCTTTAAGCTATAGTACGCCTCCTGGTACTCTTCCAGCTGGTTTGACAGCCTGCCCATGTCATCCAAATACTGTATAGGTACATCGGCGTTTAACAGCTCGTAATTTTCATTTTGCCCGTGGATCGTGATCAGGGTATTCCCGATCTCTTTTAATACAGAAACGGTAGCCGGTCTGCCGTTTACCCGGCAGCTTCCTTTCCCAGAAGCACCAATTTCCCGCTGGAGCAAAAGGGTACCATCCTCATCCGCGCAAAAGCCGAGAGATTTCAGCACACTCTCGGTTTCCTTTGAAATTCCTGTGAACAGCGCGCTTACGACAGCTGAAGAAGCCCCAGTACGAATTAAATCATGGGAGGTTCTCTGACCCAGAATCGCATTAATAGCGTCAATCAGGATAGATTTTCCCGCGCCGGTTTCACCAGTGAGCACATTAAGCTGATTTGAAAAATCTATGGTGACCCGTTCAATAACAGCGATATTTTCAATATAAAGTTGGGAAAGCATTGCCTTCACCTCTTTTTATCTAATGATCAAAATAGGACATTTTTCCCTATGGTGAGATATAAAGGCTGGGAACCTAAAGAAAAAAACGATTTTGAATAAAGAATAAGAAAGTCCTCCATTAGAGGATTTCCATATCAATGTTTCTTCCCTGTGTCGAACTGAAAGCACTCGTCAGGACTTCATGATTTTTTTTAGTTCGGTAACCAAATTGATTGCGGCGGCTTCATTTCTCACCAAAATAAAGATCGTGTCATCTCCCGCCAGAGTCGCTACCACGCCATCCCATTGCATAGAATCCATTGCGGCGCAAACCGCCTGAGCCATACCGGTCATGCATTTTAACGCCACCATATTTCCCGCGAACTCTACGCTTAACACGGAATCCGCGAAAAGGGAGAAAAATTTTAAAGAAATATCAGAAGACTCGCTTTTCCCGGTAGAATATTTATATTTTCCGTCACTAGCCAAAGTTTTCACCAATCGAAGTTCCTTGATGTCTCTGGAGACCGTAGCCTGTGTTACATCATAGCCTTCTGCCCGCAGAAGCTTTAAAAGCTCTTCCTGGGTGTCAATATTATGCTGCTGAATCAACTCTAAAATTTTAGAGTGTCTCCTTGTTTTCATGGGCTAAATTCTCCTCTCCGAAAGCTTTTCATTCAGAATCTCATAAAATCCTTTATTTTTTAGTTTAATCAAGCGGACACTGCGCTCTGCTGGCAAAATATCGATGACGTCTCTTTCCCGAAGCAGTACCGAGGTTTCCCCATCCACAGTAAGATAAGCGTTTCCCTCTCCGTCTCTAGTAGAAGCGGAAATAGAAAGCTTTTCGTCTGGCCCGAAAATCACAGACCGGGAAAAAAGCGAATGGGCGCAGATAGGTGTCAGCACCATACAACGCATTTCCGGCTCGATTACGGGACCGCCTGCGGACAAAGAATAAGCGGTAGATCCAGTTGGCGTAGAGACGATTAACCCATCCGCCCGGTACTGGGTGACCTTATTTCCTGTGTAAGAAACACTGAGATCCACCATTCTAGAAAGAGAGCCTCTCGACACCACCACGTCATTTAAAGCGTAGATTTCTCGCTGACCTCCGCTGGTATGCGCGGTCACTTTTAACATCATCCGATTCTCAACCTTATACTCCCCAGAAATTAGATATTTCAGCTTATCCAGTTCGTCAATCTCCAGCCCCGCCACAAAGCCGATCCGCCCTAAATTGATTCCTAAAATTGGCTTTTCCGCGGCAGCGGCATGCTTTGCCGCGTGGATGATCGTACCGTCTCCGCCGATGGTGATTACCGCATCACATTTCCGCACCATATCGGAAAAGCCTTCAAAATATTGAATCTGCTGAATATCAAAAAAGTCCCGATATTTTGTATAGAGAAAAATCTCGCACTGCAGCTCCAAAAGCCGCTTGATGATGCGAATTGTATATATATATGCGTTTTGTTTGCTTAAATTGGGCATCAATGCGATTTTCATGAAATCACCTATACTTTCAGTTCATGATGGGAAACAGCAACTAGGCCTGGAATATCAAAATTTGAATTCTGGGATTCGCTTGGCACAGCATTTTGCAAATACGCCAAATATTCAATATTGCCCTCTGGCCCTTTTACCGGGGAATAATCCAATCCCAAAAGAGAAAAACCGTTTTCATGGATCATGGCACACACCGACTCAATTACTTCAACATGGACATCAGGGTCTCTAACCACGCCTTTTTTCCCAACCTTTTCCCGGCCTGCCTCGAATTGAGGTTTAATCAAGCAGACCGCCTGAGCGCCATCTTTCATAAAAGTTTTTGCCACAGGCAAAACCAACTTTAACGAGATAAAAGATACATCTACACTGATAAAATCAATAGGGTCGGGAATCAGTTCTTTCGTGGCATAGCGGATATTCGTTCTCTCTAAATTGACGACTCTGTGATCTGTTCTCAGCTTCCAAGCCAATTGGCCATATCCCACATCTACAGCGTAAACTTTCTTTGCGCCATTTTGCAACATGCAATCGGTAAAGCCGCCTGTAGAGGCGCCAATATCCATAGCAACCTTATCCTGTAAACTGATCGGAAATACCTGAATCGCCTTTTCCAGTTTCAAACCGCCTCTACTGACATAGGCCAGCCCAGAGCCTCGAACCTCAATCTCAACAGTTTCCGTGTAAGAGGTGCCCGGTTTGTCCGATTTTTGATTTTGAACATAAACCTGTCCCGCCATAATAAGGGCTTTCGCTTTTTCACGGCTGGGAGCCAGCCCGCGATCTACCAATAATTGATCCAAACGTTTCTTTTCACTCACAATTTTCTACTCCGTAAATAATATTTTCCATTCCTTTTTCATCTAAACAGAACCGGCACAAAGAACTTTTCACCGAGGCCTGAGGCACAAATGCTTCTTCAATGGCATTGAGATGAAATTCTCCCGGATAGTGATTTTTCTGCAAAAGGTATCCAAAAGTCTCTCCTATGCCCCCGTTTAAAATGCCTTCTTCAAAGAAAAATACATGCCGCTTTTCCTGACAAAAAGATACACATTCTATTTCAATAGGTTTGATTTGGTTCAGCTTTAAAATACAAATCTCAACTCCAAGTTTATGCAAAGCCTCTTTCGCAAGACAAGCGTAGGAAAAAAGCCTACCATAAGTTACCAGAATCAAATCTACTTTAGGATCTCCAAACACATCAAAAGCGCCACCAGAGGATAAAAAGCCGGCAGGACGGTAACCTTCTCCGCCTCTGGGATATCGTACCGCTGCAACGCCGGAACATTCATACAGTGCTTTTTGAAAACTGGGTTTCATTTCCTGGAAATAAGAAGGAGCGAACACGGTCACATCCGGGATCTCATTCAGGAAAGCCGTATCAAATACACCTTGATGGGTTTCTCCGTCTTCTCCCACGATTCCCGCTCGATCAATAGCCAAAACCACTTTCATATGCTGCATGGCTGCGTCATGGATGATCTGGTCGTAACCTCTCTGTAAAAAGGTAGAATATACAGCGAAAACCGGCAGCATACCTCCTGCCGCCAAGCCAGCCGCAAAGGTTACAGCATGTCCCTCAGCGATCCCCACGTCGAAAAAGCGTTCCCGGTAAAGATGGGAAAACTCGGAAAGGCCCGTTCCAATTTTCATAGCGGCTGTAATCGCGCAAATTCTTTGATCATCTCTGGCGAAATCACAAAGTACTTGGCCAAATATACCAGAAAAACCATCTGAGCCTCCGGAAAGTGGTTCCCCTGTTTCAATATCAAAAGAGGAAATCCCATGAAAATCCTTTGGATTCTGCTCGGCAAAGGAATATCCTTTGCCTTTTTTTGTTTTTAAATGAATCAAAATCGGCTTTGTGGATTGCTTAGCCAAACCAAAAACGCTAATCAGCTTTTTTAAATCGTGCCCATCTACCGGGCCGTAATATAAAAAGCCCATATCCTCAAATAGGGTGCTTTTGTAAATCATATTTTTTAAAGCGGATTTTGAGGACTGTAAAAAATTTCGGATATGTTTTCCCACCACAGGGATATGGTTTAATATCGTTTCGACCCGTTCCTTAATTTTGATATAACCCGGTTTCATACGGATTTCAGCTAAATAGCGAGCCATGGAACCGACGTTATGCGAAATAGACATATTATTATCGTTTAAAATCACGATAAAATTCTTTTTAAACCTTCCGGCGTTATTTAATCCCTCATAGGCAAGGCCGCCAGATAAGGCGCCATCTCCGATTACCGCTATCGTCTTGCTGTGATCTCCGGTAATATTTTTAGCGCTGGCGATTCCAAAAGCCGCCGAAATCGAGGTGCTGCTGTGTCCCGCGTTAAAAGAATCGTAAATGCTCTCGCAGCGCTTCGGGAAACCGGAAATTCCGTTTTCCTTGCGAATCGTACTGATCTGATCCAGACGGCCGGTCAAAATTTTATGCGTATAACATTGATGGCCTACATCCCAAACGATTTGATCCTGGGGCAAATCAAAGACATAATGGAGGGCCACAGTAAGCTCCACAACACCCAAATTGGACGCTAAATGTCCTCCGTTTTTAGAAACTGTATTAATTATCTTATTGCGAATTTCATCGCATAATTCATTAAGCTGGTCTAAAGTGAGGTCCTTAATATCTCCTGGCAGTCTTAGCCGCTCCAGCAGAGACAGATTGTCCAAGCAATTCCCTCCTTTTTGTCAGGTCGTCTTGGTTCAATTGAATAATTATACCACAAATACAGTCAATATGCAATTGGAACTCAATGTCCCCGTTTTGCCAAAGATCGGGCAAGTTCTTTTAAGAATGTGGTATCCTCTGAAAACGTTGATAAAGCGTTTTCGGCCTGCTGGGTCAGTTCATCCACCAATTGTTGCGCCTTTTCCATGCCCAACAGGGAAACATAAGTGGATTTCTCGTTTTTCCCGTCGCTTCCAACAGGTTTTCCCAGAGTTTCCGGATCGGAAATCACGTCTAAAATGTCGTCTCTGATTTGAAACGCCAAGCCCACACAGGCAGCATATTCTACGGCAGCCTCTCTTTGCTTTTGGTTCGCTCCAGCCACGGCGCACCCCATCTGCGCCGCAGCCTGAATCAAAGCACCGGTTTTCTTCCGATCCATTTCTAATAAAACCTCAATCGGCGCCTGCTGATTTTCGTGCTGAAGGTCAATGACCTGTCCTCCCACCATTCCTTCAGCGCCAGCGGCCTTCGCCAACAAGCAGGCAGCCTCCGCACCCTTTTGCGCGCCGGCTAATTTTATGCTCTCCGGCGACAGCGCGGTCTCAAAAGCCAAAGTAAGCAGGCCATCTCCTGCGAGCAAGGCCATATCCTCGCCAAATTGAATGTGATTAGCTGGTCTTCCCCGCCTTAAATCGCTGTTGTCCATGCAGGGCAGGTCATCATGGATTAAGGAATAAGAATGGATCATTTCCACAGCACAGGCAAACGGCAGTGCCGCTTGTACATCTCCGCCGCACACCCGGCAAAATTCCAGGGTCAGCGTGGGACGAATTCGCTTCCCGCCCGCCATCAGGCTATACTCCATCGCTTCTACTACGTCCTTCTGCAAGCAATCCTTCGGCGGCAGATAAGACGCTAAAGATTCCTCGATCAATGGTAAATACATATTTTCCATGGCCATATTCTCCCTATAATCAGTCTATCAGCTGTTATTTTCCTGAGAGTCTCTTTCCAGTTTAGAAAGCTCTGTAATTTTTTGCTCCGCCTTTTCCAGAGTCTGATAACAGGAAGACGCTAATTTAGTCCCTTTTTCAAACAGTTTGAGAGATTCTTCCAAAGATTCTTCCCCGTTTTCTAACTTAGCGACAATTTCCTCCAATTCTTGGATGGAAGATTCAAAATCTAGCTTTTTCATAAGGTTTCCTCCTTGCCTGCCGTCGATACACCAACTACCCGGCATTTTGCCTCCCCATCGGATAACTTCACAGTAATCGGATCGTCTGGTTCCAGACAGTTTATTGTTTTTACTAAGCTTCCTTGCTTCAAAACCAGGGCATATCCCCGTCCCAGCACACGGAAAGGGCTGAGGGCATCCAGCTTACCGCTGATGACGGAAAGCCGGCTCTTCTCTTGAGAAACACGCATGAGAAAGCTCTGGTTCAGCCTGTTGGAAACAGTATCCAGCAAAATTCGTTTTTGTTCTACCAAATGCATCGGAGATCTCATCACCGGCCGGTTGACAGACCAATCCACCCGGGCTTTTTCCGAGGAGATTCTTGTTAACATCGCTTGTTTTAGTTTTTTGGAGGATTGCAGAAAATACTCCTGGTAGTCCCGCATATCCGGCACCGCCAGCTCGGCCGCTGCGGAAGGCGTCGGGGCCCGCAGATCCGCCACAAAATCACATATGGTAAAATCCGTTTCGTGGCCCACCGCGGAAATCACCGGAATGCGGGATTCAGCGATCGCCCTAGCCAGACCTTCGTCGTTAAAGGCCCACAGATCTTCCAGGGAACCGCCGCCTCGGCCGATAATTAAAACATCGATATCCGGAATCCGGTTCATCCTTTTCACCGCGTCGATCAGCTGCTTAGGCGCTTCCTCACCCTGGACTAAAACCGGACAAAATATTATTTCCGCCGCAGGATCCCGACGGCCTAAAATAGTCTTGATGTCTTGGACTGCGGCGCCTGTCGGGGAGGTGATCACCCCGATCCGGGATGGGAACGGGGGAATTGGCCGTTTCCTCGACGGAGAAAACAAGCCTTCCTTTTCCAGTTTTTGCTTTAGCTGTTCAAAAGCCAGATTTAAAGCCCCGATTCCCTCTGGACGCATATCCTCCACATAGAGCTGGTACTGACCGGATGCTTCATATACTGACACGCTGCCCCGCACCAGGACCTTCATGCCATCCTCCGGGTGAAATCTTACCCGACTGGCATATCGAGAGAACATCACGCATTTGACGATGCTCTTATCATCCTTTAACGAAAAATAAAAATGTCCAGACCGGTAATGGTCGGTAAAATTGGAGATCTCACCGGTTAAAAAGACATGTTTCAGGGTATCGTTCCCATCTAACAAAGACTTGATGTAAAAATTCAATTGTGATACCGTAATAACCTGATTCATCCCAAGCCCGCCTTTATCGCTGTCAGCACTCCGATTCCTCCGGCATTATCTGAAGAAAACTGAGGCTCGGCAAACACCGCACCATACTGTTTTGAAAAATATTCCTGCAAAACTGAATTGGACATAACCCCGCCGGCAAATACCATTGGCAACTTTCCGTACTGCTCCAATAGCCTATGGCACATCTGATCCAAAGCCGCTTTCACATATTCCAGACAAAAGGCGGCGATATAGGAAGGCTCTTTTCCTTCCCTTCGCAGCTTTTCACACAGATTTTCCCCGCCGGAAAGGCAGCAGTCCGCTTCTTTCATTGCTGGCTTAATCCCCTTAAAGTTCCCGCTTTTGCAGGTAAGGGCTAACTGTTCAAGAGCAGGTCCCGCCGGAAAATCAAGGCCCAACATCACACCTACCCGGTCAATCAGCTGGCCAGCGTTTAAATCCAAAGTTTTGGCAACCAAGTGACAGGAAAGAATTCTTTGGTCATCCGGAGAAACCAGGAGGGCTTCTGTTGTCCCTCCAGACACATGAAATGCCAAAAACGGTTTTTTCAAGAGCGAGAGGCAGCCGGAGGAATAAAGAGCCGCCGCGATATGACCGGCCTGATGGGAAAAAGTGTAGATAGGAAGCTCTAACGTCGTACTCAATAGCCTGGCATAGGTCAGTCCCACAGTGAAACAGGGCATATAAGAGCCCTCTACGTCTCTAGGACGGGCGGAAACGCCAACTGCGCTGAGCGTTTTTCCACATCCAGGATCCCAGAGCTTGTCCATCAATTCGGGAAGCTGCTGAACATGATGAAACACCGCGTCACTTTGCCGCAGGCCCTTTTCTCCCTGTTTTACCGGAAGCAGCCGTTTCACTTGGCGAACCTGGTGAGTTTGGCCGTCGTAAAGTGCCAGCGACGTGGTATAATTGCTGGTATCAATTCCTAAAAAGAGGCTCATTTCCCGCTCTCCAGCTCCTTCGCGATGGTTCCTAACACACCGTTGACAAAAGAGGCATCCTCTGCGCTTCCATAAGTCTTAGCGATTTCCACCGCCTCATTGATGGAAACACTCACCGGGATTTTTTCCTCATACAGTATTTCATAAATAGCGGTACGCAACACGGAAACCGCTACACGGGATAACCGATTTTTGGTCCATCCGATGCAGTGCTTTTCTATCATGCTGTCGATTTCCTCACTGTGCTCCTCCACACCGTGAAATACATCCTGGGCGAAGTCGCATATCGTAATGTCTCTGGCCAATTGAGCACTTTCCATCAATTCATCCAACGAAACCTCTTGAAACGTTCGCTCAAAAATCAAGAAAAACGCCTGTTCCCTGGCCTCATGTCTTTTCATACCATTTTCCTCCGAACCATAAAATTAGGCCCTCCAAAAGCATGGAGGGCCTTAAAATAAAAATGTCTAATTGTCAAACGTCCAATGCTTTCCATTATTATACCACAAAATGAAAACCATTCAACCTATTTTGCTTCCACTATTTTAATTTTATCAAAGCTAATACCAGTCTGACCCGCGACAATATCCTTGATGGTGATGGCTTCGCTGTCTAAAAGTCCTTCAGAAGCTACCACTACGCTACATTCACCATTCTGGATAAACGCGACGCAATCCGCGAAACCCTTGGCCTTAATAAGATTCTCTACATTATTTTCCTGCTCCATATTTTGAGCAATGGCTGCTGCCTGGTTGAGCGCCTCTTTTTTGGCGTCGTCGCTGGCGTCCACCCCTTGGAGGATATCCTTAATCAGATCCGCCGCTTCATCTCTGGATTTTTCCCGCGTAAGCCGGGCATTGGCAAAATATCCGCTCGCACTGGATGATATGCTGGAAGACACGTCTTCCTGCGCTGATGTCGTACCAGATGAGGCACTATCAGAGCTTATATCGCCTCCGGAAACGGAGTTATTGACATACTGGGCTTCTCCCAGCTCTTTTTCAGAAGAAGTGACGGCATTAGTGGCCAACAAATCCCGATTGTCGGAAAATTGCCAGTTCAAGTATACGGCCGCCCCCAAAGCTACCACCAACGCTGCTAATACCAATTGTCGTTTTCCAAAAGCCATTTTAAATTCCTCCTAATTTTGTATTATGCTAATCGTGTGACAAAGACACGTTTTGAAGAAATATCCAGCGCCGTTGTCACCGCGCTGATGATCCTTTGCTGCACCACCGGCTCTTCCCCGCCGGGACAAACCACAACCACTCCTTTCACTGTTGGCTGAACCTCTGTAATCGCCAAAGCCCGTTCTGAGCCATTTGCGTCTCTCACGGTAATATAGCTGACCTCTGAAGTGTCAGAGGTCTTATCCCCGCTAGATTCGGTACTACTTTTTTCCTGCGTAGCGTATTTAGTCTCCACTCCGGTTTCCAAGGTAATCATTACTTTCGCTTCTCCCGCTCCGTCGATATGAGAAATAATCTGAGTCAGGCTGGATTCCAGCTGGCTTGTATATTCCTGGGCCGAAATTTTATCCAGAGCTTCCTCGGCGGATCCGGAATCACCTGAGCCGGAAGGAAAATAGCTGGATAAAAAAATCAGCGCGATACCGATTAATCCTCCGATAATAATTAAATTTTTCCACCGGTCTTGGGTTTTGAAAAATAACCCTCTCTTTTCTTTTTCCTCGCTCATTCTACCGCCACTTCCGTTTGAATTTGAAGATTTTCTTCCAGATATTTTTGGATCCTGATTTTATCCTCTGGGTTGTCTGTAATGACAATCAATTTACTAATACCTATGCTGTCCGAGCTGGAAGTATCCATCACAGCCTCAACTTTTTTATAAGGAATTTGTGCTTCTCGTAATTTCTGGCCCACCAGACCTTCTACGTTATCCTGCGCAGCGTCAATCACCTGCTGTTCAAAATGGACGGAAAAGTTCTGTGCCTGAGAGGAATTAGAAATATCCAAATCAGGAAACTGAAAATCCAGTTTAGAGATAGGAGAGATCATGGCACAAAGCAAAAATCCGCCCAATACGAACCTCATGATCTTTTCCATTCTGCCTGAGGGAATAATCATCTCCAGCATACAGCTGGCCAGAGCCGCCAAGCATAGAATCGCGGACCATTCTTTGATTCCGTTCATGTTTGTCCGCCTCCTATCAGCAATAACAGCACGGTTGATATTATCAGGATTACCATACAGCACACCACAATCGCGATCATTGTGCTGATAACCTTCCCTACGGAGCGCAAAAGAATCGAAATTTCTTTTAACTCGAATAAATCGCCTACTACTGCGGAAAGATTAACCGCAGCCAGCCACAAAATCAACTTTAGCAGTATTGGTAAAAAAATGACCCCCGCGGCCAGAATTCCAAAGGCACCGACTCCTGATTTCAAGACTTTAACACAGCTTTGTACTGTTGTATAAGCGTCGCTCAGAGCTCCGCCGACTACCGGAATAAAATTACTGACCGCAAACTTTACCGCCTTGGTACCCGCATTATCCGCCGCCACGCCGATCAGATTTTGAATGGTTAGCAAGCTGACGAAAATGGTCATGACAATAGAAAGTACCCACTTTACCGTTTTATAAAACATCTCGCAAACCCCGTTGAATTTGAGGCGCGGGGAAATGCTAGATACGATAGATAGCGCTAAAAAAATATTCAGCATGGGGACCAGAAAATATGTCGAAAGCTGCGAGACCACTTCCCCGGCTCCGATCATCATCATGTGGTAGGATGCGGCGCTGACCGTTTGTCCTCCGGCGATCATAATGCCGGCCAATACCGGCACGTAGCACATCAAAAACATGGACGAACCATAAATCACCTCGGCGGTCTCCGCAACACAATCCACGATTGGCATAATAATCGCAGCGCAGACGCATAAAGTCCCCACCGTATTCACGACACCGGAAAGAGGTCGTTCTCCAAAAGAAACTTTTAAGCCTTCCATTAAGGCACACAGTAAAATCACAAACAGTACCTGTAACATTGCGACAAGAGGGCCTTTGATCTGTTCCTGCGCCTGGGTTCCGATTTCGGAAAACACAGTACCGGGGTTTAGATTTTGAATCGACTGCCAGTCCGGTGAGGTAATCCCCAGCTTTTCCAGACTGTTCTGCGCATCGGATGGGAGTTCTTCCCAGAGGTCGTTAGCACCGCTGGTCTCCATTTGATCCTGATAGTATTCGTCAAGGCTTAGAGCGTTTTCCTCCTCTGCCGCATGGACCTGAACGCCACCAAAAAATATTACGGAAAAAAAGATAATGATGAGCAAAAGCAGTTTCTTTTTCATGCGCCGCCTCCAATCAGAGAAAGGGCGGAGCTAGCGATTTGCTGGAATAACGGAAGAGCCAGAATCACAATAAATAACTTTCCCGCCAGTTCCACTTTCGCAGCCAAGGCGCCCTCGCCGGCATCCCGGCAGGAATCGGCGGAAAGCTGTGTCAGAAAGCAAACACCCAGAGTTTTCAGAAGGATCACGCCGTATTCACTGCTAATTCCCGCGGCGGAAATCAATTCCCGAATTTGGCTGATGGCGGGAGAAATTTTGGAAAGTATCATCCAAAGCAAAAGAACCCCTGCGCCCAAGCTGATGAGAATCGAATATTCCGGATTGTACTTTTTCAGCATCACCGCCAAGATCGCGGCCAAAATGGCGATGCCGGATAACGCTACAATCTCCATTTTTATAACCCAAATATGGTTTTGATGGTTTGAAACAGGGTATCGATTTGCTGGATAATCATCATCAAAACCACAATCAAACCCGCAAGGGTCGTCATCATCGCCTGTTCTTCCCTGCCGGACCGCACCAGGAGCTGATTCAACACCGCCACAATGATGCCGATCGCCGCAATTCTAAAAATAAAATTCACGTCCATGGTACTCTTTTCCTTCCTTACGCTCTTTTACAAAAACAGCAGGGCGGTGGTGATTCCCAAGCTTAATCCCAACATTTGATACAGCTTTCCTTTTCTCACCTTACACTCCCTGGCCTCCTCCAGCCTTAGTTTTGTCCGCTCATTATTCAGCTTTAGATGGGACAGTTGTCCCTCTAAATCACTGATTCCCAGACCTTTTCCCAAGTCTAACAGTAACTCCATATCCCCCTTCAAAAGCCCATTGTCCTTGGAAAGCTTTCCAACGCCTTTGTTCCAGGCTTCAAAAAAAGGATCTCCCTCTTGGATTCTTTCACAGCATTCTTTAAGCAGCGGCGCAAGACGCCGATAATCCCTTAGTTTTTCTAAAATACATTTCAGAGAGCTGGAATCATACCGAATCTGCAAAGTCAACTCAGAAAGGAATCTTTGGTATTCCTCAAAAAAAAGCGTCCTCGCCGTCAGCTTTTTAGATTGCAGATACCCAATCGCGCCCCCGGTCAGCACGATGAGAAGACAGCCGATCATTTTTATCATCCGGATCACCTACTTTATAAATTCCTTGGACTGTCCCTGGCATAGAGCGTCCTTCCAATAACACAATCTTATGAAAAGCACCGCTTTGCAACAACTGATTTCCCTGGGATCTTCGGTGGATTTCCCCCAGGTTTCCCGCATGGAGAGTAGTAATCAGTCCTACCCCGGCGTTTAACCCTTCCTCGATTGCGGCGATTTCCCGGCGACTTCCCGCCTCATCGCAAACGATAAACTCCGGAGACAGACAGCGTATCGCCTGAAGAATCCCTTCCCCCTTAGGAAACCCGGTCAGTACATCGCAGAGTCCCAAGTCATTTTGGCATACTCCCTGAAAGGTTCCCCCCAATTCTCCGCGCTCATCTATAACCACTACCTTTTTCCCCCGCAGAGAAAGCTGTCGAGCAATATCTCGCAAAATAGTTGTTTTTCCACTGGCAGGCGGCCCGGCAATCAGAAATCCGGAGAATTCCTCTCCAAGTGCCCTCAAAAGCTCATCTGCCGCTCCATAAACCTCTCTGGCAATTCTGATATTCAAAGAGGAAATATCCCGAATTCCGGAAACATCTTTTTCTTCATAAACCGCTGTGCCACAGACACCAACACGATGGCCTCCCGCCATGGTAACATACCCCTGCCGAATTTCGTGCTGATGGCTGTATACCGAATAACTACAGCAATGATGAAAGCTATTCAATATCTCTTGTGAGGAAACAACCGGAAGAGTGCGGTCAAAACGCTGAGTCAGCCTACCCTGTTCCTTTACAAAATAGGTCTCTCTCCCGGTATAAACCGCGATCGGGCGGTTAGCCCTTAAGCGGATTTCCTGTGCCTTCTCTTTTACAGATTCGGGAATCTGGAACAAAATCGTGCGCAGACTGCCGCACAGTCCTTGCGTGGCGCTGTCAAATGGACGCTGATGAAGTTCAAGAGAATAGGTTTCCAATTTGAGTGCCTCCTTGTCCAGTTTCTATAATCATGAATATGGACAAAGGGGCACAGTTAGAACTGGACAAACCGAAAAGCGGAAAAGAAAATCATTGGAAGAAATCTCTGAAAACAAAAAAATCCGATGAAGACTAGCCTCATCGGATTACACACAAATAAAATTTTATTGTAACTTATTGCAGCATAGATAGAAATTCCTCTTCGGAAATCACAGGGACCCCCAGCATCTGCGCTTTGGTCAATTTACTGCCAGCTTCTTCGCCGGCAAGCACAAAGCTGGTTTTTTTCGACACACTGGAGGAAACCTTTCCTCCCCTGTCCTCAATCATTTTTCCCGCCTCACTGCGAGTATAGGTAGGAAGGGTACCAGTAAGCACAAAGGTTTTTCCCGCAAAACGGAGATCTTTACTTTCGATTTTTTCAAAAGCTTCCAGATTAACTCCCTTAGTGCGGAAAGCATCGATCAGGGCTTTTGTCTCTGGCAGAGAGAAATAATAAGCGGCGCTTTCCGCCATGATCTGTCCAAAGCCGTCGATAGCGGCGATTTCTTCCGGCGTCGCCTTTAGAATCTGGTCGATCGTGGGGAATCTTTCAGTCAGTAACTTAGCCGCCCGAAGACCGATATGCCGGATGCCCAGAGCGTAAATAAACCGGTAGAAGTCATTCCCTTTGGATCTCTCCACAGCATTCAATAGATTCTCCGCCGATTTCTCCCCCATGCGTTCCAAATCGATCAGCGCTTCCTTATTCAAGCTGTAAAGATCCACCGGAGAACTTACTAGCCGATGATCTACCAATTGTTCCAGCACCGCCGGCCCCAATCCCTCCATATCCATAGCATCCCGGGAGACAAAATGGATCAGATGGCGCAAAAGCTGAGCCGGACACTGGGTGTTGTCACACCGCAGAGCTGCCTCTCCCGGTTCTCTCTGTACTTTTGATCCGCAGGAAGGGCAACGCTCTGGCATCTGATACGGCTGTGAATCCGGCTTATGCGCTTTTACCGACACCACCTCCGGAATAATCTCACCTGCTTTTCTCAGCACCACCGTGTCCCCGAGTCGGATATCTTTTTCTTTGATAAAGTCCTCGTTGTGCAGGGTGGCCCTGCTCACAGTAGTCCCCGCCAAAAGGACCGGCTCGAACAAACCCGTAGGCGTCAGCACACCGGTTCTTCCAACGTTGATTTCAATATCCAGCAGTGTGGTTTCCTTTTCTTCCGGCGGATATTTAAACGCTTCGGCCCATTTGGGAAATTTGGAGGTGCTTCCAATCAATTTCCGATCACGAAAGGCGTTTACCTTGACAACCGCTCCATCTACAGGAAAAGAAAACTCACCGCGCTGCTCCCCAATTCTCTGGATCTCCTTAATTACGTCTTCCATATTATCATAGCAATTATAAAAAGGAGGCGTGGGAAAGCCAAGTTCTGTTAAATAGTCTAAGGACTCTTTATGGGTGTTTAACCCGACACCCTCTATCTGCTGGATATTGAACACATAGATATCCAATTCCCTTTGAGCGGTAATTTTGGAGTCCTTTTGCCGCAAGGATCCTGCAGCCGCATTTCTCGGATTTTTAAAAGGCTTCTCTTCATTTAATTCCTGACGTTCCAAAAGCCTTAAAAAACTCTCATTGGACATATAAACTTCGCCTCGAACCTCCAAAAAAGGCACGGAACGCTCCAGTTTCTTGGGAATCGTCCTAATGGTCCGCAAATTTTCGGTAACATCTTCCCCTACGTTTCCATCCCCTCTGGTAGAGCCCCGGACAAAAATGCCATTACGGTACTCCAATGAAACAGAAAGGCCGTCAAATTTCGGTTCTACCACATAAGAAACCTCGGGGACCACCTCCCGTACCTTACGGTCAAAGTCATAAAGCTCCTCCTCGGAAAAGCTGTCATGGAGGCTTTCCATCGGCACCGTGTGAGTCACTGGGGTGAATTTATTTAAGGCGGCGCCGCCTACCTTTTGAGTCGGAGAATCCTCCGTTACAAGCTCCGGATAGGCATGCTCAATTCCCTCAAGTTCCCGCAGCATCATATCGTATTCATAATCGGTAATCTCCGGATTGTCTTCCTCATAATATTTTCTCGCGTGATAATTCAGTTTTTTCCGCAGTTCCTCCGCCGATTTTCTGGCGCTTTCCAAATCCATTTCAAGAAACCTCCACTAACACTGATCAAAGATCTGAAATCCGTTTCGAATGAGTTTTATAGTAAAAATATTATAACCAAAAAACGGAAAGTTAGCAACTTATTGTTTCAGTGCGGAAAGATCCGCCATAAATTCCGGTACCTGCCCCACAATGACTGTTTCCGCCACCGCCACAGTGGTTTCCACTTCCACAGTCCTATGAATCCCCGGCGCCATTAAAACCTGATATCCCTTTACTGTCATCAAAATCTGATGCTTTGTTTGATTGATGCCCGCAGATACAAATTCGCTTTTTAAATCTGTCACTACGCTTCCGCTGAAAGAAATGTCAATAGGAATTCCAGGTCCTTTATCTCGCAAAAGATTACTTCCTGTCAAAGTTCCAACCGGAACCGAAAATTCCCGGTGCTTTTCTTTGCCAAGAGCTTCCTGGACCGCTAGACTGATATCGGATTTTAATTGATTAATTTTTATAGAATCGGTAGTGACCGCTAAAACAGAGCCGTCTGTGGCTTTTTCAATATGTACTAAATCAGTATAAGTTATTTCCTCACGATTCAACTGAGTGGCAACCGCATCATTTACCGATTGATTAAACATCTGCTTTGCCTGGCTTTCTGCCGCCTTTTCCACCAAAGGGGATAATTGACATTCAATGACAAAAAACAGACCAATTAGTAAAATGATCGGAATCAAAAATTTAAACCGAGGCCGTTTTCTCCTGCACCGGATTTTTTTCCGTCTCAACACAAAAATCACCCCTTTTTCCAATCTATGTGGGACACGGGTAGGTTGACACAAAATAAAATCTTCTCATAACAACCAGCCATAGGTTTTGGCCAGGATAAAACAGATCCAATAAATTTCCCCGGTCATACGTCTGAGTGTCAAAAACGAGCTGACCGATTTTTCCGATCACTTTGGTGAGGCCAGAAAGTGGACGGGCGTTTTTGTATTGACAATGTTTCTGAAACGAAAAAGCTATCCGCTGTAGTCGGTACCGCTCGTTGGCACTTGGCACTTTAACGCCTAGCCTGCCATTCACCTCTAGTCTACCATGCCATCCGTCACTAGCTCACCATGCCATTCATCTTCTTAATTGCCTATCACAAGGATCAAAGTAACCAGTCTGCCACCGTAGAGTCCCCTAACAGCCAAAACGATATTCCCTGAAACTTTGTCAGAAAATCTCAGGTCATGAAAAAACCGACCTGCCGTTAAAACGGCAAGTCGGTTCAACAGGTTATTTTTTACAGATCATAGTCGATCGCGATGCTGCTTTCGGCTACGGCGTGCATATGCTTTTTCACTACGGATACATGATAGGCATCCTCTTGATAATCATTCAGCGCTTCCCGATTATCCAGCGTGACTTGTAAAATCAGGTCATAGGAACGGGGAGAATGAAGAAAATCGACGCCTACAGAAATATCCCGCACCAAAGGGACATTGTCCTTCATGGATAAAAGGATATCACGGGCAACTTTGCAAGCTTCCTCACTATTATCCTTGAGCTTAAAGCAGACAATATGACGAATCATAATGGTAACGATCCTCTCAATATAGATATAAAAACAACCTTATTCCTCTACAGCGGGAGCTTCTTCAACTGCCGGCGCTTCTTCCGCAGCGGCATCAGCTTCTGTGGAGGCGACAACTTCATCAGGAGCATTAGCGGCTTCCTGAGCCTTGGCCTGAGCCTCTTCTTCCAACAGCTTGCGGATAGACAGGCTGATACGCTTCTTATCGAAGTCGATGTCAGTGATAGCTACCTTAACCACATCGCCTATTGCCAAAACATCCTGAGGCTTCTCGATTCTATGGTCGGCAATCTGAGAAATATGAATCAAACCGTCAATACCAGGCAGGATTCTCGCGAAAGCACCAAAGGTAGTCATACCAACCACGGTAACCTCTACCACAGAGCCCACCGGATAGTCTCTCTTCAGGATCTCCCAAGGATTATCCTCAGTCTTCTTATAACCTAAAGAAATCTTGCTCTTTTCAGGATCCAGATCTTTAATGTAAACCTCTACGGTATCGCCTACGTTGACAATCTCAGAGGGATGTTTAATTCTGCTCCAGGAAAGTTCAGAAATATGAACCATGCCATCGATGCCGCCCAGGTCCACAAAAGCGCCATAAGAGGTCAAGGACTTCACAGTTCCGGTATAGACCTTACCGACTTCCGCGGTCTCCCAGAATTTTTCGGCCAGTTTCTTTCTCTCATCCTTCAAAACAGAACGAATGGAACCAACGGCGCGTCTGCGGCCGCGGTTAACCTCGATAATACGGAATTTCACTTCCTGCTTCAGAAGATCCTCTAAAGAATCGCCTCTGGAAGCGGTAGCCTGAGAGGCGGGAATAAACACACGAACGCCATTGGTCACGGCGATCACGCCGCCCTTAATGACTTCTGTGACCACACCGGTGACAACCGTTTCATTTTCATTGGCCGCGACAATCTCTTCCCAGCCTTTAATAGCATCCAGACGCTTCTTGGAAAGCATAATGGTACCTTCCTGATCATTAGTACGCATGATCAGAAGATCCATCTCGTCACCAATCTTTACAAGGTCTTCCGCCTTAGCGTTAGGATCCGCGGAAAGCTCAGCGAGGGGAACAAATCCGGCTTGCTTTCTTCCGACATCCACATAAATCTCATTCGGAGCGATACCAACGACTACACCGTGAACTT
>CAUFXR010000011.1 GCA_959596515.1 uncultured Oscillospiraceae bacterium
TGAAAAGGAAATCTACGACCGTTTTTACAAAGAACTTGAATTCGGTACCGCGGGCCTGAGAGGGGTTATCGGCGCGGGTACTAATCGTATGAATATTTACACTGTCCGTCGCACCACGCAGGGCCTGGCTAATTATCTCAACTCTCAAAAAGCGGGAGCTTCCGTTGCCATCGCCTACGACAGCCGGATCAAATCCGAGCTGTTCGCCAGGGAATGCGCCCGGGTGCTGGCCGCCAACGGCGTAACCGCCAGAATCGTGAAAGAACTTCAGCCGGTGCCGGTGCTGTCCTTCGCGGTGCGGGAACTGCACTGTGACGCCGGTATTATGATCACCGCCAGCCACAATCCGGCCAAATATAACGGCTATAAGTGCTACGGTCCCGACGGCTGTCAGATGACCGATACGGACGCGGGCAATGTTTACGCCGAGATTTTAAAGGTGGACCTGTTTGACGGCGTGGAGGAGATTCCCTTTGACCAGGGTCTGGAAACCGGTAAAATCGTTTATATCGAGGATAGCTTTTACGAGAAATACCTGGACTGCCTGGAGGCGCAGAGCGTTAATCCCGGCGTTTGCGCTGACAGCGGCCTGAAGATCGTTTACACGCCCTTAAACGGCGCCGGCAATAAGCTGGTGCGGAAGATCCTTTCCCGGATCGGCGTCAAGGAAATTCAGGTAGTGCCGGAGCAGGAGCTGCCTGACGGAAACTTCCCCACCTGTCCCTATCCGAACCCGGAGTTTCGTGAGGCGCTGACCCTGGCCCTGAAGCTGGCCCAGGAAAGCAAACCGGACCTGGTGCTTGCCACAGACCCGGACAGCGACCGGGTGGGCATCGCCGTGAAGGACGGGGACGACTACCGTCTGATGACAGGCAACGAGACCGGCATTATGCTGATGAACTATATTCTCTCCTGCCGGAAACAGAACGGCACTCTGCCGGAGCGGCCGGTAGCGGTAAAAACCATCGTTACCAGCGAAATGATTCCGAGAATCTGCGCGGATTACGGCTGCGAGCTGCGGAACGTGCTCACCGGTTTCAAGTACATCGGGGAACAGATTCTGGGGCTGGAAAAAGACGGGGAGGCCAACCGGTTTGTGTTCGGCTTCGAGGAAAGCTACGGTTACCTGGCGGGCACCTATGTCCGGGATAAGGACGCCGTAGTGGCCTCCATGCTGATCTGTGAGATGGCCGCTTACTACCGCAAGCAGGGCAAGTCCCTGGTGCAGGTGATCGATGAGCTGTATGACCGTTACGGCTATTATCAGAACACCACTCTCAGCTACAGCTTCGAGGGCGCCGAGGGCATGGAGATCATGGCCAACAAGATGTCCTTTATGCGGGAGCATCCTTTCCAGGAGATCGCCGGCATGAAGGTAGTAAAAACCGCCGACTATCAACTTTCACAAGCGGTGGATCTGATCACCGGGCAAAAAGAGGAGATCAAGCTGCCCAAATCCAATGTGCTTTCCTATTCTCTGGAGGGCGGTGCCGCTGTGATCGTGCGTCCTTCCGGCACAGAGCCTAAAATCAAAGTCTATGTCACCTCTGTGGGCAAAGATCTGGAGCACGCTTCCCAGATTACCAAACGCCTGGGCGATTTTATGAGCGGCGTGATTAATCATTAAGCGTGGTTCCGCCTCTTTCCCAGGGATTTTCTTCCGTTCGGGCCAATGATCTATTATCCAGTCCCTTTCAGGGCTGAGATTAGGCGCGGCCCTTCGTACCCCTCAGTTTTTTCAGAATCTCTTTTTGTCTCTGCCTTCATGGAGACCAGACGTGACTCTTCGCGAACCCACAGGGCGAAACCGCCTTGTGGGTTTTTTATTGGTTTCCGCCTTTAGGGAAGTACGAAGTGAAAATTCATCTGTTAAGGAGATCATCTTTACAATTCTGGGCTTTTTCAGCCCCTTTTTCGTAATTTTTCAGCAAAAATTTCAAAAATGTAAGAAATATTAAGATTTCTTCATTTAATTTTAACAAATTTGAGACAGGTCTCCAATGGTTTTTTCTATATGAGTGTGTTATAATAGCCATGCTAGCGAAACTTCTCCTTGCTTTCATGAACAGTTGGTGGCTTAAACAGTTGGTAGCTTAGTGGGATTAGAATCCTAAAACCGGGATTCATAGAGTTGAGGTGATACCTATGAATAGAAAACGGCTGATCGCTATCCTTCTGGCGGCGATTTTATCGCTGGCCTCTGCGGGCTGTCAATTCCACGAAAAAGATTCCGCCTTTGAGGTAGACGATGTCGCCATTTATTTTGGGGTCAGCAGCTACGCCATGTTCGGTGCGGACGAGGAAACCCTTCGCTATTTGGCCGATACCTACCGGAGCTTGGAAGTGGAGCCGGTTTCCGGAGAAATGGACTTGACATCCATGCTCACCGTTAATTTATTTTACCAGAAGCAGCAGGTCGGCTCTTTCAGCGTAGACCAAAACGGCAATATCTGGAAGGATGGCGGCACCCAGTGCTGCCGGGCTCCCAGCGGATGCGATTACGGAAAAATCAAACAGATCTATCTGAACAGCCGGCCGTCCTGACCGCAAGGGGAAAATCCGGATAACACGGTTCCGATTCCTTTCCGCCCGCGCCGTTTATTCCTTCCCGGCAGACCTCCCGGCTGGGTTCTAACATTCCCCCTGCCGGAACATATCGACAAAAGTCCCCGAAAAGCCTTGCGATGACATAGACCTTAAAAGTTCCCCCGCTGAAGCCTTCCCGCCGAAAGATTCCCCAAAGGCTTATCATGTGGTAAGCTTTAGCGGCGGCCGGGCATTAAAAGTTCCCCCGCTGAAAACTTTCCCGCTGAAAAATCTTCTGAAAAGGGCAACGGCTTTCTCATGAAAATCTCCAAGATATCACCTTGCCGTTGCCAGTCTCAGCGAAAAAGCAACCCCCGGTCTTGTCGAAAATGTGAAAAAGTTTTCGCTCCCTTCTTGCGGCGAAATTTTTATTTGCTCCCGCAAAAAGGGCCAGAGTGTTATAGGGCAAAATAAAAAAGCCTGGATCGAAGGATCCAGGCTTTTTAAATTTACGCCCACCGCGGAGTAATGGCCCACCACGGAGTAACGGCCCACCGCGGAGTAATGGCCCACCGCGGAGTAACGGCTCACCACGGAGTAACGGCCCACCGCGGAGTAATGGCCCACCGCGGAGTAACGGCTCACCACGGAGTAACGGCCCACCGCGGAGTAACGGCCCACCGCGGAGTAACGGCCCACCGCGAGGCGGATTCCGTCTTGACCCAGACGTCGGAAGCTACTGCCGCTGGGATTCGTCGATCTGAGCCAGGTATTCCGGCAGAGGAAGCTCAAACCAGAAGGTACTTCCTTTGCCCACGGTGCTTTCCACACCATATTGGGCGTTATGCATCTCCAATACGGATTTGACAATGGAAAGCCCCAGGCCGGTTCCTACCACAGCCCGGCGGTGGGTTTTATCCACTTTATAGTAACGGTCCCAGATCAGCTCCAGCTTTTCGGGGGCGATGCCCTCGCCGTGATCGATGACCTCTACCCGGACAAAGCCGGGTTTCAGCCTCTGGCGCACCAGGATCTCCTTATCCTGGCCCGCGTAGTTCACCGCGTTGTTCACCAGGTTGTAAACCACCTGGGACATCCGCACCTGATCCGCCTCTACGGCGACGTCTTCTTTATAGTCGAAAACGATGTGATAGCCATCCCGTTTGGTCAGGGAATTGTACCGGGCCAAAATTTCCCGGATCTCCTGGGTCAGGCTGAATTCAGTCAGGGTCAGGGTCTGGGTGCCGGACTGCAGCTTGCTCAGGTTCAGCATGTCGTTTACCAGGTTGGTCAGCCGGGTGGTCTCATCCAGGATGATCTGGGCGTTTTCCGGCGTGTTCTCCCCGGGGATATCCCGCATCATTTCGCTGTAGCCGCCGATCATCGTCAAAGGCGTCCGCAGGTCATGGGAAATGTTGGCGATCAGCTCCTTCCGCAGAGCTTCCACCTTGGAAAGCTCTGAGGCGGCGTAGTTCAGGGTAGAATTCAGTTCCCGGATTTCCCGGTAATCGCCGCCCTCAAAAGCTACCTCATAGTTGCCCTGGGCCAGTTCTTTCGCGGCGTTGTTAGTTTTAATAATGGGCTTGGAAATCTTCTGGGAGAGAACCACCGCCAGCACCACGGACAGCAGGAGCGCCACGATGGTGATCAGCACCAATTGCACCTGTATGGTTTGGACTGTGGGATTGATGGGGGTGATGGTGGAATTGAGAAGCACCAGCACCTCCTGTCCCGATTCCATTTGGACGATTCTGGAGTAAACCAGGGATTCCATAGCGTTCTCGTCCGCGGTAATTTTTTCCGCTTGAATGTCGCCGCCGGCAAAGGGATGCATCTCTATATTCTGATCTCCGCCGAAATCCGAGGAGTAAAAAGACTGATATTGGGTTTGGGGCACGGTCTCGAACCGCATGCCGCCGCTTTCCTTGGTATAGTTATAAATCAAAAACAGCTGGAAGGTTCCATAGTGATGGATCAGGCAATCCGGACTGATATCCGCGGAGTAAAGGTCCCGCATCTCGCTGTTAACCACCCGCACACAAACGTCATTCTGCCGGGCTAGCTCATTAATATAGTCGCCTAGGTCCGGCGAATTGATATTGCTGACAATGCTGTCGCCGCAGTTTTGGGCGTTCCGGGTTTTGATGGACTTATAAAAGCTGTCCAAAAACACTGTCTGGAACAGCCAAAGCAGAATCAGGATCACCGCCACGAACAGGGCGAAATAGGCGATCAGCTTCCACCGGATTCCCAGCTTGGTCGCTTTCTTAACACCCTTCAAATCGATAACCCACCCCTCTCAGCGTGGTGATGGTATTGCTGTATGCCCCCAGGCTTTTCCGCAGCAGCTTGATATGGGTATCCAGCGTTCGGTCGTCGCCGTAAAAGTCATACCCCCATACCTCGTTGATTAGCTTTTCCCGCGTCAGGGCAATGCCTTTGTTCTTCACCAAATAGAAAAATAAATCGTACTCCTTGGGAGTCATATCCACCCGCTTGCCGTCGATGTATACCAGCCTGCCGGTAAAGTCTACCGTCAGCCCGCCGTAAGTCACTACATCCCGCTGGGTCTCGCCCCCGCCGCTGCGCTTCAGAATCGCTCCTACCCGCATCATCAGCTCCTTGGGGGAAAAAGGCTTTACCACATAGTCGTCAATGCCCAACTCAAATCCGTGGATTTTGTCGTATTCCTCGCCTCGGGCGGAAAGCATCAGCACTGGGGTCGAACTGGTCTTTCGAATCTCCCGCACCGCGGAAAATCCGTCTAGCTCCGGCATCATCACGTCCATGATGATCAGGTCGAAGCTTTCTTTCCGGCAGATCTCCACCGCCTGGAGGCCGTCTACCGCCTCTGCCGTCTCGAAACCCTCAAACTGGGCGTATTTTTTGATAATATCCCGGATCCTTTCCTCGTCGTCAACGATCAGCAGTCTGCTCATAGGTCTCCTCCTTTTTGGCCCTCTGTCTTTTCTTCCTTTAGATTACTCCCTGAATGTGACGGCTGTATGAAGGAAATCCCCCCACAAACGCGCTTATTTCAACCCGATTAGCCGGGCAAAGGCTTCCTCGAACGCCTGATCCTGCTTAGAGGTGCGCTTGGGACTTCCTTTCAGCCGGCCGCCAGCGTTCCTTATTTTTTTCGCCGTGTGTCTCGCCAGCAGCAGGGCGTTGATGTTTTCATCGTCGTACTCCATACCGTCCTGGCTGATTGCCCTGGCCCCCCGGGCCAGACACATAGCCGCCAGCCCATAATCTTGAGTTACGGCCACGTCTCCCGGCGCCAGCAAATTCACCAGGGCAAAATCCACACTGTCCGCCCCCTTGGAAACGGTAATGGTCCTGGCTCCCTCCCGCTGAAACACATGGGAGGTGTCGCACAGCAAAATCACCTCCAGCCCCGCCTGGTTCCCCAGACGGATGGCCTGGTTCACCACCGGACATCCGTCGGCGTCGATCAAGATCCGCATAAAATCTCCCTTCCGCCGGGCTTTTTTGATTTCTTTCCTTGATTAGCCCTTTTCCCCTTGTATAGAGTTCGGCGTTTTCCTCATTTTATCGGTGTTCTTTTCCCTTTATCAGATTTTTTCACTTTTTACCAGGGAATCACTTTTTTCCTTTTGGCTGCCATTTTTATCTTACCAGGGCTTTCTTTTTTCTTTGGTCTGCCGCCCCGTGTTGCGGGGCTGGCTTTTTACTCTTACCGGCCCTTTCCGGTTTCCCTGGCGGTGCTTTTTCTGTTGCCCGCCGCCGTGCTTGTGGAGGCTGGCCTTTCGCTCGTACCGGCCCTTTCCGGTTTCCCTGGCGGTGCTTTTTCCTGTTGCCCGCCGCCGTGCTTGTGGAGGCTGGCCTTTCGCTCGTACCGGTCCTTTCCCGGTTTTCCCGGCGGTTCTTTTCTTCTTGGTCCGCTGATCCTTTTACGGTGATTGGCTTTTTGGTTATCGAGTCTATACTCATTTTACCGGAGCTTCTTTCCACTTTATGATAACATAAAAGCGCGGAGGTATCTATTGTAATTCAAAACTTTTTATCTTATAATGATAGAATTAAAGAAAGACGCTGCCACCGGTGCGCGATACGCTTTCCGGTGCAGTCAGCCCTTGGAGAGGGGCTTTAATCACTACTATTCCATAAACAAGGAAGATTCGCCATGGAAATTCGGAGAATTGAGGCAAAAACCGTAACAGATACGGTAAAAGAGCTTTTTTTACGGTGCAACTATGAAATCGGCCAGGATATTTTAGACGCCCTGACCCAGGCCCGGGACCAGGAGCCTTCCCCTTTGGGGCGGGAAGTTCTGAGCCAGCTTTTGGAAAACGATCAGATCGCCGCGCGGGAGAAGATCCCGATTTGTCAGGATACCGGCATGGCGTTTTTGTTCGTGGAATACGGCGACAAGGTGGTCATTGAGAACGGCAGTTTTGAGGAAGCCGTTCAGGAGGGGGTACGTCAGGCCTACCGGGATGGCTATCTGCGGAAGTCCGTGGTCAGCGATCCGGTGATCGACCGGGTCAACACAGGCGACAACACACCCGCCATTATTTACACCGACATCGTGCCGGGAAATCAGATCAAATTTCTGGTTTCCGGCAAGGGCTTCGGCAGCGAGAACATGTCCGCTGTTAAAATGCTGACTCCGTCGGCGGGACTGGAGGGAGTCAAGCAGTTTATTCTGGACACAGTGGATCACGCCGGACCGAATCCCTGTCCGCCCATCGTGGTAGGCGTCGGCATCGGCGGGAGCTTTGAAAAGGCGGCCCAGCTGGCGAAGAAAGCGGCCATGCTGCCAATCACCGAACAAAATCCTGATCCCCGGTACGCCGCTCTGGAAACGGAACTTTTGGAAAAAATCAATGGTCTGGGCTATGGCCCGGCGGGTTTAGGCGGGGTAACTACCGCTTTGGGAGTAAACATTCTAACGTTTCCCACCCACATCGCCGGAATGCCGGTAGCGGTAAACATTTGCTGTCACGCGGCACGGCACAAATCCGCGGTGATCTAAGGAGGGAAAACGAATGAGTCAAAGCAGCGCGCCAAAAAAAATCATCTTCCCTCTGGAGGACGAAACCATCAGCGGCCTGCGGGCCGGGGATCCGGTGCTGATCACCGGCACCATGCTCACCGCCAGAGACGCGGCTCATAAGCGGCTTTACACCCTGCTTCAGCAAGGCCGGGAGCTGCCGGTGGATTTAAAGGGCCAGGTGATCTATTACGTAGGGCCGGCGCCGGCAAAGCCGGGCTACGCCGTAGGGCCTGCGGGTCCCACCTCCAGCTATCGGATGGACGCCTATACCCCGGCGCTTTTGGATCTCGGCTTAAAGGGGATGATCGGCAAAGGCGCCAGAAGCGCCCCGGTGGTGGAAGCGATTGTCCGGAACCACGGGATCTATTTCGCCGCCATCGGCGGCGCGGCGGCTCTGATCGCCAGGAGCATCGTCAAGGAAGAGCTGCTCTGCTATGAGGATCTGGGTACCGAGGCGATCCGCCGGTACACGGTGCAAGATTTTCCCGCTATTGTGGCCATTGATTCCCTGGGAAATAATGTTTATGAATCCGAGATGAAAAAGTACCGGAAATAATTTTTCCAACACAAAAGGACGCCTGTGTGCAGCAGACGTCCTTTTTTTGGGGTATTGTGAGGAAGAGGGCAGCCCTCTCTCAATCACAATTATACTTCATATAATGAGTATAATCAAGAGATCTCCTGTGATACTCTTACTATCGAGGTGATAATTGTGATTACTTATGCGCCATTTTACCGTACTCTCCTGCGTAAAAACATCACGGAATATCATCTAATTTTTAAAGAGGGCTTCCCAGCCAGCACTTTACACAGGATGAAGCACGGTAAACCCATTACAACGAAAACCCTGGATTGCCTTTGCGACATTTTGGACTGCGAGATCACAGACGTGATCGAGCGAACTGTCGAGTGGGATTAAAAACGGGAATCATGAAATAATTCAACCATTCCCTTTTTAAGGCAAGGGCCGCGCAAATCTTTTGCGCGGCCCGCGTTGTTTTCTTTTGGTTAAACCCCCAGCAGTTCCCGGAGTTCCTCTGTCGTGGAGGCGAACAGGGTAACGCCCGCTTGCTCCATCTCTTCTTTTAACCCATAGCCGTAGGTCACGCCAATAAAGGGCATCTGATTCTGGAAGGCTCCCTCCGCGTCAAAGCAGGTGTCGCCGACCATCACCGTTTCTTCCGGCCTGGCCCCGGTATCCTCTAAAATCTGGCGGATCAGCACCTTTTTATCCCCGGTTGGCTGTTCATCCGCCTTGGTTTCCATACACGCCAAATAGGGGGTAAGCCCAAAATGAGCGACTACCCGATCCGCCATCGGTTTGGATTTCGCCGTGGCGATGCAGACCCGCACCCCCTGGTCGAAAAGATCGGTGATCAGCTTCATAATTCCGGGATACAGCTCCGACTCGAACACGCCGATCGGCAGGTAGTACTCATTGAAAAGATCAATGGCCTTGGCGGTATCCTCTTCGTTCATCCCCATCAAGTCATGAAAATTATAATGAAGCGGCGGCCCGATAAATTTCTGCCGAACCTCCGCCGGGGGATAGGCCACTCCCATTTTATCCGTGGTGTATTTCAAGGCGTTCATTACGCCCCGGTCGGATTTTAACAAGGTTCCGTCAATATCGAAGATCACTGCCTGATAAACCGGTCTCATCGAAACCGCCTCCTGATTTTTTAGTTTCGGCGCCCGCGGCGGCCTTTTTTTATCCTACACGAACCAAGCCCCTTTGTCAATCCGGACAGAACCGACGTCCGGCTGGCAAAGGGGTTTGCGCTTTTTACCGTGTTTTATTGCCCTCGGGATAACGGGATGATCACCCCTGTTGGGGGAATCTTTCTGATAATCATCCGGTCCTTCTCACACACGATCTCAATCTCGCTGTCTTTCTCGATTCCCAGCCGTGTGCGAAATTCCGCCGGCAGAATGACCCTTCCCAACGGATCTACTTTTCTTCTCTTTATTTTTTTCATTTGGAGTACCTCATTATTGTTATTTGCCACAGCGATGACCGGCCGCGGTTCGGCTCCTATTTCCCTAATTTTAAACTCCTTTTGTAAACCCGTCATGAACATCACATAAATATTGACGAAAAAAGTAGTATTATGATACCCGCAGATATTGTCGATATAATTACGCAGAAGAATTATCCTTTTCAATTTCGTTAGATTCTTCTCTTTTTCACAAAAAGCCTGGCCTGGGCATCTTGTTTTTCTATTTTATCCTGGGTTACCGTCAAATATCTCTCGCTGCCGGTTGAAAGACGCTAAAGATGCCTAACGATCTATATAGGCGCCTTTGGGAAAATCAACCGCCGCAGTTCCGCCAATCCGCTTTCCTATTCCTCGCTTTGACTCCAGAAGCGGAGGTTCGCCTCTTCCTGGTCCTCTGGGCAAACGGTATAGCTCACCGTAAGCCGACCTCCGGCCGCCTGATACATCTTCCGGGCCAATTCTTCCCCAAAAGCGCCGCAGACCTCCAGCGCGCCAAAGCCCTCTTCCGCCAGCTTTCTGGCTGCCTCCACCGCCTCCTCAGGCGACCGCACCGTGAGAATATAACTGTCTACGCCGCCCGCACGAAAGCACGCCCGGTCCCGCTGAGGATTAAAATCGCTTCCCATCAATAAAAACGCGTATTTTTTGCTCATCGTCTTCTCCTAACACAAGATCTTTTCGGCCGTTTTCCCTTCGCCGCTTCCTGTTGTTTCCAGCTGTTTTTTGCCGGCACACTGCTTTTTTTGGCCGGCCCGCTGTTTTCCAGACCGCTCACCGTTTTCCGGTTTGCTCACCGTTTTCCCGGCTTACCCAACGCTTTCCGGCCTGCTCGCCGTTTTTCGCCGGCGCTTTCGCCGAAATTTCACCGCGTGTTTCTCTGCCGGGTCCAAAGGTGCCGGAAAAAGAGGCTTTCTCAGAGGGAAAATCTTTTCCCCCGGGGCCGAACCTTTCCAGTTTCGCCGGCCCGCTGTTTTTCGCCGGCGTACTGTTTTCCAGACCGCTCACCGTTTTCCCGGCTTACCCACCGCTTTCCGGGTTTGCTCGCCGTTTTTCGCCGGCTTTCGGGAAAGCACTGCCGGCCTTTGCGAAACCGACAGGCCCAGATACAACAATAGCCGCCTCAGGAACCGGACAGGCCGTAATTTTGGCTGCGGCCTTCCGTCCCTCAAGGCGGCTAAAAACGTTGATTTCAGCAGTTAGCGGGAAAAACTTAGGCTTTTCCGCCGCAGCCGAGAACAGTCTCGATCTTATGCATTACCAGAGACTTAATGGCGGCACGGGCGGGGCTCAGATACTGGCGGGGATCGAAATGGGAGGGATTCTCCACCAGATACTTGCGGATAGCCGCGGTCATCGCCAGGCGCAGGTCGGAGTCCACGTTGATTTTGCAGACAGCCATTTTAGCGGCTTCTCTCAGCATGTCCTCAGGGATACCGATGGCGTCGGGCATTTCGCCGCCGAACTTATTGATCGTCTCCACATATTCCGGAATAACGGAAGAAGCGCCGTGAAGCACGATGGGGAAGCCGGGCAGGCGGTCAGAGACTTCCTTCAGGATGTCGAACCGGAGCTGAGGCTTCTGGCCGGGTTTGAATTTATAAGCGCCGTGGCTGGTGCCGATAGCGATGGCCAGAGAATCCACGCCGGTACGCTCTACGAAATCCTGTACCTGAGCCGGATCGGTGTAGGAAGCGTCGGCGGCGCTGACATTGACAGCGTCCTCGATACCGGCCAGACGGCCAAGCTCTGCTTCCACGGTTACGTTCCGGGGATGGGCATAGTCAGCGACCTTTTTCGCCAGTGCCACATTCTCCTCATAGGGCAGGTGAGAACCATCGATCATCACAGAGGTGAAACCGCCGTCGATGCAGTCCTTGCACAGCTCGAAAGAAGAACCGTGGTCCAGATGGAGAGCGATCGGCAGGCCAGTCTCGATTTCCGCGGCTTCCACCAACTTGGTCAGATAGGTGTGGTTGGCGTACTTACGGGCGCCGGCGGATACCTGAAGAATCACGGGAGCGTTCAGCTCCTTGCAGGCTTCGGTAATTCCCTGCACGATTTCCATATTGTTCACATTGAATGCGCCGATGGCATAGCCTTCCTCGTAAGCTCTTTTGAACATTTCTCTTGTGTTTACCAGAGGCATTTTGAAATCACTCCTGTTTAAAATTAACCTCTGCTGGCGTTTCGGGCCTATCCCACGTTCCGCACCGTTTGTCAAAATCCGGAAAAGCAGAGGCTTCCAGAATTTATTATACAACATGAAAGAAAAAATATAAAGAGATATTGTTAAAAAAACAACATTATTTTCCGGACTTTCCCCTGATAAAATTGACAACTTTTCGTTCCTTTGCTATCCTTAGTCTGAAAATTGCTGTTTTTGTTTCCTATGGCAGTCCATATTCGCATTGGGGAAGGTTTCATGTTATGGTAAAATCATATCAAGGTTTTCGCGGATTTTTAGCGCTGGGCGTTTTTGCTGTTCACCTGTCTATTTTAAGGCAAACCGCCCTGGCCAATGTATATGACAATTGGCTGATCGGCTGCGGCGGCTTCTGCGTTTTATTTTTCTTTTTGCTTTCCGGGTTCGGAATCGGGAGCAGCTTCGCCCACAAGGGGAATTCCGCCTATACCTTTCAAGGACTGAAAAACTACTATTGGCGGAGGATCAAGGCTATTTATCCAGCCTCCATCATTATCATGCTCGCATGGATCTTTTGGGATAGGGCCTCGATTTTTTCTGACTTTTCTCAGGGGCTCAAACAGGCAATCGGTAATCTTCTGCTCATCGAAGATCTCATCCACGTGCCCAGGATTAACCCTGTGAGCTGGTATTTAAGTTTTCTTCTCCTGTATTATGCCGTGGCGCCTTTGATCGCTTTTCTGCTCAGTAAAATTAAATGGCGACCGGCTTTTCACCTGATGATCGCCGCCATCTTTATCGGTCAAATCATTATGGTCACACGGAATTTAGATAACCCGGCTCACCAGCAGCTGTTTTACACCAATTGGAAATTTCGTTTCTTCGACTTTTTAATGGGCCTGATATTGGGCTTCGCGCTGCAAAAACCGGTTATTCGGAAAAACAGCCATCGCTACCTTTTCTTTTCCTGCCTTGAAATCGGCTCGCTGATTCTTTGCGCCTTCTTTTTCTATTTGAGAATCTATGTGCCGGTGCCCTACCTTCACGGGACCTACTATGCCCCCTTTATTTTCCTGATCTTAATTGTGTTCCATGAGGATGGAGGCATCCTTTCTAAATTTCTTTCCCGGCCCTCCGTGCAGCTTTTCGGCGGACTGAGCTTGTATTTCTATTTAATCCATTTTAAAGTACTTCTGCATGTTTCAACCAGCGGTATTCCGAGAATCTCTTATATTATTTTAACCGCCTTTGGCGTTTCCCTGATCTTCAGCCTGCTCTTATACATACTTCTCCATTTCAACAAAACGATCCGGCAGCTAAAAGCCCTCTCGCTTCAGCCGATCATCGAAAAACTCGCTTTACTGCTATCCGTCATAATTGAAGCCGGCTGCGTAATCACGTGTTACCAAAAAATCTGCGCCGGACAAGCCGCGTCCGCCGCCGCCCTTTTTGTTGTCGTAACCCTGACTGTGGTTCTGCTCCTGTTTCTCGTTTTCTATCTCTTAAAGTTCCATTGCGCTTCCCAAAAGGAATCCGACCGGCCTTAATCGACCGCAGGTTTTAGCCAAGCCCCGGTTTTACCAAACACGGTCTTAACCCAGGCTCCGGCCTTAGCCAACCGCCGGCCTTAACCAAGCCCCGGCCTTAGCCAACTGCAGGCCTTACAGCCCTTATAACCATAAAATTGCCATATCACAGACAAAAAGCGCGGAATTTTTCAGAATTCCGCGCTTTTCTTTATGATATCAGCGATTCATTGTCTCGACAATGAGATTGCAGTCATTAGAAATTTAATTGTAATTACGAATCAGGGAGACTACCCGACCCAGAATGACTACCTGATCGGCGATAATCGGTTGAAAATCAGGATTTTCTGGCTGAAGGCGGATATGGCCATTCTCCCGGAAGAAACGTTTGACCGTAGCCTCGTCCTCTAAAAGCGCTACCACGATATCGCCGTTTTCCGCTACAGGCGTTTTGTGAGCCACTACATAGTCCCCGTCTAAAATACCGGCGTTGATCATACTCTCGCCCATTACCCGCAGGGCAAACAGTTCCCGGCCCCGGCATTGGCTTTCATTAATGGGAAGATAGCCCTCCACATCCTCTACCGCCAAAATCGGCAAGCCAGCGGTCACCCGGCCAAGCACTGGAACCTGAATACTGCGTTCTACGCCGGAAATGTGTATTGCTCGGTTCAACCCCGCATCCCGGGAAATGAAACCGTTCTCTTCCAGAGTTTTTAAATGAGCGTGGACCGTTGAAGTGGATTTCAGCCCGGTAGCCGCGCATATTTCACGCACAGAGGGTGGAACTCCCTCCTGCGAACGTTCCCGTAGGTAATCCAATATTTTTTGCTGGCTTTTATTCAGCTTTTTCAAACAGAAAACGCCTCCTTTCCTGGTTGTTTACAGTATAACACACTTTTTCTCGAAAATCAAACAAATGTTTTGAGTTTTTTAAATTTATTCCAATTTTTTAAATTTTATTTACAAGAAATTCACAACTATTTTGGCCATATGGACTATAATAAGACTGTACTCATAAGATGGAGCCGCACCATCATGAGTATATGTTCTACCCTCCTCAATGTACCCCTCAAGCTAAAAGGAAGAAGCCGAATCCGTTTAGGGTTCGGCTTCTTCTTTTGTTTTTTCTGTTTCCCTCTGCGTTTCCCTCTGCCGTCCCATTTTCAAAAAGGAAGACCTTCTCAAGCGTCATAGTTTTCGATCTCGTCCGTTTTTCACACGTCGACTCCCATTTCAGCCGATGATTTTTGCCGTTTTCTGTTTTCATCGGCTTCCACTGGACTCTTTCTATATTTATATTTATGCCGTGTTTTCAGAAAAAATCCGATAATTTTTTTGAAAACATCCGGTTCCTTTTTTAGTTTTTATTTTATTCACCTTCCGCCGAATATTCCCCAAAAAACCCGGCAAGAATAACCCCAGAGGTGAAATGAAATGAGCAATATGCGTTACGCATCCCCGAAAAAATCCGGAAAGGGAGGAAAAGGCTTCTTTGTCGCGCTGGGCGTTTGTCTCATCGCCGTAGGGGCCGCCGCGTTCCTTACCTACCAAAATGTCTCTCAGTATTTTTCCCCCGAGCAATCGACTTCCTCACAGCAGACGGAATCCGAAGTGGAATCTACTCAGCAGGCCGGGAACACGGTCAGCGGGATCAAGGAGACCGTCAGCAGCCCCTCCTCCAGCGAGGCGGTGTCTTCCGCAGAGGAATCAGAACCTGAGCAGTCCGAGCCCGAGGTAAGCGATATTTCCCAGGAAGAAGATCCTCAAGAGGATGACGCCGCCTTGACCGCGGCGCAGACCAGCGATATGGATTCCGTGGTTTATCCGGTAGGCTCCAATGTGATCAAGGAATACAGCGGCGAGGCCCCGGTGTATTCCGTCACCTTTGACGACTGGCGCGTTCATCAGGGCACCGACTTTGCCGCGGAAAAAGGCGCGGTGGTAAAGGCCTTCACCGGCGGCCAGGTCAAGGAAATTTATGATGATCCCATGCTGGGAAAAACCATCGTGATTTCCCATAACGGCGGTTATGAGGCCTATTACTGCGGCCTGGGAGAAACCACCCTGGTGAATGTGGGGGATTCCGTCTATCCGGGACAGGACATCGGCTCCGTTAAGGAAATCCCCAGCGAGATTCTGGATGCCTCACATCTCCATCTGGGCATCAAAAAGGATGGCGTCTGGGTCAATCCCATGGACGTGCTCGCCAGCGCGGAACAATAAGCGCGCCCTCGTTTTCGTTTCAGGGGCACAAAACAAAATAAATGTAAAAAAAGTAAAGAAAGAAGAAAAGGCAGCGAAAAACCGCTCGCCTTTTCTTCTTTTTTGCGTTACGGTCTCGATTTCGCCCGGAGGCTCCCGGCAAGCGGCTTTGGAAAAAAGAAAATAAATACGGGACGCTTCCGAAAAAGTGTCCCGTACCGTCAGCGCTCGCTTTCCCGCGGGGTCTCCCCTTCGAAAATCAGATCGTCCACATCCCCGCCGTCGCCGGACCAGACAGGCTGAAACCGCATCGCCAAACCTCCTTGCCATATGGAATTGAATTATTGAAAAAACATCGGAAAGCCCTGGATTCTGTTTCCTTTTTTACAGTTCGGGGAAAGCCGTTCTTTTTTGGAAAAAAGTCGCTTTTCCCACTCAGAAGCGTTTCTGTCCCCGTTTTCCCCAATAGGGTCTTCTATTAGCATATGCGGCGACTGGCCTGATCTTTCCTGTTTTTGAAGAACGGTTAAAATTTTGTTGCTTTGGTTGACTAGGCCGCCGTAGGGGGGCTATAATGAAAGAGCATGTTTGACACAGAACAGAGGAGATATTATGGAGCCGTTTTTAAAGAGGACCTGGGCCCAGGTGGATCTGGATGCCCTGGACCACAATATCAGAGAGATCCGAAACGTTATCGATTCCAGCGCCAAGCTGATGTGCGTAATCAAGGCCGACGGCTACGGCCACGGCGCGGTGCCCCTGGCGAAAGAGAGCGAGGCGATGGGGGCGGACTGGTTCGCTGTTTCCAACCTGGAGGAAGCCCAGGAGCTGCGGGAGGCCGGGATTCAGAAGCCTATTTTGATTCTGGGCTTTACCCCGGACAGTGACGCCCGGTTTTTGGCTCAGATGGATATTTCCCAAGCGGTGCTTTCCGAGGGTCACGCGCGGCAGTTGTCGGCCTACGCCCAGGAGGCCGGAATGCGGGTAAAGGTTCATATCGCTCTCGACACGGGAATGACCCGGATCGGGTTAAGCGCTCAGGATCAGGCCCAGGCGTTGGAAGCGGCGGCGGCGGCCCGGAGGATTGCCGGGCTTCCGGGGCTTGTGCTGGAGGGTCTGTTCACGCATTTTGCCGTGGCGGACGAGGCGGAAGACGGAGAGGCCTATACCAGACGGCAGTATCGGAACTTCCGGCTGGCGGCGGACACCCTGGCGGGCTGGGGGATTCCCGTTCCGGTTTGCCACTGCAGCAACAGCGCGGGAATTTTGGATTATCCCGAGATGAATTTTAATCTGGTCCGTGCCGGAATTATTCTATACGGTCTGGAGCCGTCCTCGAAGGTGCGCCGGCCTTTAGGCTTAAAGCCTCTGATGGAATTAAAATCCGTGGTGTCCATGGTGAAGACCGTAGGTCCGGGGGTGGATGTCAGTTACGGAAGAACCTATACTACCCAGCGGAAAACCAAAATCGCGACTGTGCCCATCGGCTATGCCGACGGTTACCCGAGAGCGCTTTCCAATCTGGGCGAAATGCTGGTGCGGGGCCAGAGAGCCCGGATCATCGGCCGGGTCTGCATGGACCAGCTGATGCTGGATGTCACCCACATTCCCGATGTGGCGGAAGGAGACGTAGTGACGGTGTTCGGCCGGGATGGGGACGCTTTCCTTCCGGTAGAGGAAATTTCCTCTCTAGATCAGACCATCAACTATGAAACGGTTTGTCAAATCACTAAGCGAGTCCCCAGAATTTACCGAGGCGGCCAGCTGGCCGAAGCAAAGTAAGGCGGTAGGACCGCAGAAAACTGAGAAGCCTTTTGTCCTTCGCGGACCATCGGCGTAAACTATAATTTGTCCATTAGTGTCTTTGGTGTGATTTTCCGCTTTATTCGTGACAGATTTTGCGATTTGTTCGAATAAAGAAATTTACAAAACAAATAAAAACTGATTTTTTTCTATATTTTTTCAAATTCGAACAGCCGGGCCGCTTTGTTGCGGGATCGGCTGTTCGAATTTAGAAAATTTTATAAAGCAAAAAGCCGCGAAAATGTTCATTTATTAACAGAAACTTAAAATTTTATTTCCATGAGAAACCGCTGGACAAACACTCATCTTTTCATTACAATTATGTATGACAAATATGAGACTCTAGTTGAAACAGGAGGCCATCATTCGACGGCTGTCAAAAGCTGATAGAAAACGTGGCAGAACACCTGCCTGAGGATTGCAGATCAAAATATTTGCTGACAGTCCCAACAAGGCTGTTCTTTTGATCTTCCATCAGGATAACAGCTTTTCTTTTCAGGAGGCCGCGATCCCAGAAAGATTCCATCTCGCGGAAACTTGAAAAGCCTTTTCAAGCGGGCGGTTTTCTAACAATCCATTTTTGTGTCAAGACCTTCCCGTTCCAGCCAGTATTTTTCTCATTATGTCAGAATAAAAGAAAGAAGGATTTTGAATCACAAAGCAGTTTTTTAAGAAAGCTGTTGCCGTTGTCCTGACTTTCGTCCTGCTGGTCAGCGCCGGCATCAGCGCGGCTGCCGTTCCTCTGGATGTCAACGTGACTCCCACTGTCACCGCTGGCGAAGCCAATATCTCCGGCGACGTTATCACCCTGACTGAAGGCACCGCCGCTACCATCGCCTTCCAGCCGTCTGCGGAGCTTGATATCATGGAATATCAGTACTCCCTGGCCCAGCCGGACAGCACGAATACTACTATTGTCGATGAGACTGACTGGCTCACGGCGGATTTTCTGGTACCTACCTATTCCTTCAGCGACCAGCTCAAGGAAGGCACCTATCAGATCACCTTGACCCTGACGGAAAATACCGAGTACACCACCGTGTTCCAGAAGGATTACACTGTTAAGGTAGTCGCCCCTGAGGCGGTAGTCCCGGAAACTCCCGATGTCGTCATTAACCAGGATCAAGATGTTCCCCAGGTATCCCTTGGCATGGATCAGACAGAGCTGGCGGAAAGCCTGCTGACAGAAGAGGAAATCAATGCCGGCGCTCAGGTTGTAATTTCCGTGGAACAAGCTCAGCTCAGCGATCAGCAGAAGGATCTGTTCAAAAACACTATGACCGGCTATCAGGAAGGTGTTTATCTTGACATTTCCCTGTTCAAGGTATTAAACGCACAGAACACTGCGATTACCGAAACGAAGACCCCCATCCGTTTGACCATCAGCATTCCCGAGGATCTGCGGAAGAACGGCCGTACCTTTGTTATTTACCGTGAGCACAACGGTGTGGTGGAATTGCTGAAAGATTTGGACAACGATCCGGCTACCATCACCATTGAAAGCGACCAATTTTCCGTTTTCGCTCTCGCCTACAGCGATAGCCAGAACGCTACCAGCTCTGATGCAACCTCTTCCAATGTGTCCGGTACCTCCAGCGGCTCCAGCAACGATAACTACGTACCCACCGGTGACAGCTTCCCGGTCGCCATTGTCAGCGCTGTCCTTTTGATCAGCGCGGCGCTGGTTCTGGTACTTGTCAAGCGCAAAAGCGGCAAGGTCAGCGAATAAAAGCTGAAAGCTGCTAGATTGACCGCTTTGCCTATCGGGGAATAATCCCCGCAAAACGAATAGAAAAGCGCTGGATGCGATATCGCATCCAGCGCTTTTTGTATGGGCTCCCGCTTTTCCGGCGAAGGTTCCACCGGAAAAGCCACAGACCTGAAACCCCTTCTAAACTTTTTTCCGCGCGGCGTAAAAAGGAGTGGGGTTTATTTGCGGTTGCACAGTTTCCACAGACTTTTCCCCCGCGGCGTAAAAAAGGAGTGAAGTTTATCATTGCGGCTGCGCAATTTTCCCAACCTTTTCCCGGACAGCGTAAAAAAGCCGGAAAGCAGAATGCTTTCCGGCCGTGTTTTTTTGCTTAAAACGCCCGTTTCACAAATCCAACCTTTTTCATGGCTTTATCCAGGGTGCGTCGGGAAATCCGCAGAGCGATCTCGGCGCTCTTGGTGTAACACTGCTCCAAATAAGCCTTGTCGCCAATGAGCCGGTTGAACTCCGCCTGAATGGGACGAAGATGATCCACCACCGCTTCACCCACAGCGGCCTTAAAGTCGCCGTAGCCTTTGCCGTCGAACTCCCGCTCGATCTCCTCGTTGGTTTTTCCCGTCATCACGGCGTAAATTCCCATCAGATTATTGATGCCGTCTTTCCCCTCGCCGTAGCGGACCTGGGCATCGCTGTCGGTGATAGCCCGCTTGAACTTCCGCATAATATCGTCGGGCTTATCCAGCAAAGCCACGTAGCTGTTGACGTTTTCATCCGACTTGGACATTTTTCTGGTGGGATCCTGCAAAGACATGATCTTCGCTCCCACTTTGGGAATATAGGGTTCCGGCACTTTGAAGGTCTGGCCGTAAATGCCATTAAACCGCTCGGCGATGTTCCGGGTCAGCTCCAGATGCTGCTTCTGATCCAGGCCCACCGGAACCATATCCGCCTGATAGGCCAGAATATCCGCGGCCATCAGGCTGGGATAGGCGAACAGGCCCACGTTGACGTTGTCAGCGTGTTTCTGGGATTTATCTTTAAACTGGGTCATACGGGAAAGCTCCCCGAACTGGGTGTAGCAATTTAACAGCCAGGCCAGCTCCGCGTGCGTGTGGACATGGCTCTGGATAAAGAACAGGCTTTTCTCCAGGTCGATGCCGCAGGCCAGCAGCAGGGCATAGGCCTCCAGGGCGTTTTTGCGGAATTTGGCCGGATCCTGCCGTACCGTGATGGTGTGCAGGTCCGCCAGGGCGAAAATGCAGTCGTAATCGTCCTGCAGGCCCACCCAGTTCCGCAGGGCGCCTACATAGTTGCCTAAGGTGATGGTGCCGCTGGGCTGGATCGCGCTGAAAATTACCTTTTTACGCTCGGGAGCGTTCGCTGTTTCCATGGGAAGGGCCTCCTTATACTAGTTCGTTGATAAGCTGGCCGAGAATCTTGATTCCCTTTTCCAGCTGCTGATCGGTAGGTGTGGAGAAATTCGTGCGGAAGCACTGGCAGGGCTCCTTCTCATCGGTCAAGAAGGCGTTCCCGGGCACCACGCAGACTTTCCGCAGTACGGCCTGTTTGCAGAAATCAGGCATATCCACTCCATCGGGAAGCGTGCACCAGATGAACAGGCCCCCCTGAATAGGCTTATAGGTGATCTTGGGCAGCAGATACTGATCCATCAGCTCCATAGCGAACCGGGCTTTCTTCCGGTACAGATCCCGCAAGAACTGGATATGGGCCGAATAATCATACTTGGTCATAAACTCGTTGGCGATCATCTGGGCCAGGATGTTGGTGTGAACGTCCTCGCCCTGCTTGCAGACGATCATCTTCTGGCATACGGCGGAGGGCCCGATGCAGTAGCCCACCCGGATTCCAGGCGCCAAAACTTTGGAGAAAGTGCCCGCGTACATTACCAGGCCGTCCTCATCGAAGCTCTTGATGCAGGGCAGATCCTCTCCCTCGATCCGCAGATCACCGTAGGGGTTGTCCTCCAGGATCAGAACCCCGTAGCGCTTGGCCAGCTCGTATACCTTCTTCCGCTTCTCCAGGCTCATGGTGATGCCTGAGGGATTTTGAAAGTTGGGAATGGTATAAATAAACTTGGCGTTCGGCTCTTCCCGCAAGGCGGTTTCCAGCGCCTCCAGGTTCATGCCGTCGTCATCCATCGGTACGCCCCGCAGCCGCACGCCGTAGGAGCGGAAAGAATTCAGCGAGCCGATAAAGCTGGGCGCCTCACAGATAACCACATCCCCCGCGTTGCACAGAGACTTAGTGGTTAAATCCATCACCTGCTGCGCGCCGGAGGTGATGATCAGCTCGTCAAAATCCCGGCCCACGTTGTGGGTCTTCTTCATGTAATCCTTCAGGGTTTCCCGCAGGGGGGTATAGCCCTCGGTAATGCTGTACTGCAAAGCCGCGATGGGGTTTTTCTCCAGAATCGAGGCGGTGATCTCCTCGATGGCCTTGGTGGGGAACGCCTCGGGAGACGGGTTCCCCGCGGACAGGGATATTACCTCTGGATCCGCCGCGTACTTAAAAATTTCCCGGATCGCGGAAGGTTTCAGGGTCTGCACCCGATTCGAAAATTTATATTCCATTTTCAGCACCAACCTATCATGATATAATATAAATAAGTAAAAAGCCAAAGGGCTTAAACCTGCAAAAAGAACGCTAACCCTATCACGAAGGGCCGACCGCCGGCCCGCCAGATGCCGGAAAAGCCCGAACCCTGGCCGAAAACATTATTTTTAATTTTATCACACTTTTTAAAATGAATCAATGCCATTCCCCAAAGATCAGCGGCGGGAAAAGAGAAACCTCCTCAACGCGGCCGGCTAGCCGGTTGGAACGGAGAAAAACAGAATGGGCCTGGTTTTCACAAAGGAGAAAAACAGAATGGGCCTGGTGGTTTTTCACAAATTTGGGGAAAGATAAAACCATAAATTTTTCATTAAAAATAGCAATTTACGCCATATATTAACGAAATATTCACAATAACATGATAAAATATAATCAACATAAGCATAGAGGAGGTTTACCACTATGAATGCTCAGAAATTTACTCAAAAATCCCTTGAGGCCATCCAGGAGGCCCAAAATATAGCATTGGAACACAACAGCATGCAGATTGAGCAGGAGCACCTGGTATGCGCCCTGCTGAAGCAAAGAGACGGGCTGATTCCCCAGCTGATGAAGAAGATGGGAACCGACCCGGACGCGCTGCTTCACGCCGTGGAACAGCGGGTAGAGGGTCTGCCCGGTGTGACCGGTCCCGGCCGGGAAAGCGGAAAAATCTATGTATCCGGCGACGTGGATCAGAATCTGATCGCCGCGGAGCGGGAAGCCGAACGGATGAAAGATGAATACGTTTCCGTGGAGCACATTATGCTGGCGATTCTGGAAAAGCCCAACACAGGCATGGCCCGGATCTTCCAGCAGTTCGGCGTGAGAAAGGATTCGTTTCTGTCGGTGCTGGCCACGGTTCGTGGCAACACCCGGGTCACCAGTGATACTCCGGAGGAAACCTATGATTCCCTGTCCAAATACGGCCAGGATCTGGTGGAGCTGGCGAAAAACCATAAGCTCGACCCGGTAATCGGCCGTGATTCCGAGATCCGGAACGTGATCCGGATCCTTTCGAGAAAGACCAAAAACAACCCGGTGCTCATCGGCGAACCCGGCGTGGGCAAAACCGCCATCGCCGAGGGCCTTGCCCTGCGGATCGTCCGGGGGGACGTGCCCAACAACCTGAAGGACCGGAAGCTATTTTCCCTGGATATGGGCGCGCTGATTGCCGGCGCCAAGTTCCGGGGCGAGTTTGAGGAACGGCTCAAAGCCGTGCTGGGCGAGGTGAAGAAGAGCGAGGGCAAAATTATTTTATTCATCGATGAGCTTCACACCATCGTAGGCGCGGGCAAAACCGAAGGCTCCATGGATGCCGGCAACCTGCTGAAGCCCATGCTGGCCAGAGGGGAGCTGCACTGTATCGGCGCCACCACCCTGGATGAGTATCGGCAGTACATCGAAAAGGATCCTGCTTTGGAGCGTCGTTTCCAGCCTGTGCTGGTGGATGAGCCTTCCGTGGCGGATACCATCTCCATTTTAAGAGGGCTGAAGGAACGCTATGAGGTGTTCCACGGGGTGAAGATCCAGGATCAGGCTCTGATCGCTGCCGCCACCCTGTCCAACCGATATATTTCCGACCGGTTCCTGCCGGATAAGGCCATCGACCTGGTGGACGAGGCCTGCGCCATGGTCCGTACGGAGATCGATTCCATGCCTACGGAGCTGGATGAGATTTCCCGGAAGATCATGCAGCTGGAGATCGAGGAGGCCGCTCTGAAAAAAGAGACGGATGTCCTTTCCCAGGAGCATCTGCAGGAGCTGCAGAAGGAGCTGGCGGATCTGCGTTCCCAGTTCAAGGAAATGAAGGCCAAGTGGGAAAACGAGAAAGAGGCCATCGGCAAGGTGCAGAAGCTGCGGGAGGAGATCGACCAGGTCAACGGGGAGATCGAGAAAGCCGAGCGCAGCTACGACCTGAACAAACTGGCGGAGCTGAAATACGGCCGCCTGCCCGCCCTGCAAAAAGAGCTTCAGGAGGAGGAGCGGATCGCTGAGGAGAGCCAGAACAATACCAACCTGCTTCACGACAAGGTCACTGATGAGGAGATCGCCAAGATCGTGGGCCGGTGGACTGGAATCCCTGTTTCCAAGCTGATGGAAGGCGAACGGGATAAGCTGCTGCGCCTGGAGGACATTCTGCACCAGCGGGTGATCGGCCAGGATGAGGCGGTGGAAAAGGTTACCGAAGCCATCCTCCGTTCCCGTGCGGGAATCCAGGATCCGGACCGTCCTATCGGATCCTTCCTGTTTTTGGGTCCTACCGGCGTAGGCAAAACCGAGCTCGCCAAGGCTCTGGCACAAACCCTGTTTGACGACGAGCGGAACATGGTCCGGATCGATATGACCGAATATATGGAGAAATATTCTGTCTCCCGTCTGGTGGGAGCGCCTCCCGGATACGTGGGCTACGAGGAAGGCGGTCAGCTGACCGAGGCGGTACGCCGGCATCCTTATTCCGTGGTTCTGTTCGATGAGGTGGAGAAGGCTCACCCGGATGTGTTCAACATCCTGCTTCAGGTCCTGGACGACGGGCGGATTACCGACTCTCAGGGCCGGACGGTGGACTTTAAAAACACCATCATTATTCTGACCTCTAACCTGGGTTCCAATTATATTTTGGAGGGCATCGACGAAAACGGCCGAATCAGCGAGGACGCTAGATCCATGGTGGAGGGCCTGCTGAAACAGCAGTTCCGTCCCGAATTCCTGAACCGGCTGGACGATATCGTGTTCTACAAGCCTTTGACCAAGGATGAGATCACCAAAATCGTGGATCTGATGATTGTGGATCTGCAAAAGCGGCTGGAGGAAAAACAGCTCACGGTAGAGTTGACCCAGGCCGCCAAGGATTACGTGGTAGACAGCGGCTACGATCCCGTTTACGGCGCCCGTCCCCTTCGGAGATTCCTCCAGAGCCGGGTGGAAACCGCCATCGCCAAGACCATCATTTCCAGGGATCTCCGTCCCCGCACCCACCTGGTGGTGGATTACGACGGCAAGGAGCTTACGGTGGAACCGGTAACCATTATGCCTAAGGAAGGATAAGCGGCTTCCCAAGAGAAAAACCTTTGGGCGAAAGAAACTCTTTCCCACACGGAGCCTGTCAAAAAAACACTTTTCATGAAAGAACTTCCCCGGCGTGCCGGCCGGAAACCCGGTTCCGGTAGAAAGTGTTCCCCGGCAGGGTCTCGGGAGGATTCCCTTTCGACAAAAAGGCTCCTTCCCGGCGTGCCGGCCGGAAACCCGATTCCGGTAAAAAGTCTTCCCCGGCAGGGTCTCGGGAGGGTTCCCTTTCGACAAAACGGCTCCTTCCCGGCGTGCCGGCCAAAAACCCGCTTTCGGTAAAAAGCCTTCCCCGGCAGGGCCTAGGGAGAATTCCCTTTCGGTAAAAGGCCCTTTCCGCAAGCGGGACTTCCTCAAAGGGGGCGATGCCGCCCGGTGGGAAAGTGTTCCGGAGAAAACGCTTTTCAAATTTTAAAGGTGTAAATAAAAGCAGCAAAAAGCAGCGGTTTTGCGGCAGATCGCCGTTTAACCGCTGCTTTTCTGTTGTTGTCAGAGCCTCTCTGATTTTGTCAGAAAGCATAAAAGGAAAGGAAACCAAAAAAGAAAAAATATTCTGAAGTCCTGAAAATAAATTGATCGGAACTTATATAAAAACGGTTTTCTGACCGCCGGGAAACAGGGGTGAACAGATCGTTTCCGTCGACTTTTTCTTTCTTCCATGTTATAATATACTATAATAATAAAAACAGGCTGGTCTGTACTCCGATCAAAATCGCAGCTTCATTAAATATGGCAAGGACCAATTCAGATTGATCGCAAGAGGGGATTATTATGAAGAACGGAAAAAAGGCCGCTATGATTGTTTTAACACTCATACTTGTGATTTTAATGCCGTTTTCCATCACATTCGCCCGCGCGGGCGGCGGAGGCGGTGCAGGCGGAGGAGGCACCGGTGGAGGTGGTGCCGGTGGTTACGCCACAGGCGGTCACACCAGCGGTTACACCCGCTCCAATCCGATCTCGTCTATCATCGGGTATGTCGTTATGGGGCTGGCGGCGTCTGGCGGGGCTGTGACCTTATATATAAAGGTGAGGGCTAAAAACAGGAAAGCGGAAAAGATCATGGAAAATCTTTCCCGTTTCGATCCCACCTGGAGCCTTGCCGACTTTGACCGCCATATTCAAAATATGTTTTACACTGTTCAGGAGGCCTGGGCCCAGCGGGATCAGGAAATCGCCCGGCGTTATTTGAGCCGGGAACTTTTTGAAAAATATCAGATCAAATCCCAGTGGATGATCATGCGCCATGAACAGAATATTTTGCAAAACCAAAAGCTTTTGGCGGCACTCCCAGTGGATGTCAATGATTTTCAAGGGGAAGACCGGGATTACATGTGGGTGTACATCAAAGCCAAAATGATTGATTACACCATAGACGACCGAACAATGGAGGTGATTTCCGGGTCTAAAAACAGTGCCAGCTTTGTGGAATATTGGAAGCTGATCAAAGAAAACGGCTGTTGGGTACTGGATGAAATCCGCCAGAAAAATGAGTTTAATCTGGACAACGTATAGCAATTAGCGATTAGCAATTAGTGATATATCATACACGGAATAATCAGCGCGGTTGTACCCGCCGCCGAAAACTATTAAGCGGAAAGCAGAATTAAGAAGAAAAATTAGAAATGCCAAAAACCACCGGGCGCTGTCAAAACAGCCCGGTGGTTTTTTACGCTTTCTGGGGGTTATCACAAGCCTGCCTGCTGATTGCGCTTGACAGCTGATTATTTTTGAGCGCTGTAGTTAAGCGCTGGGGTCTCTTTCGTCTCCGGAAGATCCCGGGCGCTGTCAAAACAGCCCGGTGGTTTTTTACGCTTTCTGGGGTTTATCATGAGCCTGTCTACTGATTACGCTTGACAGCTGATTTTTTGAGCGTCGGTGCCGCTTTAGCGCTCTGGGAATACCGGGGAATAGAAAGCGGCTTTGCGAACAGATCCTCTTAAAAGAGTCAATCGGCGTTCCAGTGGGAGATCCCGGCACGCTCCACGGCACCCATCACCTTGGATTTCAAATCCGGATAATCTTTTTCCAGCCGGGCGATCAGCTCCTTGGTTTTTTGCCGGGAAGTACTGCCGTCGGCGGGACATTCACTTTTTACTACCGGCAAATGGCAGCGGTTCGCCGCGGCGGCGATCTGTCGTTCCCCGCAGAAAATCAGGGGACGGATCAGCCACAACTCTTTTCGGGAAAGATAAGATTTCGGGGAAAAGCAGTCCAGGGAACCGCTGTTAAGCAGGTTCATAAAGAAAGTTTCCACCGCGTCGTCGTAATGGTGACCCAGGGCCAGCTTATTGCAGCCGGCGTCCCTGGCCATATTATGCAGAATCCCCCGGCGCATTCTGGCGCATAGGCTGCATGGATTGGCTTCTTTCCGGTCCTCGAAAATGATCCGCCCCAGTTGGGTGCGCCGGATATGATAAGCCACCCCCAGCCGCCGGCAGAGCTCCTGGATCTGTGAGTAATCTGCGGGAACGCCGTTAAACTGCGGATCTGCCGTCAAGGCGGTAACCTCGAATCGCTTGGGATAAAACTCCTTTAAGGCCGCCAGGGCGCAGAGAAGCACCAGACTGTCCTTGCCGCCGGAAACACCTACGGCAATCCGGTCTCCCGCCTCGATCATGTGATATTTCTCTACTGCCGCCCGCATCGGGCCTAATATCTTTTGCATCTGTATCTCCCTTTCGGCCTGGGAGGCCGGCGTTTCCTTTCTGTTGTTTTGGTTTTCTCTTATTGTGGCACAAATTTGTGAAAAGCACAAGTTAAAAATAGAACAAGAGAAATCGAGAGATATCAAGAGAAAAACAGAGAATAAAGGAGATTGTACATGTGCAAATTAAAAAATCAGGAAAAAGTGTTGACAAGGAAAAGGCCTTGTGTTATGATAACAACCGTGCACGATTGAAAAATACGTGAAACTTCGAATTATTAGGAGGAAACGCTATGTCCACTTATATGCCCAAAGCCGGTCAAATCGACCGCAAGTGGTATGTACTTGACGCCGCCGGCAAACCGCTGGGCCGCGTAGCTGTTCAGGCCGCCAATCTTCTCCGCGGCAAGCATAAGGCTACTTTTGCGCCCCATGTAGATTGCGGCGACCATGTGATCATCATTAACGCAGAAAAGGCCGTGTTAACCGGCAAAAAACTGACCCAGAAGTATTATTACCGCCATACTGGCTATATTGGCCACCTGAAGGCTGTCCGCTATGACACCCTGATGGCTGAGAAGCCGGAAAAGGCAATGGAGCTCGCCGTAAAGAGAATGGTTCCTGATACCACCATCGGCCGCGCCGCCATGACCAGACTGCGCATCTATGCTGGCGCCGAGCACAATCACGCCGCACAGAAGCCCGAAGCCTGGGAACTATAAGGATAGGAGGAACGCAAGATGTACGATAAGGCACCTTATTTCTACGGCACAGGTAGAAGAAAAAGCTCCGTTGCCCGCGTAAGAGTATACCAGGGCACCGGTAAGGTTACCATCAACAACCGTGATATCGACGATTATTTTGGCCTGGAGACCCTGAAGCTGATCGTTCGTCAGCCTTTGGTGGCCACCGAGACCGATCAAAAATTTGACATTGTCTGCCGGGTAACTGGCGGCGGTGTTACCGGACAGGCCGGCGCGATCCGTCATGGCATCGCCAGAGCCCTGCTCCAATACGATTCTGAGAATCTCCGTCCGATCCTGAAGAAGGCTGGATTCCTGACTCGTGACCCGAGAATGAAGGAACGTAAGAAGTACGGTCTGAAGGCCGCCCGTAGAGCGCCTCAGTTCTCCAAGAGATAGTTCTCTCTTAAAACTGGTTCAGAAAAGCTCAAAATCCCCGAAAAACTACGGTTTTTCGGGGATTTTGAGCTTTTATATCTTCTGTTGCGGTTTATCTGGTCCTTGCAGGATCGGAATGGTTCTGACTTTGCTTTTTCTCGGTAAAAACAGGATAACCGGGGGTTTGAAACCCTCTTTTCGGTAAAAATAGGATAACCGGGGATTGAAACCCTCTTTTCGGTAAAAATAGGATAACCAGCAACCAAAATAGAGCCGCTTTCGAAGTGCTTTTGCCCTGCCGGTTGCGGTTGCTATTTGTCCGAGGCGGCGTGTCTGCCGATGATCGAAAATGGATATTATCAATTTGAGGACCGCAGCTCAGACGCGGAAGACCCGAAGGGCGATTCCGAATGACTCAGCTGCGGTTCTTTACATTTTTCTTTTGCGCTGGATAACAGCGCTGCTGATAGGTTTTCCTATTTTGAGTTAGATCCCCAGAAGGGAGCATATCAAACCATCGGGAAACCTGTTTTTATTTTCTTACTGATACTTTTTCCGTCTCCAGGTGGCCAGGCAGGTTCCGGCGACTGCGGCACTGACGAAAACTGCCAGTATAGCAGGCATGAATGGTTCGCTGTCACCGGTGTTAGGAATTGTGCCTGCAGTTACTGTGACAGTGGCTGACGCCTGAACTGTCCCTGCTTTCGCGGTGATGACGGCAGTTCCTTCGGAAATGGCGGTCACTTTGCCGTCAGCGTTTACACTGGCGATTTCGGGCCGGCTGCTGCTCCAGATGATTTCGTTGGTCATCGCATTTTCAGGAGATGTGGTTGCCGTTATCTCAGCGGTTTCCCCTTTTTGCAAGGTGAGTTCTTTGGGGTTAAGAGATATGCTCTTTACGCCCTGTTGCGTGATAGTCACAGTGCACTGCGCCGTGACGGTCATATCCGCCTCGCTCTGCGCCGTAATTGTCACAACGCCGGGCTTCAGGGCTGTCAGGATCTGTACCTGTTCTCCGCCGAAACTTTCATTTTGATCGATCTTTACGCTGTCCAGATCGCCGCTGACACTCCAGTATATTTTTGTGCTGGAAGGATTTTGGCTTCCCATAAGTTCGGCGGAAAGAACTACACTCTGCTCAGGCTCATCTTTGGTCAGGAGAATCTGTTTCTCATAACTTTCCAGGCTCAGTGACTTCGGATAATCCTCGGCAAATCCGCCGCTTCTGGCAAAGGTGTTTTCCGCGCTTGCGGTCGCCGCGAACGTCCAGCAGCTGGAGAGCAATCCCTGGTTTCGAATCGGCGTGAGAGTTCCGGTATCTCTGAGGTCAAAACGGGCCGGGAGTCCTTCGACTGAGGGAGCCGCCGCACCGTTTGCCGATTCAATGCTCACGCTCAGAACGCCGTTGTTGTTCTGTGTCTCGATGCCGCCCACCGAAATAGGATCTGGCAGTGAGGATTCGGAAAGGGTATCCACGCCATCCCGGCTGAGCTCCGGAGCTGTGATCTCATAGCTGTCTATCTCCGCGTTGCATGTATAGGCGCGCACGCAGGGGAAATATCCTAACGCTCCCAAGTCTGTCTTCTCGTTGTTTGCGGTTATGAACGAAACGCCCTCTTTAGGTATCAGCCCGCTCGTCATTCCCGGAATGTTGCAGCTGGTTCCAATATACGCATTCTGTTCGACGTCGGTGTTTTCCAGATAAACGCTGACAGTGAATTCCTGGCCTGCCGGTATCGTCACCGGTGCGCTCAGGCGTTCGGTATAAAATCCGGCGTAGTTTTTGACACCTTCCAGTACTTTTTGGGTAGAACCCTCACAGGTTACGCTCACTTCATATCTGGTAGTGGAGCTGAAGATCTGAAAAGATACCGCGCGAAGCAGTTCTGCGGAATCCGTCGGATTTTCAAACTTCTGCTCTACCGTAAAACTGTTCCCGGCAGAAATCGACTCAGCGGCGCCAAAGATATCATAATAATACTGATGATTATAGTTGTCTGAAGCCTCATCTGTCAGAAAAACAGCCGGATTGTTGTTGTATATCGTAGTATCCTCATAAGAGACATAAAAATATCCGTTCTCTCCGGTTTGCTCGCCCCAGGAGTTCCTTACGATAAACGCGCCGTCCCTCTCCGGTTTTTCCAGGTGAACGTTGCCATCCCCGTAAAAGTGTTCCGCAAATCCCGGATTCCCAGTAAAGTTATCCCGGCTGTAATTGTCATCCCAGCCCACGATCGTAACAATGTGTCCGCCGTCATAAGGGGTAGGGTACTGGTAGTCGCCGATATAGACATTTTTCTGATCGGTAGTCATATATGTCGGAGCGGAAAGCATATAAACATCCACTGCTCCGTAATTGTATATGGCGTTTTTGATATGGTTTATATTTTCCTCACTGGAACCATTCGGCATATACAACGCGTTCTGAACATGATATTGCGCTTTGTCGGAAAGATCCTTATAGGAATAGTCGGCAACCTCTTGATCGTCTATTTCCGGATATGGGTCATCCGATTCAGACACCGGACCGCCCCAGTTTGCGAAATACGTCATTGACATCAGAAAGTTACCGCCACCGTTGAGACCCAGGTCATAGGCATATCCGCTGGATTGATCCGTGAGAGCGGTGAGCATGTTCCGTTCAGAAAAGTCCAGGGAACTTACCGCCTCGCTGTCCAGTTCTTTCATCAGAGTGAGCTCATAGGTGTTTTCGGAAGAGGCCTGGCCTCCGGTGCTTTCCACCTTCACAAAATATCTGCCGCCGCCGGCTTCATACCGGATATTCTGGCTTGTTCCGCTGATCGCGGATTCTTTCAGGACATTTCCCTGCTCATCCAGAAGCGTGAGAGAATAATCCATTTCAGCTGGCGGCGTCAGTGTGAGACTTAGGGAAGCTCCATTGTCCAGATGAAAAGAATAGAAGTCCACATCTTCCGCGTCATGGATGGTAGCGCTGATTTTCCCCGGGAAGCTTACGGAAACCGCATTTTTCTGCGTGTCATTCGGTTCATAGCGGTCGCCGTCTGAGTCGCCCGTTTCATAGGTAAAGGTCCGGACGTTGCTGATCAGAAGATTCGGTTGGTCCGGATGATAAGCTACCGCCTTAAGTGTGGTGCTCTTGTTGATGGTGATCGGCGCCTCATATACGGTGCCGTTTTCTTTTGTCGGTGTGCTTCCGTCCGTTGTATATACGATCACGGCCCCGTCCATTTCAGAGGACAATGTGATCTGCGTACCCGGTTTCACCTTTCCGGAAGATACATCTGATTGAACAGATGACATTTTGACTTTTGTTATCTCCCATGACGAAACAGGAGAATGTCTGCCGGTATTATCTATCGTACATGCAGAAATGGTCATAGGACCTTCCACCCTGATGGGGCCGGTGTATTCTGTCCCGTATTTCAGAGGATCGCTTGCGTCTGTTGTATAATAGATCTTCGCATTGGAATCAGACGTATGCAGAGAGATTTCCTGTCCCCATGTCGCAACGGAATCCAATCCATCTATTGTGACGCCTTTGGGGAACTCTTTGGAAATTCCCGCATACATCATATCGACGCCCGAGTTTAAAGGGGAAACGGGAAACACGGAAGTTGCATTGTATACCCAGCAGGCAGCGCCTCCTCCCGGCAGTTTCTCCGGAGCGGTCTCGGTTTCGTAGATATAGTCCACTTCTACTCCGTCCACGTTGTTCGGATCCGACGGATCGGAACAGATGGAGTAAAGGCCGGTGCTTTCTCTGATATAAATGGCGATGTTGTAGTTGGTAATCAATCTTTTCAATCTTCCAAACTCGCCGGCCGTTTCTCCCCCTCCGGAGTATCCGATCTCCTTAAGTACAGCTTCCATTGCGTCCAGAGACGTTTCGTCTTCGTACTGATCGGCGGATTCCACCAGTATAGCTTTGTAAATGGAATCCCCTCCGTTATCGAGTCCCTCGGTCTGGCGGGAAAGATAGCGCCCGAACAGATACCAGCTTCCGTAGACATCGTTATAGGACTCATCTGACGGAACATAATTCTCCGCATAAATGAACGGATGAGAAAAACCGTTTTCGTTGATCTGATCCGTAAGCCAGTTTACTTCATAGACCGTATCACTGTCTGCCAGACCGTTCACCGCGATGGCGCTCTGGGCGATTGTTTCGTCGAGCCAGGTGTCCAGAGAACCATCTGCAAGCACCCAGTTGATCAGATGCTGCAGTTCATGGGCCAGAGTTCCGTACATTATCTGCACATTGGTTTCCGAGATGTTCATGTGAAGCATGTCCATATGATTTCCCGTGGCAGATTCTGTCTCTTGTTCGGTGTACAGATCCGCGGCGTCAAAATATCCGGTATACGGAATCGAATAGAAAACAAAGGCTGTTTTTCCATCCTGGTCCACATCTGCGGCGCTCCAGTCGCCAAAGAGTGCCGTCATCGTATCGTAATACTCATCGATCGCAGCCGCGTACGACTGTGCCTGGCTACTAGAAAGCAGTGAGGCTTCTTTCACACTTCGCCAGATCGTGCAGTGGTCACCTATTGCGGCAAGTTCCACTTCAACTTCTCCGTCCCCGGTTAACGCGCTGTCTGTATAGATTGTTTTCTTCGCGCCGAGCTGATATGAAACATCAGCGCCCGTATCGCCGGAGCCGGACGGCTTCTCCGTCAGTGACGGAAACCCGTCGTACTTCATTAGAGGAGTGCCGCAGCGGGTCCTTCCGTCCTCTAGGCTGCTTTCTCCTGAACTTCCCTCGGAACGGCTTGTCCAAGGGAGTCGAGGCCTACGTTTTGTGTCAGTGTCAGTTCCTCGTCAGAACCGATACTGAAATTCATGTTTTCTGCCATGATGACTGTGCCGTAATAATCAGGTCCCTCCGTGTCGATTGGGGTTCCCTGTGCCTCTGCGACAGCAGGGATCGGGAGAACCATTGCCATGGCAAGGATAGACGCCAGTATTCGCTTTTTCCAGATTTTCTGTTTTATCATCACTCGTTGTTGTCTCCTTCCTGACGCATGAAATGTACAATTACTCATATAATTATTATAACATATTTATCTGGAGTAGTGTATATCTCTAGATTAGAAATATATTAGAAATTGATTCTATAGGCTGGGAACGCTGCGACTGCCAGCCAGACGTAGCCGATTGAGCAAAGAGGATCTCTGTGGTATACTGAAGAAAACCTAGGATTCTGCCTGTGGCGGGCGGTTTCAACTTAACCGAAAGGATGAGATTATTTTATGCGGGAATACCGGCTGATCCGTTCCCAGCGGAAAACGGTGACCCTGACCATAAAGGGAGACGGCGCTCTGGAGGTACGGGCGCCTATAAGACTTTCTAAGAAATGGATCGACAGCTTTGTGGAGCAAAAGGAAGGCTGGATCCGGAAAAAGACCGCTGAGATGGCGGCCCGGCCTGTCCGGCGGCAGCTTTCCCCGCAGGAGGAGGAAGGGCTGCGTCAAAAAGCGCTGGAGTATCTGCCCCGACGGACCTGGGAGCTTGCGGAGAGCACCGGGTTGACGCCCGCCGGGGTCAGGGTAACCGGTGCGAAAACCCGGTGGGGATCCTGTTCCGGAAAAAACAGGATCTGCCTTTCCTGGCGGCTCATGGATATGCCGCCGGAAGTGATCGACTACGTGATTATTCATGAGCTTTGCCATACGGTGCACCATGACCACTCTAAAAAATTCTGGGCGCTGGTCGCTTCTTTTCTGCCGAATTACCGTGCCCTGCGAAGCCGCCTGAAAACCGGCTGAGGGTTTGGGAAAAGCGGGACTTCCCGGTCCCGGCGGTAAAAACCCGGTAAAACGCCGAAAGGGATATCCGCTCTCCGCCCCGCGGGGCCGATGCCGGTCTGGGGGCAGAGGGGCGGTTTTTTGCGTCCCTTTGGTTCCCAAGCGGGGAAAAGAGGGACAAAAAAACTCTGAAAAGAGGCGGGACTGGGACCGGCGATTAGTAAAACCTAACCATTGACAAAAAGTTTCCCTAAGCTTACAATTAAGACAAGATTACTGGTGTTTGGAGGGTTTTTTTTGACACTGGATGAGTTAAAGCTGGAAGAGCCTGCCAAGGTGACGGTCGTAGGAGGCCAAGGGGCTTTGCGCAGAAGGCTTTTAGATATGGGGATCACGCCGGGCACTGAGGTAATGATTCGGAAAAGGGCGCCGATGGGTGATCCTATTGAGATTCATCTGCGGGGCTATGAGCTGACCCTTCGGATTGAGGACGCCCAAAAAATTCAGGTGAAGAAGGAGCTGCTCAAATGATTTTCGCGTTAGGAGGCAATCAGAACAGCGGGAAGACTACTTTGTTCAATCAATTGACCGGTTCCAACCAGCACGTGGGAAATTTTCCCGGTGTCACCGTAGAGGGGAAAAAGGGGACCATCCGTAATCATCCGGATGCGACCCTGGTAGATCTTCCGGGGATTTATTCTCTTTCTCCCTACACCAACGAAGAAATTGTCACCCGGGATTTTCTGGTAGAACAGCATCCCGACGGAATTATCAATATTGTGGACGCCACCAACATTGAACGAAATTTATATCTTACTCTGCAGCTGATCGAATTAAATATTCCCATGGTCATCGCTCTGAATATGATGGATGAAATCCGGAACAACGGATCTTCCATCGACGTGCAGAAGCTTTCCGAGGAGATCGGGGTTCCGGTGGTGCCGATCTCCGCCAGTAAAAACGAGGGCGTAGACGAGCTGATCCGTGTGATGCTGGAAACAGCGGAAAAAAAGCAGCGTCCCAAGCGTATGGATTTTTGTTCCGGCGCTGTACATAGGGCGATTCACGCTTTATCCCACATGGTGGAGGACCACGCCGAGCGGTTGGGGGTACCTCCCAGATTCGCGGCTACCAAACTGGTGGAAGGCGACGAGCCTATGATGCGGAAACTAAAGCTCTCGGAAAATGAGATCGACATGGTAGGCCATACCGTCCAGGAAATGGAACAGGAATTGGGTACCGACCGGGAAGCGGCCCTGGCGGATATGCGTTATCAGTTTATCGATAAGCTTTGCTCCGGCACCGTGGTGAAAAGCGGCGAATCCAAGGAACATCGCCGCAGCGTCCAGATCGATAAGATCCTGACCCACAGGATCTTCGCCATCCCGATTTTCCTGGCGATTATGCTGCTGATTTTCTGGCTGACGTTCGGACTGATCGGCTCCTGGCTCAGCGATCTGCTGTCTCTGGGCATCGATACCCTGACTCAGGCCGTAGATGGCGGCCTGACAGCCTACGGCATCAATCCGGTAGTCCATTCTCTGATTATCGACGGCGTGTTCGCCGGCGTGGGCAGCGTGCTCTCCTTTTTGCCCATTATTGTGGTATTGTTTTTCTTCCTTTCTATTTTGGAGGACAGCGGCTATATGGCCCGGGTGGCTTTTGTCATGGATAAGGCCCTGCGTAAGATCGGCTTATCCGGCCGCAGCTTTGTCCCCATGCTCATCGGCTTCGGCTGTACGGTGCCGGCGATTATGTCCGCCCGTACCCTCAGCAGCGAGCGGGACCGTAAAATGACCGTACTGCTCACTCCCTTTATGAGCTGCAGCGCCAAGCTGCCGATCTACGCTGTTTTTACCGTCGCCTTTTTTGAGCGGTATCAGGCTCTGGTCATGATCTGTTTGTACGTGTTCGGGATCCTTATGGGAATTCTAAGCGGCCTGGTGCTGAAAAAGACGGCCTTTAGGGGAAATCCGGTGCCATTTGTCATGGAGCTTCCCAACTACCGGCTGCCCAGCGCCAAAAGCGTCGGCCTGCTGCTCTGGGATAAGGCTAAGGACTTTTTGGAGCGCGCCTTTACGGTAATCTTCGTGGCCACCATCATCATCTGGTTTTTACAGACCTTCGATACCCGGATCAACGTGGTGGCGGACAGCGCCAACAGCATGCTGGCCCAGATCGGACAATTTATTTCCCCGATCTTCGCTCCCTTAGGCTTCGGCGACTGGATGGCCTCCACCGCCCTGATCACCGGATTTACCGCCAAGGAAGCGGTAGTCAGCACTCTGGCGGTACTGACCGGCACCAATATGGCTGGTCTGCCCGCAGCCCTGGGCGGGATTTTCTCCCCGCTGGCGGCGTGCTCGTTTTTGGCGTTTACCCTGCTGTATACCCCGTGCATCGCGTCGGTGAACACGGTGCGGAAAGAGCTCGGCAGCGGAAAATACGCGCTTTGGATGATTTTATTCCAGACCGGCGTGGCCTGGATTGTGGGAACCTTGATCTATCAAATCGGTTCCCTGTTTTAAGCGGAGAAAGTTGAGAAAGGTATGAATTGGTTCGATTGGTTATTGGTTGGGATCCTCGCGGTTCTCTTCGTTCTGGCTCTGCGCCATATCATTCGCCAGACAAAACAGGGACGGTGCTGCGGATGTTCCGGCTGCTCCCAAGGGAATTCCTCCCCGAAGTGTGCCGGCTGCTCTCACTGCGCCGGCCGGACAGAGTGCTCCGCCGGTACCCACGGTAAGACCGGTACCCAAGGAGATGCCGGTGCCCACGGTAACACCGGTGCCTAAGAGAATGCCCGGTACTCACGGTAACACCGGTGCCCAAGGAGATGCCGGTGCCCACGGTAACACCGGTGCCTAAGAGAATGCCCGGTACTCACGGTAACACCGGTGCCTAAGAGAATGCCCGGTACTCATGGTAACACCGGTGCCTAAGGGAATGCCCGGTACTCACGGTAACACCGGTGCCCAAGAGGCTGCCCGGTACTCACGGTAACACCGGTGCCCAAGGGGATACCCCTCAGGTGTGTTCCGACGATTGGAGATGTTCCAGCGGAAAGGAGAACCCATCCCGCTGAAATCTTCCCGCAATCCCACGATGATTTTTAGGGCCCCGCTAAGGGGCCCTTCTTAGCTTAGTTCTGTGGGCCAGCCTGAAAATGGGACTTTCCCAGACAATTTCCCCTTAGGGACGGCAGTTTCCCTTAGGGGGCGGCGGGCTCACCCAGGTCCGCTTCGTGTACACGGCCACAAAACTGGAGCGAGGAGGGAGTGGGCCCAAAGCTTTTTTCGAGCTTTCATGGGCACCGGGGCCTCACGGGCAGGCCGGAGCCTCATGGGCAGACCGGGGCCTCACGGGCAGGCCGGGGCCTCATGGGCAGGCCGGGGCCTCATGGGCAGGCCGGGGCCTCATGGACAGACTGGGGCCCTCATGGGCAGGCGGGGCCTCATGGACAGACTGGGGCCCTCATGGGCAGGCCGGGGCCTCATGGGCAGGCCGGGGCCTCACGGGCAGACCGGGCCCTCATGAGCAGGCGGGGCCTCATGGACAGACTGGGGCCCTCATGGGCAGGCCGGGGCCTCACAGGCAGACCGGGGCCTCACGGGCAGGCCGGGGCCTCATGGGCAGGCCGGGGCCTCACAGATAGCCCGGGACCTTACGGCCAGACTGAGGTCTCACGAACAGACAGGGGCTCACAGGCAGACAGGAACACTCTCTATTTGCCCAAAACGGAAGCGGCCTTTCCTTTTTGCCTGTGGGAACCTTTTGTGATTCGCTTGACAAGCTTTGGGTTCTTCGTTATAATGATTGTAAACTTTTAAAATTAAAATTAGTTTACAATCGGAGGAGAGCTCATTGAAAAAAGATTCTATCAGAAATATTACCGTCACCGCCATGTTCGCGGCCCTGACCATTGTCATGTCTCAAATCGCCGTTCCCCTGCCTTTTACGGACATTCCTTTAAGCCTGTCGACCCTGGCGGTTTTCCTTTCCGGCGCTATTCTAGGACCGGTGTGGGGCACTGCCGCCCAGGGAATTTACGTCGTTATGGGGCTGGTAGGGTTACCGGTATTCGCGAATTTTACCGGCGGCTTTTCTCGGGTGCTGGGTCCTACAGGCGGTTATCTTTGGGGATATATTGTGGCGGCGTTTCTCATTGGCCTGATTCTTTTCAAAGCCGGCCGGCGTTTCTGGGTCTATCCGGTTGCGATGATAACGGGACTCGCTGGCTGTTATGCTCTTGGCACTGTCTGGTATATGATTTACGCGCAAATCGACTTGTGGACAGCTCTGGCTGTGTGTGTGATACCCTTCCTGATTGGGGACGTCATCAAGATCGCGCTGGCGTCGGTGCTGGCTTATCGGCTGCGGCCCATGCTGAACCGGCTGGCGGCGGCTTAAAATAATTGGAAATAGACAACCTCCTTTCTCATATACTGTAAGGATCGTTTTGTGAGAAGCGGCACCGTTGTTTGTCACATTTGGGAAAAGGCCTACATAAATACGCTGTAAAGCGGAAGAATCCCGTGTAAAAATCAGGTCTGTTCATGGCGGGGACTCGGGGCCTAGAGATGGGTTGCTTCTTCAGTCAGGATCGTTTCTAGATAGAAAGGGGAATGGATTTTGGAAAAGAACGTACTGCATTATTTTGTGGATACCAACAGTTCCCGGGGATTTGTGAGCTTTGGGGAATCGAATTTTGGAAAGCTGGAAACCGTAGTCAAACTAGACGGCTATCCTGATCTGCTGGTAACACAGCTGGTGAGTCAAGCCTGTGCCCAGGCGCTGGGCTGCGAGCAGGAAGTGGAGCTGATTCACAACGGGCTGGACAACAGCCTGCAGGGGATCATTTTGCCGGGACGAAAGGCTGGTTTGCTGAATATTCCCGCTTACACAGATGCATCTTACTCTCTCCGACTGACGGAGGATGGGAACTTATCCAAAGCCCGGGAGCTTCTTCAGAAGGCCTACGACTGCTTTGGCCAGGCGCTGAAGATTCATGACGACTGGGAGAAAATTTTCATCTCCAACATGGATTTTGAGACTATGGATGAACTGGGCGAGGAAACCGCCGAGAAGCTTTTCGGCGGAAAGAAAGCAAAAGGTGCCGGCAGCTGTGTGGATCGGTTCTTCGGCGCGGCCACCGTCAATGGTTCTTATGATTACATTCCAAATATTACCCAGGAAATTCCCAAGCGGTATTTTCTCAAGGGGCGTCCGGGTACTGGGAAGTCCACTTTCCTGAAGAAGCTGGCGAAGGCCGCCCAGGATCGAGGGTATCGGGTAGAGATTTACCACTGCGCCTTTGACCCCAACAGCCTGGATATGATCGCGGTGCGGGAACTGGGACTGTGCGTATTTGATAGCACCGCTCCCCATGAATACTTCCCGGATCGGGATTCCGACGAGATCATCGATATCTATAAGGCGGCGGTTCAGCCGGGAACGGATGAAAAGTATGAAAAAGAAATCGCCAGCTATAGCGCCGGCTACAAATCCAAGGTGAGGGAAGCCACCGGCTATCTGGGCGAGGCAAAGCTCGCTTACCATCAATACCAAAAGGGCGTTTTAGAGTCTGTAAACCCCGACCGCAGAATCGGGGCTATGGATTGGGTCATGGCGAAGCTGTTTGGTCGATAAAAAGGAAGGGGACAAAAGTTTTTTGTCCCCTTCCTTTTTTTGCTCCCCACGTTCCCTCTTTTCTTTGCCCTTCGTTTCCCTTTCAGCTTTCTCTTCCGGTTTTCCTGTCCCCTTTTCGCAAAAGTAAAGGAGAAATATTATATCTTATTTCAGTGAAAAATAGAAACTCGGAGTTATGTGACCTATGGTCACATACTGGAGACCCGCACAAGGAAGCCAAATAAAAAATTCTTTAGGATTCGTTCCATATTCTCACAAGGTATGCTATGATAAAATCAGAATATAGCAGGCGGGTGAGAAAATGGAGCAGACAAAAGTAAAATCTATTCTGACAAAAACCGGCGTAGTAATTTTTTTGGCAGCAGTGTGCGGCATCCTGTGGGGCAGCGCTTTCCCCAGTGTGAAAACCGGGTATGAACTGTTTCAGATCGCACCGGAAGACAACGCCAGCAAGTTGTTGTTCGCTGGCATCCGCTTTGGTACGGCGGGACTGGTCACGATTCTGTTCGCCAGCGTGAAAAGAAAGCGAATCTGTTTGCCAAACCAGCGCAATGTCGTGGGAATTCTGGTATTGGGCCTGGTCCAAACGTCCCTGCAATATGTTTTCTTCTATTTGGGACTGGCTAACACGACCGGCGTAAAAGCCTCTATTTTCGGTGCGGTGAGCACGTTCTTCGCCGTTGCTCTGGCTCATTTTATTTATCGCAACGATAAGCTGAATAAGTTTAAGATCATAGGATGTATCGCCGGGTTCGCCGGTGTGGTAGTAGTCAATCTGGGAGTGGGCGGCCTGGAAGCCAGCTTCACTTTCCAGGGCGAAGGCTTTATTATCCTGGCTGCTTTGTCCTCGGCGGTCGGCGCCTTGATGAGCAAAAACGTAGCCGCTAACGGAGATTCCATGACCATTACTGGCTGGCAACTTTTGATCGGCGGCGGCGTGCTGTGCCTGATTGGCCTGCCAAGAGGCCGGCTGAATCCAGTCGGTCCCGAAGCTTTTCTGCTGCTGGGATATATGATTTTACTGTCGGCGGTGGCCTTTGTAATATGGACCGCTCTGCTGTATTATAACCCGGTGGGCAAAATCACGGTGTATAACTTTATGACCCCTGTTTTCGGCGTCATTCTGTCCGCCGCCTGCCTTGGCGAAAATTTGTGGGACTGGCGCTACCTGGTTGCTCTGGTACTGGTCTGTTTTGGGATTTTCGCGGTAAACCGGATAAAGCCGCCCCGCCCATCGGAGGAATCTGGCACCAAAAATTCACCGATGGAGCCAGCCACCCGGTCAGAGGGTTCCAATCCCCAGGGAAAATAGAAAACAGAAAAATGAAAAATAGCTTTTTCGCTTAATTAAGAGGCGTCTCCGTAGAATTCGGGGACGCCTCTTCTGTTACTGTCTTATCTGTGTATTATGATATTTCCCGCTGCTTTTTGACCTTTCTAAACCCTTTAAGTTATTATGACAAAATACTTTAAAACTTTTTGGGGGAACCAGACGGTCGGAAGGATATTTTTATAGACGATCAAGAAAAGCAAAATGGGATTTTGTTGCAAATAAAAAAGTGCGCATTGAGCGCTTTTCGCTAAGGTAGAATAAGTTTCGCAAAAACAAGAAGGGACATGGTTTGCAGATCTCTGG
>CAUFXR010000012.1 GCA_959596515.1 uncultured Oscillospiraceae bacterium
GTGGACAAGGTGCTCAATAATCCCCAGGTGCGGGAAGCCTTCGGGCTGGATTAAAGGAGGAGCTATGAACGGAATTTATTCCTTTCTCAATCTACTTCTGCCTTTTGAATGGGCGGAGTTTAATTTTATGAAAAACGCTCTTTTAGCGGTTTTGATGATTACCCCATTGTTTGGCTTAACAGGGACGATGATCGTCAATAATAAGATGTCCTTTTTCTCTGACGCTCTGGGCCACTCCGCGTTAACGGGTATCGCTATTGGAGTGATGATGGGAATTGATAACTATTTGATTTCTATGCTGGGCTTTGCCCTGCTGTTCGCCGTAGCGATTTCCGGGGTAATGTCTGCACGGACTTCCTCGTCGGATACCATTATCGGCGTATTTTCCGCAACCGGTGTAGCGCTGGGCGTTGTGCTTCTTTCCGCCAACGGCGGCTTTTCCAAGTACTCCAATTACCTGATCGGCGATATTTTGGCTGTCAGCCCGGATGAGCTTTTACTGCTTTTATTTGTCCTGTTAGGCGCCGCCGTTTTCTGGGCGGTAGCCTTTAACCCCCTGATGCTTGCCAGCTTAAACCCGGATTTAGCGGCCAGTAAGGGAATCTCCGTAAAATGGTACCAGAACTTGTTTATGATCGTGGTAGCGTTTATTGTCACAGTTTCTATCAAATGGGTGGGAATTCTGATTATCAACGCTCTGCTGGTGCTACCTGCGGCCGCGGCAAGGAACCTGTCTGGCGGGATGCGTTCTTATCATGGACTTTCCATTTTGTTTTCCCTGTTTTCCGGCGTCTCCGGACTGATTCTTTCCTATTACCTGGGAACTTCTGCCGGCGGAACGATATGTTTGGTCGCAGCGGTGCTGTTTTTTCTTACCTATGCGGGAAATCGGATCAAAGCCAGGGGTTAACAGCGTACAACTCCGGTATGGATTTTAGAATAAAATATAGAACAAATTCTATTTTAGAATTGACGATACCTCTAAACATGAGCCAGAATTTTAAAGCCCTTATTTCTTAGGCGAGAATATTATCTCGCACTAAGAAATAAGGGCTGTTTATTTCTCTTCCCAGCTATTTAGAAGCCTTCCTTATCGTTGCGGCCGGCCTTGACCACCATGGCTGGTAGAAGGTTACAACGATGTTGCCGTTGGAATTGTTTACTTTAAAGAGATTTTTCCCGACGATGATATTTGCCAGATTGCCAGTGCTGTTGAAGGCGCTTCTCAATAGAGTAGTTGCGTTGGTTGCCTATTACATCTGAAATAAGGTGGCTTCAAAAATTTTCACACAACAGGGAAGGGGATTGTTAAGCTGATACCCATAGGAATTTTGCAGTAGGATGGACAGTACACATACCTTCAGCAACTTTTTTTCAGTTGGATATCTCAGTTGGATATCTATGAAAGGACCTCCTTTATTCGCTATATTATATATTCATAGTATGATGCGTCGAAAGGCATTTGGCGATTTCTTTGTTACTTTTGATTTTATTCTTTCATAACAGAAAGATCAGCTTAAGTAAATTTTGCCCTTTCCTCATAGTGACGGATATGTTAAAATAGAAACAGATTCAGCAGTAAGTTGCCGCGGCGCGGCGGAATGGAGGAAAAGATGTCGAAGGTAATCAGAATCTTTGTGGAGAAGAAACCAGGCTTTGATATCGAAGCGGGCCATATTATGGCGGACCTGAGAGAAAATCTTGGAATGACCGCGATTGAGGATCTGCGTTATTTGAACCGTTATGATATTTCGGGACTTTCACAGGAGGAATTTCAGCAGGCGAGAGGAACGATCCTCTCTGAACCCAATGTGGATCAGGTATATGATGAGGAATTTCCGGTGCCGGATGGATACCGGGTGTTCGCGATGGAATATCTACCCGGCCAGTATGACCAACGAGCCGACTCCGCCGCCCAGTGTGTCCAGCTGTTGACCCAGGGGGAACGTCCTCAGGTACTGACCGCCCGGGTAGTGGCCGTTAAGGGAAATATCACTGACGAGCAGTTCGAAAAAATTCAGTCCTATCTGGTAAACCCGGTAGAATCCAGAATCGCTTCTTTGGAAAAACCGGAAAGCCTTGATATGCAGGCGGATGTGCCGCCGGATGTAGCCCGGGTCAAGGGCTTTATCGGCTGGACTGTGGATGAATTGAAAGACTACTACGGATCCATGGGTTTTGCCATGACCTTAGAGGATCTGGCGTTTTGCCAGGAATATTTTCGGGATACCGAGCACCGTGATCCCACGGTGACAGAGCTGCGGGTGATCGATACCTATTGGTCTGACCATTGCCGGCACACCACTTTCCTGACCCGCCTGGAGCAGGTGGAAATCGAAAAGGGGGCTTTGTCCGGCGCTATTGAAGATGCGTTAAAGACCTATTATGACGCCAGAGACACCGTTTATGGAAAAGATACCACCCGTCCTGTCTCCCTGATGGATATGGCGCTGGTGGGTATGAAGCTTCTGCGGAAGGAAGGAAAAATTCCTGATCTGGATGTCAGCGAGGAAATCAACGCTTGTTCTATTCAGGTGCCTGTGACCATCGATGGAGAGACCCAGCAATGGCTGGTCCAGTTTAAAAATGAAACCCATAATCATCCTACCGAAATCGAGCCTTTCGGCGGCGCGGCAACCTGCCTGGGAGGCGCGATCCGCGATCCGCTTTCGGGACGGGCCTATGTTTATCAGGCTATGCGGGTCACCGGCTCCGGCGATCCCAGAACCTCCTTTGAGGATACTATGCCCGGTAAGCTGCCCAGCCGCAAAATCACTACTGGCGCGGCTAACGGCTACAGTTCTTACGGAAACCAAATTGGTCTGGCTACCGGACAGGTAACAGAACTTTACGACCCCGGCTATATGGCCAAACGGCTGGAGATCGGCGCGGTCATCGGCGCGTCTCCCAAGGAGAACGTGATCCGTGAGACCCCGATGCCTGGAGACGCTATCGTGCTGCTTGGTGGCAGAACCGGCCGTGACGGATGCGGTGGCGCCACCGGCTCGTCCAAGGCGCATACTGAGCAGTCCATTGAAACCTGCGGCGCGGAAGTACAGAAAGGTAATCCGCCTACCGAGCGGAAGATTCAGCGCCTGTTCCGGGACGGCGAGGTCGCAAAGCTGATCAAGCGGTGCAATGACTTCGGTGCCGGCGGTGTGTGTGTGGCGATCGGCGAGCTGGCCGACGGATTGACAGTAGACTTAGACCGGGTGTCGAAGAAATATGAGGGCCTGGACGGCACCGAGCTTGCGATTTCCGAATCTCAGGAGCGCATGGCGGTGGTTTTGGATCCCAAGGATGTCCCCGCGTTTTTGCAGGCGGCTCACCAGGAGAACCTGGAGGCCCAACAGGTGGCGGAGGTCACGGAGAATCCACGGCTGAAAATGAACTGGCGGGGCGATCTGATTGTAGATTTAAGTCGCGAGTTTTTAAATACCAACGGCGTTACCCAGCGGGCCAAAGCGAAAATTACCGCTGCCGACCCGGAGGAGGATTACCGGCATTTAGCTCCTAAAGCGTTAAAGGGCTTGCCTGTTGGAAAGGCCTTTGAGGAAAACCTGAAGCGTCTGGAGGTTTGCTCACAAAAGGGGTTGTCTGAGCGGTTTGATTCCAGCATCGGTGCGGGCACTGTGCTGATGCCTTTCTCCGGAAAATATCAGCTGACCCCGGAAGAGGCGATGGTAGCGAAAATCCCGCTGCTGAAGGGAGAAACCGATGACGCTACCGCTATGAGTTACGGCTATATCCCGGGAATTTCCCGTTGGAGTCCCTTCCACGGCGCCGCCTACGCGGTGGTGGAATCCCTATCGAAGTTACTAGCGGTAGGGGCTGATCCGGCTACTGCCCGGCTGACCTTCCAGGAATATTTCGAGCGTCTCCATGACGTTCCGGAGCGGTGGGGCAAGCCTGCCGCCGCCTTGCTGGGCGCTTTTGTCGCCCAGGTAAACATGGGTAACCCGGCCATCGGCGGAAAAGACAGTATGTCCGGTTCTTTCGAGACGTTAGATGTGCCGCCTACTCTGGTAAGCTTTGCCGTAGCCATGACCAAGGCGAGCAAAACCATTTCCGCTTGCTTCCATAAAGCCGGCTCTCAGGTTTGGTTGGTACCGGTACCGGAGGATCAGAAAACCCATCTCCCGGCTTGGGATCAGCTGAAAACGGTTTATGCCGTAATTTACGATAAGATGAAAAAAGGAGAAGTCCTTTCGGCCTCGGTGGTCCGGGAGGGCGGAGTGGCCGCAGCCGTTTGCAGAATGTGTTTCGGCAATCAGATGGGCTTCCAGTTTGCCGGCGATCCCGATCAAAAGGCATTGTTCGCACCGCTTAGTGGCTCTCTGGTACTGGAATTGAAAGATGCCAACGACGCAGGCCTGAAAGAGCTGGGAGCGTCTGTTTTGGGTACGATATGCGAGGAACCGGTAATTTCGATTGGTTCCGAAAAACTGTCTCTGCCAACGCTGACAGAAGCCTGGGAAAAGCCTCTGGAAAAGGTGTTCCCCACCAGAGCCGAGGCGAAAGCTTATTTCCGCCAAGTGCCCCTGTATCAGGAAAGAAACCAAAAAGCTCCCGCTATCCAATGCGCCAAGCCTCGGGTGTTTATTCCCGCTTTCCCCGGAACCAACTGCGAGGTAGATACCGCCCGGGCGTTTGAAAGAGCTGGTGCCAAAGCCGACGTACTGATTGTAAAGAATCTGACACCCTCGGATATTGAGGAAACCATTGGAGCAATGGTCAAGGCTATTGAAAAGGCTCAGATCGTCATGTTGCCCGGCGGATTCTCCGGCGGCGACGAGCCGGATGGTTCCGGCAAATTTATCGCCACAACCTTCCGTAATCCTAGAGTAGCCGAGGCAGTCTCTAAATTGCTGGAGCAACGGGACGGCTTGATGCTGGGTATCTGCAACGGATTCCAGGCGCTGATTAAGCTGGGACTGGTGCCGTATGGAAAAATTACTCAGATTAAGGATACCGATCCGACTTTGACCTTCAACACCTTAGGCCGCCACGTTTCCCGTATGGTGTATACTCGGGTGACCTCTGTCAAATCCCCATGGCTGATGGGTGCGGAAGCGGGTCAGGTCTATACCATTCCGGTTTCCCACGGTGAGGGCCGTTTTGTGGCGGATGCCCAGACAGTGGCGCAGCTGATGGCCAATGGCCAGATTGCCACCCAATACGTGGATCTGGAAGGCAATCCCAGTATGGATATTCAGTGGAATCCTAACGGCTCTGTTTGCGCTATCGAAGGAATTACCAGCCCTGATGGACGAATTTTGGGTAAAATGGGCCACTCTGAGCGTCAGGGACACAACCTGTATGGCAATGTGCCCGGCGAAAAGGATCAGCGTTTGTTCGAATCTGGCGTAAAATACTTCAAATAAGAAAAATAAACCGCAAGGGCCGCTCTTACCGAATAGATAAGAGCGGCCCTTTTTGCATGACTGCAATTATTGATCTGAGCTGGAATTATCCGGTGCGGAAAGGGAGCTTTCTGCTGGCGCCAACAGAAAAATTCTTTAGGAATGAGAAACTCCCCTTTCACTATTTAAATAAAATACGGGTCCGTGAAAAGTCTGTGGCAGCTTTTTGATGCGCCGACGAGAGCTGAAATCCATGGGAGAACCCCTTTAAAAGCGAAGTGACATTGAACATGAATTTATCGGGCAGCAATAGAAAATAGAGTCTGCCGAAAAAAATCCCCTCCGAATTCGGAGGGGATTTTTTTATTCAGGCTTTTTAGGCTCTGATTTTTTCTTTTTGATAATCGGCTGATGATCCTCTTCCGCCGGAGCGGTTTTGGCTGCCTGAGAGTATTCGTAAATCTCTGTAAGGCCTTGGACAAGCGGAGATTTCTCCTCGACTTCTCCAATTTGAGCGTCTGATTTTTTCTTGGAACGGAAGACCAGTTTCAGAAGGATCGGGGCGATGATCGTGGTGGCGACGACGGTAATGATGATGGGACCGAAAAAGGTAGTTGACATCAGGCCTAAAGCGGCGCCTTTATTAGCCACAATCAGGGCGACTTCGCCTCTGGAGATCATACCGCAACCAATTTGCAGAGACTCAGCGTTAGAATAGCGGCATATCTTCGCACCCAAGCCGCAGCCTACGACCTTTGTGAGGATAGCCACGATCAGGAGTAAAACGGAGAAAACGATAATAGAAGTACTCATACTTGGCAAGGAAACCTTCAGACCAATGCTGGCGAAGAATACAGGGGAAAGCAGCATATAGGATGTGGTTTCGAAACGGGAGGCGATATATTTCGCGCGCTGGGTATTGGAAACCACCACACCGGCAATAAAAGCACCTGTGATATCGGCTACGCCAAACCAGACTTCTGCTAAGTAGGAGAGGAGCAGGCAGAAAACGAAAGCGATGATAACGAAGCGCCGGAGGTCTTTGTTATAATATTTTTGAAGTTTTCCGAAAATTAGGTAGAATACGATACCGAAAACGATAGCAAACGCGAAGAAGGCCACAATCTTCAGCAGAACGATCGCTACGTTGACCGAGGAATCCGCCAGGCTGGTGACGATTGTCAAAGCGATAATACCTAAGATGTCGTCGATAATCGCGGCGCCCAAAATGGCGTTTCCGGCCCGGGTGTTGAGCTTGCCCATTTCTTTCAGCGTTTCTACCGTTATGCTCACAGAGGTTGCGGTCAGGATAACACCGATAAAGATATTTTGTAAGAAAATGCTTACGGAAGCATCGTTGATTCCTTCGTGATTAAAGAAATAGGCAAGACCAAAACCACCGGCCAGCGGCACGATGACGCCGATTAAGGCAATGACAAAGGAAGCCTTTCCGCTTTTTTTCAGCTCCTTAATGTCGGTTTCCAAACCAGCGGTGAACATTAGAACAATAACGCCGAGTTCGGCTAACATATCAATGAATTCGGTTTCCTGCAGCCAACCGAGCATAGCCGGTCCCAGGATTAAACCGGCGGCTAAAGCGCCGACCACCTGAGGCATTTTAAACTTTCTGGTCAGCATACCGAACAGCTTTGTGCTCAGCAGGATCAGAGCCAAATTAAATAGAAATTGGTAACCCATAAAAAGAAGACCCCTTTAACATGTTTTAAAAAAATAATTTATAGTAATATCCACGGGTTTATCGATGCCCCACCTCCTTACCAGTACGGTCGTCGATAACAGAAAACTGGCGTTTGCAGTGATCCCGGAAGAGGTCGTGGATTTCTATAATTTCGTCCATGTCAAAATGCTTTTTGGGTAGACAAAACAGGCGTCTTTTCTCATAGACAAAGATAAAAAGGTTAGAACATTCAAAAACCTGCAAACGTTCATCATAAGAAAGATTAAAATTACGCTTCTCTTTTTCCGGATGATCCGGATCGGCGATTTTCAGGCTTTTTGGCGAGATTGTGATGGTATACCGGGGCCAAGCCGCTAAAACCTTGGAAATATACTTTTTATCATTTTGATAAGGAAACCAAAGCGAAAAACCAGCGCATAAAGCCGCTACTGCCATCGTAATCACAGCGAGGAGCCGCTGTTCAGGAACGACAATGAACTGATAGACGCCAAAATACGCGAACAGAACGGCGATTAAAATCAAGAGAATCAGCTGCCGTTTGAAAAGTCCCCGTTTTCTGTTATCCAGATGGATCGCCTTTTTCAATTCGTCGGCCTCTAGAATATAGTCGGCAAAGTAGACTTTTTGCTTTTCTTCCTGTGGACTATCGGAAATTTCGGAATCCTGAAAAAAGCTCTGTTCCTGATCCATACCATAAGCTCCTTTTTTAAAATTAGTCGAAAATTTATCCACTATATATATACTGCAAAGCGTATAAAGAATCAAGCAGGAAAATAAAAAACAGCCCTTTTGATAAAAAGGCTGTTTTTTCCTTGTCGTATTTTATCTATTTTTATCGTTTAAACTTATTTATCGAAAAACTTATCCCAAAAATCGTCATTGCTTTGGGAACGCCTGTATTGGCGGGATTGAGGCGGCTTTTGTGTTTGATTAGGACCTTCACCTTGCCGGGATGGGGAAGCGGGTTTAGACGATGTGCCTTTTTGTGAAGTTACTGCCTTCTTAGTGTAATGATAACCATCACCGTAAGCGGAGCTGGAGAAATCAGGGTGCTTTTTGGCCGGAACACCATTTTGCTGCGAAACGGCTTGCCGTTTTGCCGTTGCAGAATGCATTCTAGCTTTTTGTGCCGCCTGCGCTGCCGCTAGACGTTTTCTAGGGCAATTTTTGCTGAAAAAGTTAGCGTAAACTACGTAACTGATACCACAGACCGCTAAAAAGATGAAGCCAAGTCCTGTCCAAAGTATCCAACCGCCGTCGTTGGCGCCTGTATTATTAGTATTATCGGGATCATCCTTAAATACGAAGGTGCCGTTCTCTGTACCGGCAGCATTGGCGGAATTTATGTTTTCTAGCAGCTTGTCCCAGTTGTGGCTGGTAGTGCCGCTCGCACCGTCTGCTGAGGTTTCCGGAAGCAGAGAACCAGTAGCGGCACTGCCAGTGTATGCGCTGTTATCTTCGTAGCTGTAATCATAGCTGCTGCTGGGCTCCTCATAGACACTGCTGGGCTCCTCATAGACACTGCTGGGCTCCTCATAGACACTGCTGGGCTCCTCGTAGACACTGCTGGGCTCCTCGTAGACACTGCTGGGCTCCTCATAAACACTGCTGGTTCCACCTTGCTCGTCGTCAGAAGGAGCAGAAACGGATTCAGTTGGCACGAAACTGGAATCTTGTGATGCAACAGGATTATCAGGCTCGTCCGCAATCGTCGCTGGCTCCGCAAAAACAGGTATCGCTAATGTTACTATTATAATAGCCACCGTGATTAGTGTGGCAATCAAATGCTTTTTTTTCATGATTATCCCCCTGGCTGATTAGAAAATTTCCAGTTAACAATAAAGCAAGACTTTGCACAGACACAATCATATCATATTTTATTGGTGAATTACAACCATATCGCCAAAATAAATGGGATTTTTACATTCTTGATACAATCACATATGAAAAATAGATATGGAAAAATTTAAAATAATAAAGTCGAAGTAAAAATATTATTTCAGAAAAAGTGTTGAATCCCAATTCTTGTTGTGATATAATATAAGCCGTCTCAAAAGAGATATGTAATCCATATTTTCTTTTTCAGTAGTATATCCGCCCGTGGCGAAGCTGGATATCGCAGCAGATTCCGATTCTGAAGGCCGGGGGTTCGAATCCCTCCGGGCGGGCCATAATAGGAACATAAAAAAGATATGTTCCGCATAAACCCCGATTTTATCGGGGTTTTTTGCTGTCCAAACGCCGGGATTTCAAGACGCATATTCGTAGATATAAAACGGCTGTTTTTGCTTTGCGGATAGAATTGAACTCCCGTACAACAGAATAACTGCTTCAAACGGCAGACAAGTCGCTAAAAACTTGTCTGCCGTTTTTGCGTTTCACCGCCCGAAGTTTTGCAAAAGACTTCGGGCTTTTTTCATTTCACAAAAAAGGAGATGACAGAATGTACTTTACCGATACCCCTACCCTCAACAGTATTGAGGCGATCATGAAAAAACTGCCCTATGGTAGTCAGCGAGGCGGCGGTCGATTTCGCAGCCCATACAAATATACCAAGAAAGACTGCGATTGCAGACTTTGCCTTTACTACAGAAAAAGGACAGGCTGTACCTTAGCCCTTTGCCCCGTGTTGGATATTCGGCTTTCCTGCGGCGCTGCTTCCATTGGCGATGCGGTAAAAGCCATTTTCAAAGACGCCAAAAATGCAGCATTTCAAAAGCGCATATCTCAAAATTACAATCGAAAGGATGATGTCCCTATGAATTTCCAAAGCAACCGGCACAAGCAGATCTTTGAAACTGAGCGATTAAATCTGCGAAAGCCAACCAAGAAAGCGGTCGCTGTGCTGTACCTGCTCACATCGGATAAGAACTTGTGGTTAAAAACCAAGCAGCACCTGTCGAGGGGCGGCAAAATAGATATCAAAGCAATCCACCTTGGAGATGTCTCCACGGACGGATATGCTCTATGGAAAGCAGCTAAAGAATTGCAGACCGGCGAGAAACAAATATCGCTGTGCGAACTGGCAGACAGCGATATCATCTCCGACAACGCCTTCCGCCTGATTGTGCAGGCGGTAACCATCGCCCACTTTGGTGCGGCGGTATTGAATAACACGGAGGTGCGCCATGATTAATGCCTTGATTCAAAACGGAAATCAAACAGCCGTCTTGGAATTGCCGAATGATCCGTTTACACTGCAATACGATCTGTCGCAGATTAGTATTCGCAAACGATTGCAGGATATTTCCATTACAGACGATGAAGAAAGCGACATTCAGGTAAAGCTCTTTGCCGATTCGGATATCGGCAACAGCTTGGCGATGCTGTTCAAACCGTCCCACTCATTGGAGGACGCCAACCTGTGCGCCCACATGGTGGAGAACGCCAGACCGGAGCTTTTGGAAGAACTCGAACAGCATATTGTCCACGGTCAGTACTACTCGCCGCAGGCAGTCATGGCGGATATCAAAGCCATGACCGAGGGAGTGATTGGCGTAACCGTGAACTACTACTGTCCCATCCAAATCCACATGACGGATAAGGAATACGGAGATTGGTTGGAGGTGGACAACGGTTACGGCATTGCCAACGAAGATGCGATTCGTGAGTTTGTAAAGCACGAACAGGATTGCGATCTGCACAATATGGCGGATTATTTCGATGGCAGCACGGGAGCAAGAGCAAAGCTCATCTCTGCCGATTGGGATGTACAGGAAGTTGACGGCGAGCTGTACGGTGTGATCCGCACAGGACTTCGGGAACCCTTCTCCCACGAAGAAGAACAGGAGTGGATTGACGAATTGATCGGTCAGGCAGCGGACGGCTTCGGAGAAGGGCAGGAACAGCGTGAAATCAAAACCGATGACGGAGATATTTATATATCCTTTTGGCACAGCGGCGATGATTATTTCATGGAAAACGAAACCGACTTTGGTATGCGAATTGCCGGAGAACAAGACTTCGGAAATCAGCAGATGGGAGTGATGTAAAATATGGCCTTGCTCTTCTCGGCAGTAACAGCCACCTCGGATACCGACCAAACAGAATTCCTTGTTTCGGGCAGACCGAGCAATCGTTCCGATTTGGAGTGCTGGACTGCATTTGATAACCTATTAAGCCGAGTAGATACGGAACAGGACATTCAAATCCATGTGGCCGCTTGTCTCTACGGTGAAGGTGAGGTGTTCGATGCCACACCCGAAGAAGTGGCATATTTAACCCAAAGAGCAAAAAAAGACGAACACTTTTTCTACGATCACTGTGCAGACGCCGGACACAGCGATTTTACAATTCATGTAGCACCCGGCGAATTATTCAGAATGGAGATGGAATGAGATGAACAGATTTGAAGCCGAAAGGCGTTTCGTGCAGCGCATGAAAGACAACTATCCGCCCGGTACACGCATTATGCTTTTGCAAATGGGCGATGATCCCCGCCCCATCGAACCAAACACGAAAGGTACGGTTCAAACGATAGATGATATAGGAACACTACACTGTGCTTTTGATAACGGCAGACAGCTTGGCATCGTCCCCGGCGAGGACAGTTTCCGAAAATTAACTGCCGAGGAATTGGAAGAAGAACAGGAAATGACCGAATCGGAAGACTTCGGGATAAAAATGCAGTAAGGAAAGGATGATGCGAAAATAAAGGGCAAGATGCCCTATGACAATCAAATTTTTTGATATGTTTGCAGGAATCGGCGGTTTCCGTTCAGGACTTGAAGCGGTCGGCGGATTTGAATGCATCGGTCACTGTGAAATCGATAAATATGCGAATCAGGCGTACAACGCTATTTACGAGCCGAAAGGAGAACTGTATTTTGAAGATGCAAGAACAATCAACCCCGATGCCCTGCCCGATATCGATCTCATCTGTGCAGGCTTTCCATGCCAAAGCTTCTCGGTTGCCGGAAAACGACTCGGATTTGCAGATGATACAAGAGGAACTCTCTTCTTTGAAGTTGCCCGAATCGCTGAAACGAAACGGCCTGCATATCTTCTCTTGGAAAATGTTCCCGGTTTGCTATCGCATGACGGCGGCAGGACATTTGATACCATCCTCTCCACGCTTGTTGAATTGGGGTATGGTGTTGAATGGTGTGTGCATAACAGCGCAAATTTCGGCGTCCCACAACAACGCAGACGGCTGTACATTGTCGCAAGTCTTGGAGGACGAAGTACCGGACGGATATTTCCTCTCGACTGCGGCGATGCGGAAAATCTTAAGCAACTTATCCCCGGACCACAAGGGCAAAGAGTCTACGGAACAGATGGAGTAGCTTGTACGCAGTGTGCAGGCTCAGGCGGTTGGGGCGGTAAAACAGGATTGTATTTTATAGATATGAATGCCGATCCCGTTATCACCGATACTGCCCGATGCATTACAGCAAGGCAGGACAGCGGAGTCAGCAATCACAGAGGCGAGCATTCGGCCGTGCTTGTTACAGATGAGCCGAGGGCAATCCTCACACCCGACAGAGAGAAAGTCCGGCAGCAAGGCAGACGCATCAAAGAGCCGAATGAGCCTATGTTCACGATTACGGCACAGGACAGACACGGTGTCTGGCATAAAGGCAGAATTCGAAAGCTCATGCCGATTGAGTGCTGGCGGTTACAGGGCTTTACCGATGAACAATTTTACAAGGCACAAGCCACAGGTCTCAAGGACGGCCGGCTGTATAAGATGGCGGGTAATGCGGTGAGCGTTCCCGTCATTTCTGCTATCGGGAAGAAAATAAAGGAAAACTTTCAGAAAGGCGATGAAACAGAATGCCAAATCATGTAGAAAACATCATTACTCTACAGGGTGATGAAAAGAAAATCCGTGAAATGCTTGAAGCAGTCAAAAATGACGATTTAGGCATCGGAACGATTGATTTTAATAAGATTACAGGAATGCCTGAGCGTTTGAATATCGAGGCAGGCAGCCGTACAGATAAAGGCTTGGAGTTTTATAAAGGTTTTATCGAAGTCTATACGCTTGGCGGCACCATGAATATGGAAAAGCTCCGCAACATTCCTGTGAAAAGTGAAGAAATCTTCCTGCGTCAGCGGACAGATATTCCCCGAGATGAATGGGAGCTTGGGAAAGCCGCATGGCAAAATATCCGTGACTTCGGCGCTCCTACTTGGTATGAGTGGTGTATTAAAAATTGGGGAACTAAATGGAACGCATACGGCTATGACGAAAGCAGAGATTACAGCAGCGGAAACAACATTTGGTTTCAGAGCGCTTGGGATGCACCTCACCCTGTCATTGAAAAATTAGCCGCAAGGTTTCCCGAAATCACCTTTGAGCATGAATGGGCAGACGAGGACATCGGGCAAAATTGTGGTAGACGCATTTATCAAGATGGAGAAATCATTGACGGGTATGTCCCCGAAACACAAAAAGACGCCATTGAATTCGCCTGCCGGATATGGGACTATGATCCGCTGGATTTGGATTTATGCCTGAACGCAGCCGGTACAAAATATATCTGTGTGGAAAACGAGGAATACCAGCAGATTGAACTGCTCGGTAAGCCCGCCTTGTTTACTAATGATAGGCTGACAGATGCGGATATCCCCCAAGGTTTATACTGTTATCACCTGCGGCATAGTGATGACGGCGGCCGCTTCTGCCCTGTCGAGCCAAAGGTTGGCGTCAATCATGGCGGCAGCGTCATCACAAAAGAGCCGATTGACTTCGGCAAACAAGGATATATCTCTTTTACAGAAGATACCGAGCCGAACTTTGCCGGCGAGGAACAAACTCTTGGAGAATTTCTAAAATCTGACGCTCCGCAGGAAAGCGAGGTGATGAAGCTATGCTGAACTTTTTGATCGGACTGCTGCTCGGCGGCTGTATCGCCTGTGCAGTTCTGTGCTGTGTGCAGGTAAACCGCATCGGCTATTATGAGCAGGAAATCCGCAGACTCAAAGAAAAACTGAATAACAGAGATTAAAAAGAGGTCGTTTTGCGTGTATGAAATTTCGTACATGGAAAACGGCTTCTTTTGTTTTCTGCGGTTTCATACACGCAGACGCCTCCGCAAAGGAGGTGATTCCATCAATAGCTTTATGGCTTGGGTTGGCGGGAAGAAAGCCCTTCGGGACGAAATCCTCGCTCGGTTTCCCGTAGATTACAAGAGATATATCGAGGTGTTCGGCGGTGCAGGCTGGGTGCTGTTCCACAAACCGCCCAGAAATGATTTTGAAGTGTTCAATGATTTTAACGGAAACCTCGTCAATCTGTATCGTTGTGTACGGGAGCAGCCGGAGAAGCTCTGCGGGGAGCTTCGGTATCTGCTCAACTCCCGCCTTGATTTTGAATATATGAAGCAGACGCTTCATTCGCAGGCGGTTTTACCCGATGTACGCAGAGCCGCCTATTACTATGCTCTCATTCGCTACAGCTACGCAGCCGGAACCTCCACCTTCGGCAGCCAGCCCCACGCCATGTGGAACAACTTCCCGCTGATAGAAGCGGCGGCTGGCAGATTGCAGAAGGTCATTGTGGAGAACAAGGACTGCATAAAGCTCATCAAGCAGTACGACAGGACGGAGAGCTTCTTCTACTGCGATCCACCGTACTATCAGGCAGATCAGTACTATGAGGCTGTGTCCGCCGATGGCTTTGACCATCAGGGGCTTGCCGAGGCGCTGTTTGCCATCAAGGGTAAATTTCTGCTGTCCTACAATGACTGCGAATATATCCGAGAGCTATATACCCGTCCCGGCATCGTGATCGAGGGAACGACAAGGCTCTCAAATATCGCACAGCGATACGACAACGGAAAGCAGTACCCTGAACTGCTGATCTCCAACTATGACACAACCGAACTTGCACGATCTTCGGTGCAGCTCACATTGTTTGACGAGCTTGACACACAGGAAATCTTAAACGAAAGGATAATTTACAATGGAACGATATGAATTTGAAATGATCCCCGTGCCGACCGAGGTGCTGGTTGCTGCGGGCATTGTCCCCGGCGTAACCGTAGAAGCCTTTGCGGACGGCAGTCGCATTGTCATTCAGAAGGTGCCGGAGGATGATTTTTGCGAAACCTTCAACGAGGACTGCGAAGGATGCCCTTACTGCTGTCCTTGCTGTGGCGAATGCCTGAAAGAGCAGATGACCGAATGCTTCGGAGAGGATGGTGGAAATGAATAAGCTGTACCGCATTCTCGGCAAACGAGGAAGGATCACCATCCCTTATGAAATTCGTCAGCGAGTAGGCTTTCAATTTAACGATGTGCTGTCCTTTATCGAGCAGGATGACCGCACGGTGGTTGTCCGCCGTGAAAAAATCTGTGATAACTGCAAAGGGACACAGCCTGCTGTCAATCGGCAGCCGGACGGCATCACGCTGATGCAGTTTTTGGACGGTCTCTCCGCCGATGAGCAGAGAGCCGCCCTCATTCATTTGTCCGTAAAATGGGCGGAAAAGCAAGGTGAAAGAAATGCCTAAAACACTTCGTGTTCTGATGGTAGAGCCGCATGAGCTTCCCCGTGAGCTGTTCATCACCGACCAGCTTGACGATTTGCAGGAAACGGTCGGCGGCTTGATTGAGGTCATCGGCAACGGTGACGGCACACTGCTTGTCTGCAATGACGAGGCAAAGCTGGGTGGCATGGATGGCAACCGCCGTTTGAACGGCGATGTGATTGCCGGTCCATTTTTCGTAGTTGGCGAAGACGGCGAAAACTTCCGTTCCCTCACAGATGAAGAAATGCAGAAATATATGCAGCGTTTCGGAGAAATCGAGGATATCTCGCCGGAGGAAGTGAAAGAAAATATGGGCTACACATTTTATGCATGGTAGAAAGGAATTTGCAAAATGAAAGTAAAGGCACAAATCGACCGTTTTATCGGAAAAGACAACCGCATCAAGGCATACGCCAGCGTAATTCTCGGCGGCGAGTATGTGATCAGGGATATTGCCGTTATGGACAGTAAAAACGGTCTGTTCGCAAGAATGCCGTACCGGTCGTATAAAGACAGGGACGGCAATTTGCAGTATTCGGATGTGGTGTTCGCTCTGAATGAAACCTCCCGCAATGCAGTCAGCGATGCAGTTTTAGAGGCATACGAGCAGCGACTGCACATGGAGGAAGATGAATCGCAGGATTTGGAGGAACAGGAGGAAAACGAATCCCCTGCTTTTGAACAAAGAATGTGATTTTTTTCAAAAACAGCCTATTCTCGCTGGACTTTCGGGCTTTTTCCCGTATCCTTGTAGTCAGAGGTGATCAATATGATGAAAACGAAAGTATACGCGCTCCTCCTCGCAGGTTTGATGATTATAAGCCTTGCGGGATGCGGTGAACAAGCGCCGACGACGACTGTAAGGAATGATCAATCCTCGGTCGGCATTTCGGCAGATATAACATCAAACACATCAGAAGAAAAAAAGAACGACGATATCATTGCCGAAACTATGCCTGCCGTGGGAACAGAAACAGAAACTGGAGAAACTGCTCCCGAAAGCATACCGGTAGAAGAAAAGACTCAAGAATCTTTGCCACAAGAACCTATAGTCACACCGCCTCCTGCACAAAGTGAACCGCCTCGGCAGACAGAAACGCCGAAGTCCGAAGAACCAAAGCCCGATCCTCCACAGCCGATGCAGCCGCAAACACCTGCTCCCCAAGAACCTGTCCCAACAGAGCCGGAGCCTTCCACAGAACCGCCGCAGGAATCGGTGGAAATCAAGCCGGAATTCAATATCGATGATTGGATATCCTTCGCCAAAAGCTATGCGGTAAGTGTTGGCTTACGGCTGGAAAGCTCGGCGGTTGACTGCTGGGACAATCCCATTACGGCGGGTGCGCATAGCGCTTGTCTGCAGCGAGATATTGAAAGCCGCTTGAATCGGTACGGCCGGGATGAGAATATCACCGATGTCTGGATATGGGCGCAGGTACGCTCCGATGGGAGCTACGATCTATATATCGGCTACGCATAAATAAAAATCAAATATCAAGCGAAAACGCATCGAAAATTCGGTGCGTTTTTTGTTTGTCCGAAAGGAGTTTTTTCACAATGAATACAACGATTCAGAAAAGAGGCATCTCTCTGCTTCTGGCTGTTGTGATGTGCCTTGCATCCTTCCTTGGAATCGGCGCAACGACAGCCTATGCCGCAGAAGAAACCGATGAGGTTTGCCTTGTTTCCTTTCCCCGCGACGGGGACGCCAACTACGGCGCAGAATGGGGACATGACAGCCATGAATTTATGAACGGCTGGTCTACTCAAAAATCACGATATACCAGCGTTTATGCTATGGGCTCGTATGACGGTAATATCTGTTACTGCATTGAACCCGGCGTTCCGCTGAAAACGGGCGACCGTTTCACCCAAAAAGGAGAAAATTTTTGGGATAACTATCCCTCGTCCTATAACAACACCATTTCACCCGATGACATTAAGCTATTTATCGGTCGTATCTTCCAGTATGGCTATACAGGCACGATTTCAACCTCTTGGCGTTCACAGAATGAGGGTGCTGACAAGCTGGCTCACGCTGTTGCCACGCAGCTTTTGATTTGGGAAACGGTAGTTGGAGAGCGTGATGAGGATTTCAATAAGGTCAGCACCGGCAGCAAAGATGCAATCTGCGATCAGATCAGCACAGGCCACCCGCTGTACAACCAAATCATGAGCTACTACAATTCCATTGCACGAAGTGTACAGAGCCATTCCAAAGTACCGAGCTTCTTTTCCAAATCTACAGGCAAGGCACAGAATGTCGAGCTGGAATGGGACGGTGAACAGTATACCGCCACGCTTATCCTAAAACTTCCCAGTGATCCCTTCATCCTGCAATGTGACCTGTCGCATATCGGTATCCGCAGCCGATTGCGGGACATTCCTATTAAAGACGATGAAGAAAGCCCTGTTCGTGTAAAACTATTTGCCGATTCGGATATCGGTAATAGCTTGGCGGTACTGTTTAAACCATCTCATTCATTGGAGGACGCGAACCTGTGCGCTCACATGGTGGAAAATGCCAGACCGGAGCTGCAGGAAGAAATCGAACAGAATATCGTCTATGGTCAATACCATTCCCCAAAGGCAGTTATGGTGGATATTAAAGCCATGACCGATGAATTAATTGGAGTAACCATTCATTATTACTGCCCTCTCCAGATTCACATGACAGATGAAGAATATGGGGATTGGTACGAGGTTGACAGCAGTTACGGTATTGCTTATGAGGATGCAATTCACGAACTTGTAAAGCACGAACAGGATCGTGACCTTCATAATATGGCGGACTATTTTGACGGCAGCGCAGGCGCAAAAGCCAAACTTGTCTCTGCGGTTTGGGATGTACAGGAAGTCTGCGGCGAGCTGTACGGTGTGATCCGTACCGGCATTCGGGAAGCTTTTTCCCCCGAAGAAGAAAAAGAATGGATCGATGAGCTGATCGGACAGGCGGCGGACGGCTTTGGGGAAGGTCTGGAACAGCGTGAAATCAAAACGGATATCCGCGAGCGGCTCAATCAAATTTGCTCGGACAAAATCGATATAGTTGCATCGCGGAGTGTGTTCGCCCCAAAGGGAAGAGATATGACAAGTGGTAACAGATCCCGAAAAGCAAAAGAGTTTCTAAGAAACTGGAAAAAAGATTACAGCTTTAAAACAGCGGTAAGCGCTTTTGTTTCTATGGGATTCACCATCCTGTTTGCGCTTTATAATGGATATTTAGGACCGTCTCTTTTGTCTATATCGGTTGCGATGCTAATCCAGGGATTAAAGAAAAAAGTAAATTGAAAATCTTCTGGATCCGCTTCCTTTTCTAATTTATTTTTTATTTCTCGGAATACTTAATTATCAGTATGGTCTGTTTTGTTCTGCGCAAGAGTTCGAATTTCTCCGACAAAGACGCAATAAATCTTTTGCGGCCCTTAGACAAGGAGAGTCTGGATGCTTTTCGTGTTCGGACTTTTTGGAAACAATCAAGATACCCTCAATGATGTCCGCCTTTTCCGAACCGCAGATATTCGCAGTGATTCGATGCGCAAGCCGCATCCGGGGCCCTTCGTATCATAGAGAAATGGTGTGATAGAAAACCGTGTGGCGGCGATGGAAAACTTTGGCGTACGGATAGAACCGATCCCCCAAAAGGAAATTGCTTTTTGGAAACAGAAAGGAGAAATAAATTTTCGAGATACTATTTTATTACAAACGGAAAGAACTTTTAGATAGGAGTCTTCGATAGCTTTGGACTCTTCGATAGCCTTGCCTCTATCGCTGAACCGAAGCTACATTGACAATAAAATTGAAAATTGCTATAATACATATACCCCTAATGGTATGGAGGACAGAGTATGAGACAATGTATGGATGCGGAAAATCTGCACCGCAGATTAAAAAAAATTATTGGTCAGGTGCAGGCGATTGATAGAATGGTGGACGAAGATGTCCCTTGTGAAGATGTTCTTTCCCAAATCAACGCGGCAAAATCAGCTTTGCATAGAGCGGGCCAGGTGGTGCTGGAAGGTCATATCAAGCACTGCGTGAAGGATGGAATTGAACATGGGGACGCGGACAAAACCATCGAAAGTTTTACAAAAGCGGTGGAACGCTTCGCAAATATGCAGTAAAGCAGAAAAATGAAAGTTTTTAGAAGGCAGCCTTTTGACTGCCTTCTTTTATATTTACGCTAAGCAACATGAATTTTGTTATCTCTTAACCTAAATGACGCAAACCCTTACCAATTATACTAAGGAACACAAAAGTTAAGAAGATCTTATTTTACCAGAGTTTGACACTTGTTCTTGACAGAGGATCTCCCTATAGATATAATATACATATACCCCCATAGGTATAATGAGGAGGGAAAAATGAAACACATCACTGAAAAGATTGAGAGATTAATGGGCCTGGGCGGAACGAAAAAAGATATTGTATTTTTGGTCGTTTCGGGGATCGCCCTGGTAATCAGTATTTTTGACTTGATTCCCCTGCCATTTTCCGCGGCGTGGATCGCCATTGTTCTTTGCGGTATTCCTATTGTCATCGAAGCGATTATCGGTCTGATTACCGCTTTTGATATCAAAGCGGATGTGCTGGTTTCCCTTGCCCTGATCGCTTCCATCTGTATTGGAGAGGATTTCGCCGCAGGGGAAGTCGCTTTTATTATGCAGCTTGGCGCGCTGTTAGAAGATCTAACGGTTGCCAAAGCGAGAGCAGGTATTGAAAGGCTGGTGCATCTGACGCCGCAAACGGCGCGAGTAATTATCAATGAAGCGGAACGCATCATTCCAGCAGAACAAGTAAAGATTGGAGATGTGATTCGGGTTCTACCGGGTGAAACGGTTCCTGTGGATGGGGTGATCCTCTCAGGCGAGACTTCGGTCAATCAAGCGGTGATGACAGGAGAGCCGCTACCTGTGGATAAAACAGTGGGAGATGAAGTGTCCAGCGGAACAGTTAATCAGTTTGGAGCGTTCGAGATGCAGGCGTCCAAGGTGGGAGAGGACAGCTCCATTCAGCGGATGATTCGGTTGGTTCAATCTGCGGATGCGGGCAAAGCGAAAATTGTCGGCTTAGCCGATCGCTGGGCTACCTGGATTGTCGTAATCGCTTTAACCGCCGCGGGACTGACCTGGCTGATTTCCGGACAGATCATACGAGCCGTTACGATACTGGTTGTATTTTGTCCCTGCGCATTAGTGCTCGCAACGCCTACGGCGATTATGGCGGCCATTGGTAACGCTACTAAGCATGGTTTCCTGGTGAGGGAAGGTGATGCGTTGGAACGACTGGCTAAGGTGTCCAAAATCACGTTTGATAAAACAGGAACGCTGACCTATGGAATGCCTAGGGTTACCGCTGTGGAGAGTGTTTCTGATTATAGTAAGGAGGAAATTTTCTTTTTTGCAGCCGCGGCGGAGGGAATGAGTGAGCATCCACTGGGGAAAGCTGTAGTCCGTTGTTATCAAAATGAGATTTGCGCGTCGCCTCTGGTTCCGGAGAATTTCCAAATGATTCCCGGAGAAGGAGTTGCAGCAACGGTTGCAGGCAGGCGGATCAAGGCGGGCAATCTAAAATTTATGGATGGAACTGAAAAACCACAAACATTGCAGGCGCTGCTGTCTGACGTGGAGAACTATCGAAAAGAAGGCGGCACTGTAATTTATATCGCAGTGGAAAATAATTTGGCGGGGTATCTGGTGCTGTCTGATACCATAAGAGAAGAAAGCGCCCAAATGCTTCGAAAGCTGAGCAATATTGGTGTTCAGCCGGTTCTGCTAACGGGGGATCATCACAACGCGGCCCAAGCGATTGGGGAAAAGCTTCAGATAGAAGAGATACATGCCGATTGTTTGCCTGAGGATAAATTAAACTGTATTGACGCTTATCAGAAAGGCGGGTATGGGGTCTGCATGATTGGCGACGGTATCAATGATGCCCCGGCGCTAAAAAAAGCGGATGTTGGTATCGCGATGGGGGGAGTTGGAAGCGACATCGCTGTAGATGCGGCGGATATCGCTCTGGTCGACGATGAAATTAAAGAATTGCCCCATCTGTTTTCTTTGGCTAAGCGGATGATGAGTACCATTAAGGTAAATCTGATCTTTTCAATGGGGCTAAATTTTTTGGCTATTGCTCTGGCAATCACAGGGTTGCTTGGTCCTGTTGTGGGTGCGCTGGTACATAATGCGGGCTCTGTGCTTGTAATCATCAATTCCGCGATATTATTAAAATGGAAGAAAAAATTGTGGTAATAGCAGTTGTTTTGGAGCTTTGACCTATATGTTGATCATCGTGTGGATTTCATATCATCTTAAAAAAAGGATGGAACTCTCTAATGGCTTTTTAGATGAAAGCGCCAGCTTGTCTTTTTCGTTTTTTATCAGAGCGAATCTTGTTTGAACGGCGGCAACAAAAGGAGAAGATACTTTTTCTATGTTTTTGCGAATTGGGCGAGGGGTTATCTCTGTTATAGATACAAAAGGTTCAAAGAACAATCGCTTCAGACCAATTGTTCAAAGGCGCAGTTCCATAAAAAGAGAGCGGAACGGCAGAAAAAACTTTGGTAAGCTTGTAATCTGGTGGATAGTATTTATCGTCGCTGGATTTTGTGGCCTCTGGGGTGAGTTTAAGTTATTAGGATTGAATCGGAGAAGTGCTGAAAAATGCACTTCTCCGATTTTTTATTGCTGTGATCATCTGATATAATGATCGTATTGATATAACCTAATGCGTTTCTTTGGTTTCCTGATGTGTTAAATTAGGTTCGCGATAGTATCTGGTTTTGTCAATCACATGGAGTATTTTATGAAGTGCGGTAATGACATTGTAAAAGAAAACCACAGAAAAATACAAAACAGACTCCATTACGAAAGCAAAAATTCGGAACTCACAACCTAGGCAATAACTGTAGACAATCACTGTTGTATTTTCGGCATGTTCTGTTTATCATTATAGTTTTTCCTTTTTTAAGTTGAAGTTTTCCGCAGCTTTCGGTATACTAATGCCATATCTATATTTCATTTTGGAGGGGAAATATATGGAAAAAGGAAATCCTTGGGCGCTACTACCTATTCTCTGCTTTTTAGTGGTATTCATTGGCATGGGAGTCTGGATGAATGACTTTTACGCTATGCCGGCAATTGTAGGATTTTTAATCGCACTAGGGGTAGCTTTTTGTCAGAATAGAAAACGGCCGTTTTCAGAAAAAATGGCGGATGTCACCCATAGTATGGGGGATTCTAATGTTATGATTATGTGTTTGGTCTTTGTAATGGCTGGTGGTTTTTCCGGATCGGTACAAGCGGCTGGCGGCGTGGACAGCACGGTGAACTTTTCCTTATCCATTTTACCTCCGTCTGTAGCGGTAGCGGGACTGTTTATCATCGGTTGCTTTATTTCTACCGCAATGGGCACATCAGTAGGAACTATAGCGGCTTTAGCTCCTATCGCGGTAGGCATTAGCGATAGAACCGGTATTGCGGGCGCTTTATGTATGGGCGCTGTGGTCTCCGGGGCAATGTTTGGGGATAATCTTTCGATGATTTCAGATACCACGATTGCGGCCACCAGGACCCAGGGCTGCGAGATGAAAGATAAATTCCGTGAAAATTTTAAAATTGTGATCCCCGCGGCAATTGTTTCCTTAGTCTTGTTTTTAATACTCGCCAGCGGTGGCGACTATTCTTTTACGGGAGATCATTCCTATAATCCCTTTAAGATTCTTCCTTATTTAGTAGTTCTGATCGGAGCACTGCTGGGGATGAATGTTTTTGTCGTGCTGGCGCTGGGAATTGTTCTTTCGCTTGTGGTGGGAATATCTACGGGAGCATTTCCTTGGACGGATATGTTCCGAGTCGTATTTGAGGGGCCAGACGGAGCAGGCGGTATCAAAAATATGTATGACATCACGGTGATTTCAATTTTGGTGGCGGGGATCATCGGTTTGGTGAAAGCAAACGGTGGCATAGATTTCATTTTAACCGGTATCAAAAAGCGAGTTAAAACGCCCAAGGGCGCTCAATTGGGAATCGCCGCTCTAAGCTCGTTGGTAGACATTTCTACCGCTAATAATACCGTGGCGATCGTGATGGCGGGACCCATTGCCAAAGATATTTCAAATGAGTTCTCGATTTCACCTAAACGTACAGCGGCTATATTGGATATTTTTACTTCTGTTTGGCAGGGTATCATACCTTACGGCGCCCAAATTTTATACGCTTGTGCAGGTGCCGCAGCGGTTGGGCTAACCCTATCGCCGGTAGAACTGATTCCTTATTTGTTCTATCCGATTTTAATGGGGATTAGTGCGGTTGTGTTTATTTTAGTGTTCGGAAATCGTAAAATAGTAAAATAGTAAAGCCGAAAAAGTAGAGACTCCTAAAAGAGGATGAGGGATGCTTCCTCTTTTAGGGGCTTTTTTATCTTTTTTGATGTATTTTACTGCAGTAACCTTTTTTAGCTTTAACAAAAGAAACTATTAAAGTTAAAAAGTGCTGTTTTTTTGTCGAAAAAGTGAAAAACGGCGAATTTCCTAGCTTTTTTAACTTTTTAGATAATCAACACAGCATTTTAAAAAATATATTAATATAATTTAGTAAATGATATTTAATTAAATGGTATTTACTAAATGAAGAAAAAAACTATTTTTTGAAATTATTATTGACAAATAAATAATAAAATTGTATACTAATACCAAGCTTGAATGGGCTTTTACAAAAAAGTTTTTTAACTTATTGAAAAACTAGTTAAATTTAGTAAATACATATGAAGAAGACGAAAAAAATCTTTTTTTAATTTGAAAAGTAATTGTGGGATTATCATTTTCAAATTATGTTTAAATTGAGTTTTGTATTGAAATTTGATTGGTTTTTATTAAACATCATGTGTAAAAATTATGCAAATTACCATTAGTTTTTCGAAATCTTAAAATACAGAAATACAATAATATAATAGGGCTAAGAAATTATAAAGCATATTTTAGTTGTTTTAAAAGAATTTTACTATTAAAAATATACTTTAAATTTAAATTTTGTTGAGCTTGCAAATATATCTTTTTATAATGAATTTGTTAGGCGAAAGGGTATTTTCTTATAACGCTTAATCTATTATTTTATTTGCGAAAAATTTTGTGGGTGTAGAGCCCTCAAGTTAATATTAGATTGGATGTTTTAATAGGTAACTTTGGTAAAAATGTTTGTAATGGTTTTCTTTCTGCTTATCAGTATACGTGGTGAAGACGTTTGCTGGAAAACAAATGGAAAATCAAAAACATTTTGGTATAGTCAATTAATTCAGAAAACAGGAGGAGAAGTTATGTTTAAGAAATTATTGGCTGGCGTACTTGCTGCTTCCTTAGTGCTGTCTTTGGCGAGCTGTAACAACGGCGGCGGAGAGACTTCTGGTACTGAGTCCACTGGCGGCAATGATTCTTCCGCGACTGAGTCTACCGGCGGAGAGGGAAGCGGAGATTATTCCGGTACCTTAACTATCTGGGAAGGCGATCCTACCAGAGCTGTTTGTGGTGACGCTTACAAGGCTTATTTCGCTGAGAAGTATCCGAACCTGGAAATCAAGATGGAAACTAAGACCGAAAATACCTATCAAAGCGCTTTGTCCTCTGCGTTCGGTGCTAACCAGGGTCCTGACGTATTCTGGAACTGGGGTACCAAGAATGGTATTTTGGAGAGCATTGTTGCTGAAGATTATGTAATGCCTCTGACCGATATCGCCGATATGTCCTTGTTTGAGAAGGATGGCGAAAAGACCATGATTAGCGGCATCTGCTATGTGGACGACGTTCTGTACGGCGTTCCTACCGCGGCTATCGATACCCGTACCATTTACTACAACAAAGATATCTTCGAAGAGCACGGTTACGAGCCCAGCACCAGCCTTGCTGATTTTGAAGCTATGTGCGATCAGATGCTGGCCGATGGTATTCAGCCTTTGACTGTTGCCGCTACCGAGTATTCTTCTCTGTTCCACGTTTATGACTTTATCCTCTGCGCCTGCGAAGGCGGCCCGCAGTTCATTAAAGATACTGAGGCCGTTAAAGCAAAGCAGAACGATCCCAGAGGCGTATACGCTCTTGAAAAATATATGTCTTGGAGAGACAAGGGTTACTTCTCTCCTGCTTCTACCGGTAACGATGCTTCCGCTGCTGTTCTGGAATTCGCCACCGGCGGTACCGCGATGATCATCTGCGGTTCTTGGCTGCTGTCCAACGTTAAGGGCGCCAACGAAGATTTGAACTTTGGCGTTTATAAGCTGGCCAACGAAGAAGATGGCAAGACTTATGCTTGCATTACTGCTAACGGTGCTTACAGCATCGCTGCCAACACTCAGAACCTTGACAATGCCAAGATGTTCATCGAGTGGATGTGCACTGCCGAAGCTCAGAAGACCTGGATGGATGCTTGCAACTCTGTACCTGGTATCCCCGAGGTTGAGGCTGCTGATCCGATCGCTACCGAAATCGGTACTGCTGATGAGCAGATTTCCGGTTACTATGAGCTGCTGGCTGCTACCGCTATCAATGGTACTCCCAACAAGGCTGATGAAGAGAACTGGGTCCCGCTGTGGAATGGCCAGATTACTGTTGAAGAGTTTGCCAACAGAGTTGCCGAGCAGCAAGACGCTGTGAAATAATTGATAGTTATCTTATTTGGTTGAATGTATTATGGCGGGCAGGGGCTTCACCCCCCTGTCCGTAATTCATATTAGGGATGCGGCGGATTAAAAACACCGTATCGCCAAAAAGGAGAATGGTTCTATGAAGAAGTCAAGGCCTTATATCTGGTATATGTTGCCAGGCTTGATTTTTTATACGGCATTCATGATTTTGCCGATCTTTTTAACCGCTTTAATCAGCTTAACCGGGTTTAACGGCGTTAACTGGAATACGCTGACTTGGGTAGGCGGAGACAACTATGTAAAACTATTTACGGATCCAAGTAATTCCTCTGTGTATTGGAATGCTTTAACTAATAATTTGAAATTTATTGCGGTTGAATATGTAATCATTATTCCTATTCAGCTGCTTGTGTCTTATGCGTTTTATCGCAAGATCCATTTTCACAATTTCTTAGAAGGTGTTTTTTTCCTGCCTTATGTGTTCAGCGCTGCTGTTATCGGTTTCTTCAGCACCATTGTGTTCAATGAGAGCTTTGGTATGGTCAATAAAGTGTTGATGGCACTAGGCGTTTCTAAAGTGAATTTGCCTGTGTTCTATGCGGATACCGGCCATGCCTTCGCTTTAATGATGGGAACCGGTATTTGGTACAGTTCTGTTATAGGCATGATGATTCTTCTTTCTAATATGAAGAATATTCCTGCGGATGTAATGGAAGCGGCGACCGTGGACGGCGCTAATGAATGGAAGAAATTTATTCACATTATTTTACCTGACCTCGGACCTGGTATGATCAACATTATCGTACTGGATGCTATTTGGGGAATCACGACTTTCGATCTGCCCTATGTTTTGGGCGGACCCTATGGCCGCGGCGGTGCTATCGACTTTGTCAATATGATGTTCTATCGTACTGCGTTCGGCAGCGGTGCTGTGAGCTCTGTGCAGACAGACTATGGTCTAGCCGCAGCAATCGGTACTACTACTTTTGTGATTATCTTAATTTTGACTGGCATTTTACAGTCTGGCTTAAGAAGAGTAAAAGTATGGAACGAGTAAAAGCGGATTGATAACCGTCTCAAAACTGAAAACCGAGGTGTTACTATGAAAAAGAAGATTGGGAGGACCAGTTGGATTCCGACCATTTTATTTCTAATCTATGGTTTGATCGTTTTCATCCTGCTTTATGTAACGATCGTATCCTCTTTTAAAAGCAAGACTGAAATTACCACTAATATGTTTGGCTTGCCTCAGCAATGGAGGATTGAAAACTACGTTAGAGTTATTCAAGATGAACATTTTCTTACTTATATGCTTAACAGCCTGATCCTTTTGGTGGGATCTGTTGTTGGATTGTTAATTGTATCTTCTCTGTTGGCTTATGGACAATCCCGTTATCAATTTAAAGGGAAAGCCTTTTTAGAGACCTTTATTTTGTTCGGTATGATGTTCCCGATCCAACTGGGTGTTTTGGTTAACTATCAGGTCATCAACGCTATGGGTTTGATCAGCACTCTGTTTGGTCTGATGCTGGTTTATATTGGTAATATGTCTTTGGCGTGTTTCCTGTTTATGAAATTCTTTAAGCAGCTTCCGGGTGAACTTTCCGAAAGTGCTAAGATTGATGGGGCTAACGAGTTCCAGATCTTTTATAAGATCATGATGCCTCTGTGTAAGCCTGTAATCGGTACTGTGACTCTAGTTTGCGGCCTGCAGATTTTCAATGATTTTTATATGCCTTTAATTTTCTTGTATGGCGATTCTAGAACCGCACCGGTTATTATTCAAACCTATGTACAGAACTTCTTGCTGTTTATCGATGTTCTGTTCCCAATGGTAGTAATTAATATCGTTCCGATTTTGATTTTGTTTATTGTAGCCCAAAAGCAGCTGGTAGAAGGCTTAACCGCTGGCGCTATCAAGAGCTAAATTATTGGAAGTTGGTTTATTGATTTTAATTGGTCCCTTCGTCATCTAGCTGAATAGCGATAGTGTCACGTGTATCAACCAGAGCAGAGCTTGTAAATGAACTGTGTTCAAAAATGATATTGTGTACGACGAGTAAATCATTCTCTTTTTGGCTTATCCACCAGAAGAAGGGTTTCTTCACAAAAGCGCGGCCACGAAAGCGGCCGCGCTTTTGTGCATTTTGCAGAGTGATTTTATCATAAAGCGTGAAGGTTGATTTTTGTTTTAAAATTCCCTATAATAAAAGTATTGGTAAAGCATAAATATATGGATCTATTGGAAAATTTATCCTATAAGGTAGGGCGTGTTGAAAACCAACATGATGAGAACACAGAGAGGTGCTGTTATGTATTATCCCCCTTATCCATCTATGCCGCAACAAGATTTGCAGAATTATCACCGATCTATACCTAGTTATCAGGAGTTTGAGGAAAAAAATCAAATTAGACGATGTGCGAATAAAATTGGCTTGACCATGCTGGGAAACCGTTTTTTCTATTTGTTCTTTTCTCTTTTCAGCGGATTTTTCCTGGTAGTAATTGGGCTGATGAGTGTGGATGTTTATAGCGGCGCTTATGAGTATGACTTAACTGGAATGACTCTGTTTTCCATGATTATTTACAGCGTATGCTTCTTCTTCCCTTTTTTAATTTTGGCGAAAACAGGAAATGAATCGATGAGCCGGCTCTTGCCTTTTGAGAAGGTTGGGGGAAAGACCACTGCGCTGCTGGTTTTGGCTGGCGTAGGAATTTGTATGAGCTTAAATATTCAGACCAGTATGATGCTGACTATCGGTGAGATTGTGGGAATTCATATTCCTTTGCCGGAGAGCCCCTATGAAAATACGGTTCCTTATATTATCGTAAGTGTACTGACCACGGCGCTTTTGCCAGCCCTTTTGGAGGAGTTCGCGTTCCGCGGCATCATTTTAGGTTCCTTACGTCGGTTTGGAGATAGTTTCGCAGTGATTATCTCGGCGATGTTGTTTGGAATCACTCATTTCTATATCACGCAAATTCCTATGGCATTCATTTTGGGACTAGTAATGGGATTTATTGTGGTGAAGACCAATTCTCTTCTGCCGGGAATTTTAATTCATTTCTTCAACAATTTTTTTGCTTCCGCGATAGATGCCCTTTCTCATAATATCTCTTTGCAGCTTTATATTTTTATTTTTTATCTAACAACATATCTTCTGCTTGGGATCGGAATCCTTTGCATTTTGAAGCTTTCCAAATCTAAAAAAGAGATTATCTCATTTCCGGAAAGGGCGAAATCCGTTTTTACCCTGAAAAAGCGGGTGGCGATTTTCTGCTCCTCTGGGGTGATGATTTCTGCCTTTGTGTTGTTTGGAATTTGTATTATTTTAGGAAGTTTGGGAGTTTTATAAATGGAACCGGATAAGCTGACAGAGTTGGCAGATCAGGCTTGGATGCGTGAGGCGTTAAAACTTGCGAATTTAGCCGCGGCGGAAGGCGAGGTGCCGGTAGGCGCTGTGATCGTAAAAGATGGGCAGTTTGTTTCCAGCGGGAGAAACCGCAGAGAATTTGGAAAAAACGCCCTGTATCATGCGGAACTGGAGGCGATTGACGGGGCCTGTAAAGCGCTGGGTGGATGGCGCTTGTGGCAGTGCGACCTGTACGTTACTTTAGAGCCTTGTCCTATGTGTACCGGTGCGATTATCAATTCCAGAATCCGCCGGCTCTGCTACGGCGCTAAGGATCTAAAGGCGGGTTCCTGCGGATCGGTAGTCAATCTTTTTGAGTTTCCTTATAACCATAGGCCACAGGTGGTTTCCGGGATTTTAGAAGAAGAGTGTGCCGCGGTTTTGAGCGAGTTTTTCCAGTCACTGCGGGAAAGAAAAAGAATAAAATAAAGAATCCCTCTTTGGATAGAGCCAAAGAGGGATTCTTAAAAATCATAAAAGTCAGGTGTCTCTGACAAATTCATTTTTATCCAAGAAAAACCGGTCTCCGGAAAAAGAAAACTGATAAGTTTCCGTCTGCTTTTTCCCGAGTACCGAATAACAAATTTGGATTGTGTCATCCTCAACCAGGGTGTAGGTCCCGGGAAAATCAACGAAGCCGTAGGTAGTCAGAATTAAATTATGGTCGTCTAAAATACTGTATTCTGTCAAACCATATGTATCTTTCCATTGGCCCTGCAAAGGATTCTGGGGATTCGGTTCCGGTTTAGAGGAGCAGCCGACCAGAAGAAAGAGAGAAAAGGCAAACAATATTAATGCAGCGAGTGCTTTTTTAATTTTTAGTTGCAATGGCTGGCACCTCCTGACGGAATACATTGTAGCACGTTTTTGAAAATAGAACAAGACGAATTTTTTGGGAGGAAAAGTGACAAAACTTGACAAGCTTTGTCGCTGCGGGTACACTGATACTATTATACCATGCGGAAAGGGGGAATAGGAAAGTTGGTATTGACGGAAAGCGCGGTGTTTGTCTCAAAGCTTATCATCAGCTTTGCACTATATAGCCTTTTAGGCTGGGCATGCGAATCAACTTATTGCTCGATTCCTGCTAAAAAGTTCATCAACCGTGGATTTTTAAATGGTCCCTTTTGTCCGGTGTATGGGGTAGGCGCATTGTTGGTTATTTTCCTGTTACATCCCTTTACTCAAAGCCTTCCGGTCTTATTTGTCTTTGGTATGTTGGTGACCAGTATCCTAGAATACATTACAGGTTTTCTACTGGAAAAAATGTTTCACACCACTTGGTGGGATTATAGTAAACGAAAATTTAATATCAAAGGCAGAGTCTGCCTGAGAAACTCTTTGCTTTTTGGCGTTTTGTCTGTGATTTTGATGCGCTTCCTTAACCCTTTTATCGAAAAACTGGAGGCTTGGATCCCTCAATGGCTTCTGCCGGTTATTGCCTTTGTTTTTCTCTTCTATTTCATTACGGACAGTGTGATAACAGTTCGCAGCATTCTTGCTATGAATGGTAAACTGGATGAACTGGAAAAAGTGCTGGAGGCGATAAAATCCAAGGGAGAAGAAAACCGAGAGAGACTTCAGCAGAGCTTTGAAAGCAAAGTCAACGCTACCAAAGAGGCTGTTTTAGAATTGCAGACCGCTTCCATGGAGCGCCTTCAGGAGCGCATGGAAACCATTAGCAAGGGACTGAATTCCGGTGCGCAGCGGCGTTTGTTAAAAGCGTTTCCGAGTATGAAAGCGGGTGTGCGCAGAGCTTCGATTCTCCATATGAAAGAAGCTGTGCAGCATAAAAAGAATAAACGGGAAAAAAGAAAATAGAAAGCTAAGAAAATTTCTCTTGGCTTTCTATTTTTTTGACTTTTTTCGAACTTTTAGAAAAAGAGCATTTTTAACGGATTCCATAAAAAACGCAACATTCTAAAAATAAAAAACTTATCGATGAGCTATAAGAAAAAGGCACGTTTCAAGATAGGAGTTCTCCTACATAGATATGAAACGAACGGCAGGATATTTGATACTATAGAAAATTTAGAAAACTTAGCGTTATAAGATTTTGCGAAATTTCCTGAATTTTCTTACGCTTTTACGCTTTCTTATAACGTGTTTTTAAGAATTTTACTTTTCTTATTAAAGTTTGGCCTCATTCCTTTCAATCACACCACCGCCTAACACCAGATCGCCATCGTAAAAAACGACAGCTTGTCCCGGCGTAACGGAACGCTGAGGTTCTTGAAAATCCACCTGGATTTTACCATCTGTCAAGGGCGTGAGCAGTGCCGGTGCCGGAGTCGCCTGATATCGAACTTTCACCTGAGCGAGGGTGGGAGAGGTCAGGGCATCCACAGGGATAAGGTTTACCTGACCGGCGATAAGGGAAGAAGCGTATTGGGAACCGTTTTCTCCCAGAGTGACCGTGTTGGAGACAGGATCGATTTTTGTGACAAACATAGGCTTTCCAAGGGCGATGCCAAGACCCTTGCGCTGGCCGATAGTATAGTGAGTGATTCCTTTGTGAGTGCCAAGCACATTTCCAGCCTCATCGATAAAATTTCCCGGCGGTGGCTCCTTGCCGGCATATCGGCGAATAAAAGAGGCGTAGTCGTTATCCTGGACAAAACAAATTTCCTGACTGTCAGGTTTATGAGCTACCGGAAGACCGGCCTGACGCGCCAGTTCTCTAGCCTGTGATTTTTCCATACCGGCTAAGGGCATCAGCGTATGGGCCAATTGGTGCTGAGTTAGACGATAAAGCACATAGCTTTGGTCCTTTGCGCAAGGGGCTTTTTTCAAAAGCCAACGTCCCTGATCGTTTTGAGTGATCACTGCGTAATGACCGGTGGCTATATAATCGTATTCCAAAGAAAGCGCTTTGCGAAGCAGGGCGTCAAATTTTACATGAGCGTTACAGGCAATGCAGGGATTAGGCGTTCTGCCGGCTAAATATTCCGCCGCGAAATAATCAATGACCTTTTCCGAAAATATCTGCGTGAAATTGAGCACTAGATGCTCGATTCCAAGCCGGTATGCAACCCGACGAGCGTCATCAATATCATCTAAAGAGCAGCAACCACCGCTTTGACTCTCCGCCATATATTGATCGGGGCGAAGTTTCATGGTGACACCGGTGACATCATAACCTTGCTGCAATAAAAGAAGAGCGGCAACGGAACTATCCACGCCGCCGCTCATGCCTAACATTACTTTTTTCTTCATGGATTGGAACCTTTCTGATTAGCTAGTATTAAGGAGTAAACGTAATATAAGTGTCGCTTGTGTAAAAATATAGATCAGGATCGCTCAAAGTTTTATCGATCACCGCAAAAGCAGTGATGATGCCGGATTCTCCGGTTTTTAAGGATACATTTTCCACTTCAATGCCATTTTCCGGATAATTGCCGATTCTCACATCGTCTCCGGATTCCGCAATATCAAAACGGAAGTATTGGGGGTTGAACATCACGGCCGTAGAGGAGTCGGTGCTGTACAGTTCAATCTGAAAAGCGGCGACGACATATTCCTTTCCAGCGGGCAAACTGCCTAAGTCGCCACCCATTTCGACAATCACATCGGCGGCCTGATCTCCCCGCAGGTAAGAGGTTAGTGTGATATCCGCGTCAAAGGAACAAGGAGAAAAAGAGAGATCATAGAGTGTACCGCTGATTTCCGCTGTTTCATTCAACCCATAGGACCCAGTCATGCCATAACCATAGGGATCATCATACTGGCTCCAATCATTGTTGTAAATTTCAGTCGCTACCCTGCCAAATGTAGACAAAAACATACCCATTAAGATGCCAAAGAAAAATGTTCCAAGAGCAATAAGCACTACCCCCCAGGCTGGAAGTCCGCTTTTACGGGGTGCTGGGGTTCCGGGCGGTTCGTAGGGCGGATAAGGCTCCTGATAAGGAAACAGTGGGTAGGACTGTTGGTAAGGCGGGTGAGGATAGGGAGAAGGTGGTGTTTGCTGGTACATAAAAGACTCCTTTCGGCAAGGGGTTATAAACGACTTTCGAATCGTTCGGTAAAACCGGTAATATGGTCTAGGGGAAGGCTCAAGTCTGAAAGGGAAAGGCTGCCGCTGAAGGAACCAAATACCTGTTCATGACGACAAAAGTTCATTAAAAAGCTGGAACGTACTTGGTTTTTTTGCAAGACAGACATTTCCAGCTGGGAACCGGGATGGGGGAAATGGAACTTCCAAGGGCCATTCTCCGCAGGAGAAATACTGATTTCATCAAGTTTATAGAACTGTTCACCGTAATACAAGGCGCTTTCCAAAGGGCCACCGGCAAACAGAACAAAAGGTGAGTATTTAATTTGACCAAACAGAGTGGCGGTAGTGAATCCGGCTTTTGTGGGGAAGACGCCCCGACACCAGCTTAGCGTACCGAAACTGGACTCCGGACGAAAAGTGTACTCCGCTCCACCGTATCGGATCACGCCGGAAGCTGGCATACGGCTTACCTGATAGCGATAAGCGAAACACCCTTTTTTAACCCCGAAATCAGTGGCGGAAGCCATAGCGTATCGATCAGGTTCCTCCAGGGAAAGATTTAAATAAAGAGTTTTTCCTTCACAAAAATTTACGTATTCGCAGTTTAAAAAGCGTAACTTAGCGGAACGAGAAAACCTCATTCCCACTTGCTTGCTGGTGTAAGTGGTGTCTCCCGACTTTGCGGAAAGGGGAAGGTTCATCCGTCCCATAGGATAGGCTTTGGTGATGGTCTGGCTAAAAGTGCGGCAGGGCTTTTGGGTAAAATCCGTCAAAGAGGCAAAAACATATCCGAGGTTGCCTAAATCCGCAATGCTTAGGGTGATAGCGCAATCCGGACTCACCACGGTATACCGGTCCCATTCCTTGATTCGTGCCGAGGATGCCGTACAGTCGATTTTATTATAATCCAGCAGATTGCTGCTGGCCCAACCTACAACCGTGGAACCGTCTCTTTTGAGCAAGGGGGCGGCTCTTTTGATCTCCTGAGACAAATCGTTCCCTCCTATCTGGTGATTTATCATTCGTCGCAATCTGAAAATCCGAGTGTCTCAAATTATTTGTTTTCAGATTGTTTTACTTAATGTAGCTTTATTGTAGCTCTATTTCACACTGGATGAACCACGTTTCTAAGCGTTTAAACATACAAAAGGGTGATGGCAAAAAGCGCTTGGCCGCCAAAGTAGGTAATGGTATTGCCTACGTCAGTCCATTCTGCCTTGCCATTGAGAAAAAGCTTGTAGCATAGAAGCAGATCGGAGATGAGAAACAAAACAGCACCTGTGGCAACGCAAAAAGAATAGGGAGAAGACGATACCGCTGATAAAATATCGGCGAAAAACAAAAGTCCGTTGGCGGCCATAAAACCGAGCGCCGCCAGATAGATCAGCGAGAAAATGCTAAATATATCGAAACGCCGTTTCGTTCGGTTCAAGGTTCCAAGTTGGATTCCCGCTAGCGCTAGAGCTACAACCACCGTGATCCAATGAAACCCGTGATGAGACACAAAAACGGCGGAAAACACCACATGAGCTAAAAAGAAAGAGATACCGCCGAGAGTAAAAAAATCAAATGATTTTTTACCGGCCTCTCCTTTTTGCAGGACAAGAAAAAAGTCTCCGAGAGCGGAGAATATTAGGGCGGAAAAAATTCCCCAGCTCCATAAGGGAGCCTTTTGAAACCCGGATTCTATGCCGCAGACTACCGCGATCAGCAGAAAGCCCGCAGAGCAGAGCGCTTTGGATAATATACGGATGGGCCTGTAAGCTCCAAATTTTTTTCGAAAACAGTATATTGCGACGCAAATCGCGTAAACCATTAAAGTGATCTTAAGGAGAAGAGACATAAAACGCCTCCCTTCACATATACACTTTTATTATACCAAATATTTGCATAAATTCAAGAGACCGTTAGTAGACTGCCAATGGGCAGCTTTTCACCTTAATTAGCAGGTGGGCTCTCAGGTTAGTCACTGTCCTAGTATTCTTTTCGTCAATGAATATGATTACTATTTATAGAGAATTATAGAAAAAGTTAGCCAGTTTGGAGGCGCTTTGGTGCCGCCTTTGATTTTACGGGATATGGAAGTATTTCCGGTAATCAGGCGTTGCCAAGACTTCCTGCGCGCAAAAAATAAAAGGCCGGACTCTATGTCCGGCCTTTTGGCTAAGAAAAAATTAATCCTTATATTTGTCGTCATTCCAGGCGTACATTTTACGCAGCTCTGCTCCGACCTCTTCCAGCTGATGAGAAGCCTTGATGCGCCGACAGGCGTTGAAGTGAGAGCGTCCGTTCTTGTTTTCCGCGATCCACTTGGAAGCGAAGGTACCGTCCTGAATTTCTTCCAGAATTTTCTTCATTTCCTTCTTGGTATCCTCGGTAATGATCCGCTTGCCGGTTTCATAATCGCCAAACTCAGCGGTATCGGAAATAGAATAACGCATCATCTTGAAGCCACCGGTGTAGATCAAGTCCACAATCAGTTTCATCTCATGGATGCACTCGAAATAAGCGTTCTCTGGAGCATAGCCCGCTTCCACCAGAGTCTCAAAGCCGGCCTGCATCAAAGCGGTAACGCCACCGCACAATACGGCCTGCTCGCCAAACAAGTCGGTTTCGGTTTCGATTTTAAAGGTGGTTTCCATAACGGCGGCTCTAGCGGCGCCGATGCCAGCGCCATAGGCCAAAGCAACATCAAGGCAATGGCCGGTGTAATCCTGATACACAGCGACCAGAGCAGGAGTTCCCTTACCCTCCAAATATTCGCTGCGGACAGTGTGGCCCGGAGCCTTGGGGGCGATCATGAATACGTCGATATTCTTTGCGGGAACGATTTGGCCGTAATGGATGTTGAAACCGTGAGCGAAAGCCAAAGCCTTGCCATCGGTCATGTAGAGAGCGATATCCTTTTTGTACATATCGGCCTGGCGCTCATCGGGGATTAAAACCATAATGATGTCAGCGGCTTTGACAGCCTCGGGAACCGTCATAACGGTCAAACCGGCCTTTTCGGCTCTTTCCTTGCTCTTGCTGCCCTCGTACAGACCGACGATTACTTTGACGCCGCTGTCATGCAGGTTCAGCGCATGGGCATGGCCCTGGCTGCCGTAGCCGATAATGGCGACGGTTTTATCCTTCAGCACATTGATGTCGCAATCGGGTTGGTAGTAAATTTTTGGCATAAAAATTACCTCCTGACCGCTTTTCGCGGTACAAATTTTGAATGATATCTGTTAAACCGTGGTCTTGCGCACAGTAGCGGCGCCTTTTTCGATAGCTACCGTCCCGGTGCGAACGATCTCACGGATACCATAGGGCTTAATGAGACTAATCAGGGTTTCAGTACGTTCGCCGGTGTCAGCGAACTGAAAGGTCATGCTGTTTGGAGTCACATCCACGATATTCGCCTGCATCAGCTCAGCAATCTTCATCAGATCAGGTCTTTGTTTTGCGGTGCAACCCACCTTGATTAAAGAAAGTTCCCGGCTGATCAGCTCATCCGGATTCAAAGTTTTTACTTTGATCACGGGAATCACTTTATTCAGCTGCTTTTCCACCTGTTCCACGATATACTCGTCGCCGTTTACTACAATGGTCATACGGGAGATCGTGGGATCCTCGGTAACGCCAACCGCCAAGCTGTCAATATTAAAGCCGCGGCGGGAGAATAAGCCGGATACTTTGGAAAGGACGCCGGGATGGTTTTCCACCAGAACGGAAATCGTATATTTCATAATCGGCGCCTCCTTATCGCGACGGGGTATCGGGATGGACGTTGCATACCAGTAAATATGGGCCTGGAGTATTCATCATAACTTCGGCCTGCTTTAACGCCTCCTCATTGGAAGAAGCCATAGCGTGGGGAATTCCGTAAGCCTCGGCGATTTTCAGAAAATCCAGAGTTTCGTCGAGAATTGTAGCGGCATGGCGGTGGCCATACAGATTATCCTGAAGTTCCCGAACCATACCCAGACGGGTATTGCGCATAATAATGATTTTTACTCCTATGTGATTCTGGGCGATAGTTCCTAGTTCGCACATGCTCATTTGGAACGAGCCGTCTCCGCAGATGGCCACTACCTCACGGGTAGGCCGGGCGAGTTTCGCCCCCAACGCTGCGGGAATAGAGTAACCCATGGTGCCTAAACCGCCGGTGGTAAGAAAACGGCCGTCCCGGATCTCGAAGTTGTTGGCGCACCAGATTTGGTTTTGTCCCACATCCGCCGCCAAAATCGCTTTGGAGGGCATAGTGGCGGAAAAACTGCGGATAAAGGTTCGAGGTTCCACATAGCCCTCAAAGGTGGGAGGAACCCGCCTTGGCTCATGCTTTAGGTCGTCAACAATACTGGCCCATTCTTTGGAAACGTGGTAATCGGTCTGTTCTGACAGACTGGTAAATACCTTATTCATATCACCGACAATCGGAATGTGGGCCTTCATATTTTTGCCAATTTCCGCGGGATCAATGTCAATATGGATAATAGTAGCTTTTTCCGCAATCTGATCTGGCGCCGCTACCGCTCGGTCACCAACGCGGGCGCCGCACAAAATAATACAGTCAGCCTGATGGATTGCCTTATTGGCACAGGCTTTTCCATGGGAACCCAACATTCCGAGATACAGAGGATGTTCCGAGGGCATTACGCCGATTCCCATCATGGTGGAAACCACAGGAATGCCAGTCTTTTCTACAAAGGCTAGCAGCTTCAGTTTGGTCCCTGAGGAAAGAACCCCACCGCCGGAACAGATCAAAGGCCGTTTGCTTTCCTTTAAGGCTGCCACAGCTCGTTTGATCTGCAAAGGATGCCCATTAGATCGGGGCTTGTAGCCGATGATTTCAGCTTTTTCCGGATAATGAAACTCATCGATCGCATTTTGCTGGATATCGATGGGAATATCAATTAATACAGGACCGGGCCGCCCAGTAGCGGCGATATGAAACGCTTCCTTGAAAACCCGGGGTAGATCCGCCGTGTTTTTCACAAGATAGGAATGTTTGGTAAAGGGTTCACAGGCGCCGGTGATGTCGACTTCTTGGAACACATCGCGGCCCAAAAGATCGCTTCTTACCTGGCCGGTAATGGCGATAATGGGAATACTGTCCATATATGCGGTGGCCAATCCGGTGATCAAATTGGTGGCGCCGGGGCCAGAAGTAGCGATACAGACACCAGGTTTTCCGCTAGCACGGGCATAGCCACTGGCGGCATGTCCGGCATTTTGCTCTTGTCGGACCAGAATATGATGAATTTCAGATTGGTAAAGCTCATCGTAAAACGGGCAGATAGCTGCGCCCGGATAACCGAAGACGACTTTTACGCCCTCCTTTTCCAAGCATTTCACCATGATCTGAGCTCCGTTCACCATGAAATCAGGCCCCCTTTC